>ONQL01000005.1:0-68605 GCA_900319985.1 uncultured Methanobrevibacter sp. | reverse complement strand
CTTCGGGACGAGGGGGATAGCACGGTAATCCTATACTCATTAGAGTATACAGCCCGTGAAGTAAGAATCCTCGACTTCTCCAAAGTCGAGGTAGTTCAAATGAAAATTTTAGCTATACAGGCAAGTCCTAGAAAAAAGGCAATACAAATCGTGTTTTGGATGAAATGATTAAAGGCTGTGAAGACAAGGGTCATGAAGTTATCAAATATTATGTTAACGGATTGGACATTAATCCGTGCAGCGGCTGTGAAATATGTGCTAAAGGTAAGGACTGCAGATTTGATGATGATGGTGCTGAAATCATCAATCAACTTGCAGAAGGGGCCGGCATAATTATTGCTTCCCCAATTTACTTTGGCCAAATGACAGCACAGGCAAAAACAGTCATTGACAGGTTCTATTCCATTTTCAATAATCCTGATAAAAAGTTCAATGGAAAGGCAGCCATGATATTTACCCATGCATTCCCGGATAAGGATATCTATGAGCCATACATTAAACTTACTGAGGCCCAGCCATTCATGAACAACACTGAACTTGAATATATCGAAACTTTGGAAGTTGCAGGTGTTAAATTCATTGGAGATGCTGATAAGGCTGAAGAAGACCTTTAAAAGGCTTATGAAATAGGTCAAAAGTTTTAATTAACTGGAAAGACAATAAATATAATTATGAATAAATCAGTTTTTGTTCCCGGACACATTACAGGCTTTTTCAATATCGAAAATCATGATGTAAGTTTAAAAAACGGATCCTGTGGAGTGGGATTTCTGCTTTCCAAAGGTGTTAGAACCACAATATCTCCTGCAGACAAATTAATCATCGATGTCAATCAGGGTGATGAGACAGTAATTGATGAGGTTTTAAATATCTTGGAAATCGACGATTCCTTCAAAATCACACAGGACATACAGCTTCCGATTGGCGCGGGTTTTGGAACATCTGCCGCTTCTGCATTTAGTTTAACATTGGCTATAAATGAATTTCTCGATTTAGGGTATTCTGAAGAGTTATGTGGTCAGATTGCCCATATGTCAGAAATAAATTTGGGTGGTGGACTAGGTGATGTCATTGCCCAAACTGGTCAGGGCCTGGTATTGAGAACCAAATCTGGGGCTCCGGGCATTGGTGAAATTAAATCATTTAGACAGGATGTATTTGTAGCATACAAGACATTTAGTTCAATCAATACTGCAGATATAATTCGTGATTCTCACCACAAACAGATACTCTCTGAAGCTGGTTTGAAATATCTGGAATTGTTTGAAAAGGAACCTACAGTGGAGAATTTTTTGTCCTTTTCCAACAAATTTTCAAACGAGACAAAATTAATGTCAGACGATGTTAAAAATTTAGTTGATTATTTTAATTCTTCGAGTGATATTTTGGGTAGTTCAATGGCAATGCTTGGAAATACTGTATTTGCTTTTGCATATGATGAAGATGTGTTTAAAAAACTAGACATTGATGACTTACATATATGTGAACTCAACAACATGGGTATCGTTTATGATTAAATTAAGTTACAACATCAAAAAATATCGTCAGGATTTGACAGACCTGGTCAATGTCGGAGATACGGTTATTGAATTGGGCTGTCATCTTGGAGGCACGACCCAATTATTTTCTTCAGATTGCAATGTGGTGGCCATTGACAATTCTCCTGAGGCTGTTGGCGTGATGGATGATTTTGACAATGTTGAGTTTATCTCGGGTGATGTAAGACGTCATGAAGTTTTAGCCGAAGCATTTAAAAAAGTTCAGAAGTGTGATGTATTGGCAATTGATTTGGGTGGAGGATATCATCCGGATACTGTTTTCAAGGTGTTTTACATATGGTCATCCACTTTCAAGCCAAAACATACTGTTATTAGAAATCGTGGACTTTTGGAATTTGTAAATTCATCAAAAGTCAGTGGTGAAGAATATCTGTCCAAAGATGGATATCTAGATTCATATAACGATTCGGGAATTCCTCCATTGATTAAGGAATTTGATTTATGGACTCCTTCCCTAAAAAAATGATTAATTTCATATTTTGTATATCAAATTTTATAATACCTATTTAAATATTAAATGTGTTATATATTTTACTATGCAATATGATTTTTCATATTTTAAGGGGAGATTAACCATGAACATTAAAAAAATTTCAATAGTATTTGCAGTATTGTTATGTCTATTCGTGACAATGTCTGCAATATCTGCAACAAGTGATTTAAATTCGACGAACATTTCAGATCAACCTGAAGAAATTTCTGTTGGTTCTGATTCAATCAATGAGGTTATAACTGATTTAGAAAATTCATCAAATGATGTTTCTGATAATACAAACTCTTCTTCAACCGTTAAGGTTGATTCAAAAGAAAACACTACTTCTACAAATACTCAAAGTAATCCACAACCTGTCGTAAGCAAACCAAAACCTATCAAAAAAATAGCAACCAAAACCGAAGCGGATAAAGTAGCTTTTAAATACAAATCTAATAAATATTTTAAGATAGAAATTGAAAACAGATACGATGATGATATTCCTATTAAAAACGTAAAGGTTAAATTAAAAATTTACACAGGCTCTCAAAGTAAAACATACATTGTTAAAACCAATTATAGAGGTATTGCTAAATTCAATACTAAAAATTTAAAGCCTGGATCTCATAAGGTGGTAATTACTTCAGCAGATGAGAGATATAAAATTTACAAAGTATCTAAAATCATAATAGGAAAGCAATTTTCTACAGTTCTTAAATCAAAGTCCAGTAAAGTTTTAAAAACCAAAGATATAATTGCCCTTAAACACATATATGATTTTGATGAAAAGGAAGTAAAGGTAATCTTTAAAAAGAAATCAAAACATACTATAATTACTAAAGCCATATTCTATTTCAAGAATAAATACACTGGCAAAATAATAACTAAAGTAGACAATTGTGATTTTGATGACGGCAGATGGGAAATGCCTGAAGAGGATTATCCTAATAGATATACCCTTCTCAAAGTAAATGTTGTGTATTTAAAAGTTTAAAAAATTTAATTTAATTTTTTTAACTTTTTTTTATATTTTTCAGGCGAATAAAATGAGTAGTATTAAAAATAATGAGTATTCAGAGTTTATTAAGAATGACAAGATTGTTACACATACGGTTAATGGAATTTCTCGTTTTTTAATGTTGTGGATTATACAACATTACGGTCCTATTCATGGATACAATATTTCAAAGGAATTTTCAGAAATTTTTGAAGTTTTAATTAGTTCAGGTAATTTAAAAAAGTCCAATCCCAGTAAGATGTATCCTATCTTAAAAGATATGGAAGGCAATGGTTTAATAGCTGGGGATGACGTACTTCGGGATAATAAAAAAGTAAAATTCTATAAAATCACTGAAAAGGGCGAATTTTTACTGAATCATGTATGTAATAATTTCAATGATATACGTAAAAGTCCTAAAGGTTCATTATTTTTTGATGATTTTTTAAATTTTTAATTTTTTTTTAGCATATCTTGTATATGTTTTATTATTTTTATCAATGAATTTTGATATTATGGTTTCATAAGCTTACATTCCTGTTTATTATAGGCTCTAATTTTTTAATCATATTTCAGAATTAATAGAGTATTTTTTAAATGATTGTCGAGATTTGTACAATTAATATTATATATGTTAATCAAGAAAAATATAAATCATAAGTTAATAAGAGGCTTAATATAATGATAGGTAAAAAGATTCGTTTAGAAAGAATCATTAACAGAAATACTAAAAGAACTGTAATAGCACCAATGGATCATGGTGTATCCAGCGGACCAATTCCAGGAATCATCGATATGGATAAAACTGTAGAAAGCATATCACAGGGTGGAGCAGATGCAATATTGATGCACAAAGGTATCGTACAACAAGGACACAGGGGTTACGGTGAAGACATAGGTCTTATTGTACACCTGTCTGCAAGTACTTCTCTTGCACCGGATCCAAATGATAAAGTAATCGTAACAAGTGTAGAAAAAGCTATTCAGCTTGGAGCAGATGCAGTATCCATTCATGTAAACCTAGGTTCAGATACAGAAAGCCAAATGTTGCAGGAATTAGGTGAAATCGCTGAAACATGTGACTACTGGGGAATGCCTTTACTTGCAATGATGTACCCACGTGGACAAAAAGTTGAAAACGAGCATGATGTTGAATTTGTAAAACATGCAGCACGTGTAGGTTCTGAACTTGGAGTGGACATTGTCAAAACCAATTATACTGGAGACCCTGATTCCTTCAAAGAGGTTGTAGAAGGAGCAATCGTACCTGTTGTTATTGCAGGCGGTCCAAAAGTGGAAACTGATGAGGAATTATTGCAGATGGTTAAGGATTCTCTTGAAGTCGGCGGTGCTGGAGTGGCATTCGGACGTAACTTGTTCCAGGCAGAAAACCCTGGCAAAATTACAAGAGCTATTGCAGAAGTAGTTCACAATGACCTTGAAGTGGATGAAGCTTTAAAATTCTTAAAATAGGGTGATTGCATGCAAAACAAATTCGCTTGGATAAGCACTCCTGATGAATTGTGGGATGATAAAAAGGAAATGATTACTACTGCACTTGAATCAGGAATTGACCATGTTCTTGATTTAGATGACATAGAACAAATCAGAAAACTTGGTAATGTAAAGATAATTGCAAATTCTGACGATGCAGATATCTATTTAGTGGGTATTAACGGTGAAGGAGACGGATTTGTAGAGCTGAAAGACAACTTCACAGATTCAGTTGACATTGCAAATGCTAAAAAGGCAAAAAGCGAAGGAAAAAGTGTATGCGCATATATTAAAATCACAGATAAGGCTCATGAACAATTGGCTGTAAAATTGGGATCAATTGTTGACTACATTATTCTTGTCGGAACAGACTGGACAATCATTCCTCTTGAAAACATCATTGCTGATCTGCAAAAGGTTGACGTAAATATTCTTGCTGCAGTACAGGACATTGACGGGGCACGTGTTGCACTTGAAACCTTGGAGCATGGTACAGATGGTGTTATATTTGAAGCTAATGACTTCAATAAAACCAAAAAGATAGCTGAAGAGGTTGTTAAAGCTTCACAAGTAAAGTATGAATTGAAAGTTGCTACAGTAACCAATGTAAAACCATTAGGCTCAGGAGACAGGGTTTGTGTCGATACAACAGACATGATGAAACCAGGTGAGGGAATGCTGATAGGTTCCTATTCAAAATCCATGTTTTTGGTTCATTCAGAATCATTGGAAAGTGAATATGTGGCTTCACGTCCATTCAGAGTAAATGCAGGACCTGTTCAGGCATATGTGATGGTTCCGGGAAACAAGACAAGATATCTCTCAGAACTTGTTGCCGGAGATGAAGTGTTGATTGTAAACACTCTTGGTGAAACCAGAACAGCATATGTTGGAAGAAGCAAGATTGAAAGAAGGCCTTTGATATTGATAGAGGCTGAGTATGAAGGTCAAACCATACGTACATTGCTTCAAAATGCTGAAACAATCAGAATTGTTGATGAAAACGATGAACCTTTATCTGTAGCTGATGTAAAGGCGGGCGATAAAGTAAAAGTATATATTGAAACCAGTGCTCGCCACTTCGGAATAGCTATTGATGAAACAATTATAGAACAATGAGGAGATTCAATGCCTGAAATCAGAGCTTTTCTTGCAATTGATTTGGATGATGATTTAAAACCCAAAATCAATAGAATAATTAAAAATTTCAAACAGACAGATGCAAACATCAAGTATGTGGATTTGATGAACCTTCATTTGACTTTAAAGTTTTTTGGAGATATTGATGTGGAAGGCATCGATTTGCTTTCAGAAAAGATATCAAATGTGGTATCTGAGTTCCATCCATTCAACATTAAAATCATGGGTTGCGGAGCATTTCCAAATGAAAATCACATTAAGGTCATTTGGATTGGAATCGAAGAGGACGGAACCTTGAAAGACTTGCATGATAAATTGGATGTTGAATTCAAAAAACTTGGATTTGAGGCAGATAAAAGATTCTCATCTCATTTGACAATTGGCCGAATGAAATCAGCTAAAAACAAAAAAGAAGTTAAGTCTCAAATAGAAACTTTCAGTGATGTAGAAATTGGTGAGATGTGTGTTGACAAGATTATTCTTAAAAAATCCACTTTAAAGCCATCTGGACCAATTTACGATGATATAAATATATTTGAATTGTGATTCTATGGATTATGAAACTATTTTGAAAGATATCAAACCTACTGAAGATGAAAAAAATCATATTGATGAGGTATCATCTTCAATAATGAACTTTCTGCAGGATATGTGTGACGGTAATGATATTGATGCCAAAGTCAATTTGGTAGGTTCCGTTGCCAAAAACACTGCACTTAAAGGAAAGTCAGACATTGATATCTTCATAGCCTTTCCATTGGGTACTGATAAACAATATTTAAAAAAAACAGGTCTTGATTTGGCTCATGCATGCTGTGATGAGTTTGACGGTGTTGCAGAGCATCACTTCGCATCACACCCCTATGTCACAACTCATATTGGTGAATGTGAAGTTGATATCGTGCCATGTTATGCTATCGAAGATGGAAGTCAACTCAAATCGGCGGTTGACAGGACAATTCTTCATACACGATATGTCAAACAAAATTTAAAAGAAGGTCAAGATGATGAAGTTTTGCTCCTGAAACGTTTCATGGCAATGACTGGAACTTATGGCTCTGAGTTTAAGGTAGGTGGATTTGCAGGGTATCTGTGTGAGCTTCTGATTATTAATTATGGAAATTTCGAAAATGCCCTAAAAGCTGCCCTCAACTGGAAGTTTGGTGAAATAATAGACCTTGAAGAATATGGAACAGCCGACCAATTCAATGATTCTTTGATTGTAATCGATCCGACTGATGAAAAAAGAAATGTCGGTGCTGCATTAAGGCTGGATAAGATGGCTGAATTCATACAGTCCGCACGAAATTACATATTTTCCGACAATAAAAAAGACTATTTTTACCCTCTCAAACGCAATTTGAATAGGGAGGATATCCTGAATGAATTCAAATCAAGAAACAGTGAATTGATTGCATTGAGATTTGACATTCCGGATATGCCGTTGGACACTCTTCATCCGCAGCTTAGAAAGACATGTGAAGCCCTTGAAAGAAAATTGAACGATGAAGAGTTCAACGTATTTAAAGCAGATTACTGGAGTGATGAGATAATCAATGGAGTTATTTTGCTTGAAATGGCTTCATCAAAACTAAATGATATTACTGTTAATGTAGGACCTAAGGTTTTCATAAACAATGCCTGTGAAAATTTCGTCAAAAAGTATGGTCGCCAGAACTGCTATGTTCAGGGGGATTTCTTGGTTCACTCTCAAAAAAGGGAATTCAACAATGCAGTTGATTTGATTTCCCATATATTTACAAAGGAGCATATTGGTCTTATTAAAGTTGGAAAAAACCTTAGGAAGAATCTGATTAATACCTATGAATTTATAGGAATTGAAGATATTGATTTGGAATTTTTGGATGACTTTTTAAATCCGGGCCAGTATATTGTAAGGTGATTTTGAAATATTAAGAATATTGTTGGATGATTAATTATAACTTTTTAATTTCTGAAATGCTTAACCCATTAAAACTAAATTTTATAATATTAAACTAATTTTTACAACTTAAATCAATTTTTCTCATAAACACAATATTAATATACCTTTAAGTTTAAAGACTATTTAGTTAAACCTAAATGTGATATCATGGCACCAAAAAAATTTCTTTATGAATTTCAAAGCAGTGATTTAAAAGATTTTGAAGGCATTGAAAGAGATGCCTTTAGAAAAGCTGATGAACTTAACGATAAGATTCTCGACTTGAAGATAATGATTGATGAAATCAATGAGGAGTGGGAAGAATACATTCAGTTTTTGGAAGATGAAAGAATATCAAAATACTGTGAGTTCAAATGCCAGGAAACAATTGAATTTGATGAGGAATTGCTGAATGCAATAGTCACCACCCTTAAAAAAAACATTAACGGACACTAACAAATCCATTAACTATAATTCCAAAAAAATCAAAATTAATAGGGTCATTAGTGGATAAATCTAATAGAAACTTTTATAATATTCAATTTTTATAATAATAACTATGTCAGAGATTAAAAAACTCACGGCAGATGTAGATGTCGGGGAATACTATGAAAAATATGTGGACTTCGACGAAATCTCCAAACTCTGCATTGAAGAGCAAGAAATGCTAGGCTATAACTGGAACTATCCGCCCTTTGAGTTTGATGTAGATGATGTATGGAATTCATACGGCAAACTTAAGATAATTGCCTTCAAAATTGACTTTTCCGAAGAGGAACTGGCACATACCTTTGAAGAGAAGGAACTTGAATTTATTTTAAAGAGATTTGAACGTATGAAAGTCAAATTTATGAATGAAATTTACATGCTTGAAGATGAAAACTCCTTAGGTCTCTTTTTGGGTAAATGCAACTTATGTATGAGATGTACAAGGGAATTCAATATGCCATGTAAAATGCCATTTAAAATGAGATATTCTATTGAATCATTAGGCGGAAAGGTAGACCAGACTGTTAAAGACATTTTCGGTTATGAAATAAAATATGCTAAAGATGGAAAACTGCCTGAATATCTGATATTCGTAGGCGGATTATTATACGATAAAAAGTAGGTGATAAAATGAAAGTAAGTATTATTGGAGGAACTGGTCCACAAGGACTCGGAATTGCAGAAAGATTGGCTATTGCTGGTGTAGACGTGATTGTAGGTTCAAGAAAAGAGGAAAAAGCACTTGATGTTGTTGCAAAAGCAAAAGAAGAACTTGCAGACTATGATTTGTCCAATATGGTAGGTATGGCAAATGAGGACGCTGCAAAAGAAGGAGATGTATTGATAATTACAGTACCTCTTGCTGCTCAAAAACCAACAATCGAAGGAATAAAGGAGTTCTGTACTGACAAAATTGTTATGGATGCAACAGTGCCTCTTGAAACTGCAATTGGTGGTAAACCATTCAGATTCATAGATCTCATGGAAGGATCTGCTGCTGAAAGAACTGCTTCAATTCTTGAAGGAACCGGTGCAAAAGTAATCTGCGCATTCTGTAACATCTCTAATTCACACCTTGCAAACATTCCTGAAGACATTGACTGTGACTGCTTGATTGCAGGTGATGATGCGGATGCTAAAGCGACTGCCGCTGAAATCATAGACAAGATTCCTGGAATCAAAACTATTGACTGCGGAATTTTAGAAAAAGCAAGAATTATTGAAAAGATTACTCCACTTTTAATTGGATTGAACATCAAATACAAATCCCATTACGGGGGATTAAGAATAACTGGTATTCCAGCACTTGATAGGGATTAGATTTATATGGATTCATTTGAGGCCTTGATTGGAAAAAACATCAATGATGTAGTCTTGAATGAATCAACAACTTTTTTTGTTGCTCCGGTGGAGTATTTTTATAAGAACTGTGGCAAGAGATATCCTGCCTCTAAGTTTAAACTGGCTGACCTGGACTATTTCGACCTGATTGAATTTATCGATTTGTTTAAGTTTGAAGCTATTTTGATAATCTGGTACTGTAATGAGATAATCACTGATTTGGAGCTTTATTATCTAAGCAATGATTTTGATGTGTTGCTTATGGATTATTATAAGATTAAAAAAGCTATTGATAATGGTGAGGCACATAAGCTTCGGGAAGGAGATACTAAATATCTTGGTGCATCAAGGTTAAATGAAAAAGTGCCTCAGCCCAACAGCGATAAATTGGCCAACAGGCGCGAACTTGTTTTAAAAAAGAAGTATCTGCAGAAAATACTTAATGAACTTGGTTTTAACTGCAGATAAGTCATTTAATCGCATCAAACTGAATAACCGAAATTCATCTATTTAAACCGATGAAATTGTATTTTCGATCAATCAAAAAGATAACGGCAAATGATGCAATTGTTAGAATTACTCCTTCAATCCCGTCAATGTATGATGCATTTGTGGAAATGTTCACGGTTGATATGCCTGCAACTGTAAATACTGCAATGTTGTTTATTGAATGCAATGCGGTTGAAACTTCCAGACCTTTGGTGTACCAAGCAAGAAAAGCAAATATCAATCCGCTGACCAAAACATCAATAAAACCGAATGTGTTGTATCCGTGAGCACATGCAAAAAGGATTGCTGGAATTACTATTGCTATAATAGGTATTCTAAACCAGGAACCTACTGTTTGTGTTATTAGGCCACGAAATACCAGCTCTTCTGCAAAACATTGGAATGGAGTTAAAATAATCAATAGCAATAATGAAACTAAAGTTAATTTGATATCCAATTGGATGCCTCTTACAATAAAATCGAAAATATAAAATATGATATAAACGATTAAAAATACGGCTGAAGACTTAATAAACATTCCCCAATTCCATCCTCCAACGGAAGTCAGATATGAAGAAAATGGTCTGTCATTGACAATTTTGGATGATATATATAAACTTGGAATCATTAAAGCCAACATTATAGCAGAAATGGCACCATCAATCTTATCAAATCCTGGTATGTTTGTACCTGGGGAAATAAAGAATGTTTTTGCTGCTTCAGGAGAAAAAATGCCCAGTATTAAAACGGCAATTGCTGAAACTACCAAATACAGTATAAGACCTATGACAAATACTAATATTGGCTTGTACCATTTATAATTCTTAAACGTTCTTGGAAAGGTTGTAAAATCACTTTTATAATCATCTACTATTTTAAAAAGATTCATCATTATAATACCTCTCTGTAAAATTAATTTGTCTCATAACAAATTATTGGGGTGCATAGCATAAACTTCTTGTGGCAAAAGTTTCAATTATTTTTCATTGGAGATAAGAAATTCTAAACAAGGAAATTTGTTTTGACTTTTATGACTGGGAGAGGTCAAAAAGGTTAATGTTATTGTGAAATTCAACGCTAACGAATTATGCTGCCAAAAGCAACTCCAAGGGTAAGGCAATCAAAACCTTTAAAATCAAAATGGGATATTTTTTTAAGCCCGCAGTTTGGTGAGATATGTCTCCTTTGCCTTGTAGTGCGGAAAATTCAATATTCTTTGAGCTATCCATTAATATTATCACTAATTAAAACAAATAATTCTATATGAAAAAGGTAAAGATTACAATATTGAAGACTACTTTTCAGGAAGAACTTGCGGCCGAATATGGTGTTGAAGGCCTTTCAACATGTCCTCTGATGAAAGAGGGTGAGGTATACTATGCCGATTATGCCAAGCCTGAAAAATTCTGTGATGAGGCATGGAAGGCAATCTACCAGTATGTTTTTGCTCTGGCTCATGGGGCAAGTGAAATCTGGTATTATTCAGACTGGATTAAGACTCCCGGTGTTGCAATCGTTTCATGCAATGATGGTTTGAGGCCTGTAATCATGAAACTTGAGGCTACAGACATTGAATCTATTGCAGAGGAATAATCAGGTCTACCAACCAGTAGCTATTTACCTAACTCAAAAGCATCATGATTATTTTGATGAGGGATAGGACAGCTATATAATATAACCGGTTCGTTCAGGGATGTTGTTTTGCTTAAGGGCTTAATACGTCCCGATTTGACAAGTTTGTTTTAGATGTTTGGTTTAAAAAAATAATTCTAGAAATGGAGATTAAGACGGATTTTAAATTCCATTTCTGCAGGATGGTTATCGTTGTTTCAAATTCATATTTTCATCAGTTTTGACTAAAGGGGATAATTGTTGAGTTGAAAAATATGAAATTAGTCGAATAGGGCATTGTCAAATTCCTTTTGGGCGTTTTCATAGAAATATCCGAGTTCACGTCCGTTGACAAATATGTGGCTTACGGTTATTGATATGCTCATTTCAAGGTTTTCGTTTACTTTTCCCCAGGTTATCAACGGCTGAACGGCATTGCCATCCACAACACAGTTTGTAATCATGTCAAAGTCCACCCAGGGAATGCATGAGAAATTGGCGATGTTAGTCTTGTCACGCTCTTCCATTTCAACGAAAAATCCCTCTTGGGTACCTGTTAAGATGTCTGATATCATTTTACGCACATAATCGTGCCATTGGATGATATCGTCAAATTCCTGTGGAATTTTCACCCTCATTTCTCGGTAGGTGTCATTTGATTCATTCATGATTGGACTTACACCATCAAGATGGTCATACTCGATAACTTTCCCGTCAATTATTCTTCTTTTCAAAGCATCCACAGAGTTTGTGGCATTCATCAGACAGCCCAAACTCATCACAAAAAAGGACTTGTCATTTTCATGACACCAATTCCACAGCTTTTCCACATTAACTCTTGCAGACATGGCATATCTGGCAGATTGCATATTAATGAATGGATTATTTTTTAAATCAAATTCAATTTTTCTCATGGCTTAACCTTAATCTTTTTATATTATTTTTTTATATATATTATAGTGTATAAATCTTTAATGGGTTTGTTAATAATGAAAGTAGTAATCGTAGGTGGTGGAGCTGGAGGAATCTCAACAGCTTCAAATATTCGCAAATTAGATCAAGATATAGAAATTACAGTTCTCACAAGAGACAATAAGGTGGCATATTCACCATGTGCCATTCCTTACGTATTGTCAGGTACAATCGAGTCATTTGATGATATTGTAATGAGAACTCCTGAAGATTATAAGAAAAAGAACATTGACGTAATTACAGAAGTGGAAGTAACCGAAGTTGACAGTGACAAAAAGACTGTTACTTACGAACAGAATGGCAAAAAGACTGTAATGGATTATGACAAATTGGTTTTAGCCACAGGAGGTAATCCTTTCGTGCCTCCAATGCAGGGCGTGGAGCTTGATGGAGTGTTCAGAATCAGAAACATTGATGATGGTATCAAAGTGCAGGAAGCGATGAAGGATGCCAAAAGTGCTATTGTCACCGGTGCAGGTTTGATTGGTATTGAAATTGCATATGCCCTTAAAAAACAGGGTTTGAATGTTATTTTAAGTGAAATGTTACCTCAAATTGTACCGAGGTCTCTTGATAAGGACATGTCTGACATTTTGGTAAAGTATCTTGAAATGGAAGGCATCAATGTGGTTTTAGGAAAACCTATTACCAAACTGATAGGTGACGGAAAAGTTGAAAAGGCATGCTTTGGTGATGAGGACCTTTATGATGCAGACATGGTTATTATGGCTACTGGTGTTCGTGCGGAACTTGAATTGGCACGTATGGCAGGCTGCGAAATTGGAAGATGGGCTGTCCTTGTAAACGACAGAATGGAAACTTCCGTTGAAGATATATATGCTGTAGGAGACTGTGTTGAATCCAAAGACCTGATTTTAGGTTCAAATACCATTTCTCAACTAGGTACCACTGCAGTACGTGAATCCAAAACATTGGCTCGTACCATTTGCGGCAAAAAGTCCAAATTCAATCCTGTTTTAAACTCAATGGTTTCCAAAGTTGGAAAATTGGAATTTGGTGCTGTAGGTTATACTACAAGTTTTGCTCAACAGAATAGAATCAGACCTGTTGTGCAAAAGGTACAGGCACTTACAAGAGCCCGCTATTATCCTAATGCCAAACCGATGGATATCAAGGTTATCTGTGACGGTAACGGAACAATCATCGGATGTCAAATCATAGCTGAAGAAAGGGTAGCTGAAAGAATCGATACCATGACTTTGGCAATTACCGAAGGTTTGACCTGCTTTGACTTGAGTAATATGGAATTCGCTTACGCACCACCTGTATCAATGGTTACAGACCCATTAATCCTTGCCGTTGAAGAGGTAAGTAAAAAATTTAGTTAGATAACTTTTATTAAAAATATTTTGGAGATGATATATATGCCAGAACATGGTCACGGTCATCATGGTCACGGAGGCCAAATGACTCCCGAACAGCAAAGGCAAATGATTGAACAAGAATTGAGATTAGCTAAAAATCTTGGTCAGATTAAACATAAAATAGTTGTTATGAGTGGAAAAGGTGGAGTTGGAAAATCCACCGTTGCAGCAAATATCGCTGAAACCCTACAGGGCTTAGGTTATTCAACAGGTATCCTTGATGCGGATATTCACGGACCTAACATACCTAAAATGTTGGGTTTGGAGATATATGAAAATGAATTCAACCAATATCAGTTTGACACCTTTAAGGAAATAACCGAAAACGCAATGGCAAAGGAAACCTTTGAAAGTGAGGATGAAAAAGCTGAATTCATCAAAGCAAAACAGCAGGAGTACAGCCATTCAATGTTTCCTGTAGTCACTTCCAGCGGTTTGAAAGTAATGTCCATGGCGTTTTTAATCGACAACATTGACAGGCCAATCATCTGGAGAGGTCCGCAAAAAACCGGTGCCATCAAGCAGCTGATTTCAGATGCATACTGGGGACAGCTTGACTTTTTAATAATTGATAACCCTCCGGGAACCGGAGACGAACCATTGACAGTATTGCAGACAATCCCTGATGCAGATGCGGTAATTATGGTAACCACCCCTAATGTGGTATCTCAGGAAGATGTCTTGAAATGCGTCAAAATGGTTGAGATGATGAACATTAAGCAAATAGGCCTTATTGAAAATATGGCATATTACATATGTCCTCACTGTGATGAAAAACTCCATATATTTGGTGAAGGCAACGGCGAAAAATTTGCCGATGAAATGGAAATCGAATATTTGGGTGATTTGCCAATAGAAGAAGCAGTTTCCAATTCACCGAATAAAGAGGCAACTATCTCAACATTAAATCCCGACGATGAAGTCTCAAAAAGATTTAAGGAAATAGTTGAAGAAATAATAGAAAAATTCTGTTAGATAAGTGTAATGTTTATAATATAACTTACACGGGCAATGTTTACGATGTATCCTAAGAAATTAGGATCTTCTTTTAATTTTTTGAAGTAATCAAGCTTTTCGATAATATAATCCTTGTTTTCATCCATCACATTCAGTGAATAGTACTGCATTCCGTTTGTGTATTCGAGTGCATCTGTAAAGATGGGAACCAGATATTCGTTGTCATTGCCGTAAGGGATTTTAACAGGCTCATTATCCTCAACTGATATTATAAAATATTTATCTTGAATGTATTCCTTTATAATTTCTTCTGTTTTTTCGATTGCATCCTGATTTTTGTTTTCACCATGCATATAAATCATATTGATATGATTTTTCAGTTCCGGGTGTTTTATATCTTCCATATTCATTGTATCATACTTTTATTGTTAATGCTATTTAATTTTAATTTGAACCTTTCCTTTTTTTGATATAATCTTCAACTTCATTCTTGGGAATGAACTTGAGGGCTGAGGAATTAATGCAGTAGCGTTTGGAACCTCCCGGTCCGTCATTGAATACATGGCCAAGATGGGAATTTGATTTTGCGCTTCTGACTTCAACCCGTGTTGTGCCGTATGAAAAATCCCTGTTTTTTGTAATCACATCTTCTGAAATGGGCTTTGAAAATGCAGGCCAGCCACATCCTGAGTCAAATTTGTCTTCAGAAGAAAATAGAATTTCACCGTTCACTACATCCACATATACACCATCCTCAAAAAAATCATCATATTCTCCGCTGAATGCAGGTTCTGTCATGGAAAGCTGTGTTATTTCAAACTGTTCCTTGCTCAGGTGTTTGAATTCTTCATCGTCCGTCAAACTTAAATCAACATGACAGTACCCTTGTGGATTTCTTTCAAGATATTTCTGATGATAGTCTTCGGCCGGATAAAATGAGCTGATTGGACCAACTTCAACAACTATTTTTTGCTCATCTTCATTTTGCTTTTTTGCAAAAAACTCCAAAATTGCTTGCCTTTGGGATTCCTCCTGCCAGAACACTCCTGTTCGGTACTGTGTACCAATGTCGGCCCCCTGACGGTTTTTTGAATAGGGGTCGATGATGATGTAGAACTTATTCAGAATTTCCTCAAGGGAAATGATTTGGGGATTGTATGTGACCTTTACGGTTTCTGCATGTCCTGTTTTGCCTGTGCATACCTTTTCATAGGTAGGTGCCAAATCCCTTCCGTTTGCATATCCCACTTCTGTCTGATTTACTCCTTTCAGTCTGGATATGAAAGCTTCAACGCCCCAAAAACAGCCTCCTGCAAGGTAAACAACCTTTAAACTCATAAACATAATAATTATTTTATCTTGATGGTATTTAATGATTGGTATATCGATGAATATATTTTTGGATTGCCTGAAAAGGGCAATAATTTTTCCGTCAAAAAACTTTTTTATTATAAAGTCCATAATTTATATTATCTTATAAATGGAGGAATTATTCAATGTTTTATAGTACAATTATGAAAATCGATTCCATCGATAGATTAAGGGATATCAGGGATGCATTACTTGTTGAACAAGGTATCAATCCTACTCGTCAAGGTGAACAGGCTATAAAGGTCGTTGTTGAAAGAATTGATGAGATTCAAGCTACTTTAGATAAATCCGCTACTAAAAATAGAAACAGAAGATAAGTGATTTTTGTGTTAAGGCGTGCATCAAGCAATAGGAGATTGCTTAGAAAACGAATATATAAAGCACCACATACCCGTCATAGGAATTCCACATATTATCGTGAAAATAAAAATTTGGCCAAACCTCACCAGGATGAATATAAAAAGTCACACGCACCTGTCGTCAAACGCAAAAGAAGACCAAAACGTGAAGTGGTAAGCGGATTTAAAATGTCTTACAGATATAAGTATTATCTCGATGATGTTGTGGAAGAAGAAGAGAATGAGGATTCGGATGAATAGATTCATCCTGAATTCCGGTTTGGAAAAATATGAGACTGGTAATCCAATCATTGCATTGCTTATTGTATTGTCATTATTAGGTGTAAGCACTAAAAGAAGAAATGGGTATTTTGGTAAAGATTTAATCAAAATGTATCATCACTATATTGTCATGCTGTCAAAACAGTTTCTCTAAAAAAATAAGTTAGGATATGGAGCTTCAAATGTGTAGGATTCAGATGATTGACTCTTTTAGAATCTCTTTTTTGTTGATTAATTTGTTTTCTTTGTGAATGTTTAGAATGATGCCGGAAAAGGCATCATCGTTTTTGGAAAGTTCTTCGAATAGCTCCATTGACACTTCACAAGGTTCATATCCGTTCAAATTCAAATGTTCATATCCTTTCTTGTATTCGTCCATATCTGAAAAAGCGACTATTCTGAAGTCATCAATATTTCCCATAACAAGAAAATCCTTTTCATGACCCTCGCCGATTGTTGGACAAATGAATTTCACTAGAAATCACCGTCTCTGCTCATATTGAAATTTTGGGAATGCGGATTGATTACAAATCCCTGGAAATATTCGTCCTCTTCCGCCATTTTGGAAATGTCATCTGGAGTTATGACTTTCATCTCAAGCTTGTCGGAAAATAATTTGGATATTTTGGCGCTTCCAAGAGCATATTCCCTCATATCTGTAAAAATTGGAATAATGTATTCATTGCTTGTTTCGGTTATAATTAATTTGACCGGTTCGTCAATCTCATCAATTAATGTAAAGTATATCTCTTTGGGATATGTCTTTTTGATATTTGCCTTGACTGCATCAAGCTCAACGGCATTTTCAGTTTTGAGCTTTTTTGCCATATCAGCATATACTTGGATATACTCTTTAAGCTGGCTTTTGGAAGCCTTTACATTATTTTTTTGATAATCTTCGTAATCTTTAGGATTCATGTCTACTCACAGCAATCATGAACATCTTCGCCGCCTATAACAAAGTCCCATTGTGGTGCATTGATTGCAAGGCCAATGAATCCTTCATCATCTGAGTAGTCAGCCACAAGTTCACTGCCAATTTTTTTGTCGCATACAAATTCGTTTTCTGCAAACTGTTCCTTGAATACTTCAATAGCTTCTTCAGCTTCTTTTTCATCGGTATAGACTGGAATTACAAACTCTTCAGTCTCGTCATCCTCTTCACTGACAATCAAAGCGACAACTTCATTTTCTTCACTGTTTGCATTTGAAACAATAATGAACTCCTCATTGAATACGCTGTGTTCTATTTCATGGTATACTTCTCCAAGCTCTTCGATTTGTTCTTTGTTATCTTCTTCAAAGGAGTCTGGAAGTTCGTCGGAATTTTCCAATTCCTTTTCAATCTTTTCGTTTAAATCATCATCAAGTTCTATGAATTTTTCCACTAGTTGTTTAAGTTCGCTCATAATATCACCTAAGTATATAACACCACTAAAGGAATACAAACGAATGCTCATTTCAACCATCACCATTGTTCATATTATAAAAAAATAGTATATAACAATATGAACAATACTATTTTTAATTTCAACCTATATAAAGTTTTAGTATCAGATTGGTAATTAGAAGTCACTTTCAATAGATTTGATTAGGTTATATATTATTTTATTTGTGCTGACATCAACATTGTTTTCCTCACCAATTCGAATAACCTTGCCGTTTAGGGAGTCGATTTCTGTTTTTATTTTCCTTTTAATGTCCTGATGGGTGGAAGAGTAATGTTCATAGGTATTCGGAACCAGTTTTGAATAGAATATGTCTTTATATTCGTTTGAGGTGTTCCAAAGTGTGGAATGGCCTGATGCCTTAATAACTTCAAAAATTTCATCCAAAATTCGATTCATGATTTCTTTTGAATACTCGTTTTCAGTCAGTTTGCCGTAATTGACATCCAATATTGCACCTAATGGATTCAGGGCACAATTGTAAAGCATTTTCGCCCACAGGTAACGGTCAACTTCATTGGTTAGCTTGCACTCTATTCCGGATGCAGTAATCATGTCTGCAATTTCTTTTAGGCAATTCGGATTTTCATGCTGCAATGACCCAAGCAGGAGGGGTTCTGTATATACTGTTACTTCACTGATGTGTCTTTCAGGTCTTATGAATCCTGTAATGACCCGTGCTGAGAAAACCCTGTCTTTTGTGAAATATTTCAAGTATTCCTCATCGTTTCCAAATCCGTTCTGGAAAATGATTATCTTGGCAGTATCTTTCATGATGTCCTTGTGACTATTTAACTTTTCTGCAATTTCCATGTTTGCTGTTGTTTTGGAGGCAATGAATATATAATCAAATGTATTTTTCGCAATGTCTTCATATCTCTCATAAACCGGAACATCTTTTATTTTATAATGATCAAACAGTCCGCATCTTTCAATTCCGTTTTCCCTTATTGCTTTTGCGGTTTTTTCCCTTGCAAATATTGACACTTCTGCTCCCTGTGATGCAACTGATGTTGCAAGACCTATTCCAACCGCACCTGCACCTATCAATAAAATCTTCATAATATCTAATATGTCTTAGGTGATATTAAAAGATACTTTTTAGGCATATCAAATTTTAAACCTTCGTATATTCTTTATTTTGGTAAATCTAAATTATAATTATTTTTTTTAACCTAAAAATGATGCTAAAAACGATTAGTTTAAATATGATGATTTTAGTATATATTAAATAATACTTGAGGTATAATCATGAATTATTTAATCAGAAAAAATAATATTCAAAAGGTATACCTGACTGAAAACACTTTGGATGTTATGGAAATCTTAAGCGAAAATTATGATTACATTGCAGATTCGATGAACCGTGAAGGGTTTTCTATTATAAGTCCCGTGTGCAGCTTATTTAAGGAGCTGGTTTATGATACAAAGGTAGTTGGATTCTGTTCCTATGATTATTCCAGACAATTCATGACTTCTGCCTTGAACAATATTTATGTTTTGCCTGAATTTCGAGGAAAAGGGCTGTTTTTGGAAGAGCTTACAAAAACGATGAAAGAACATAACAAGCCGAGCATTGTGGAGCCGACAAGGTTGGTTGTTGAATTGCTGGTCAAATATGGATTTGCAAAAAGAATTACTGACAGCATTGTTGCATGTTCCTTTGAATTCATCATACCCGGCGAACAGGTTCTCTCAAATGTGGACTATGATTCATCTGAGGAATTGGCCACTCATTTTTATGATTTGAAAATCTGTGCAAGCATACATTTTCTTGATTTGGAAAAGTCCCATTTTGCATATAGCTCTCCTTTGAACTATGATATTGACCATTATGACTGTTTGGATATGAGAAATCAAATCGATGACGATTATTTGAATAATTTAAAGGAACTGTTTATAAATCAGGATGAAAATCTTATCAATACTGTAATGGAACTTGAAGACAATCTTTCGGTCAAGTCATATACACTTGAAGAGATAATAGGCGAAGGGGATGAATTGTCACCATATATAGAATCATTGATTGATGATGCTCATGTGACTCATCAAAAAGCTTTGGAGATTAAAAATCAGATTAGGGAGGAATATGAGGCAGGAATGATTTTAAACGAATCTCTGCTCATCAGGTTGGCCTATCTGTTTGATGTTCCCGATGAACCATCAATAAAATCCCATACTGATGTGTGTCCATACTGCAGTATGCCGATTGATGACCATGACAGATTCTGTCATTTCTGTGGCATAAACTTAAGATACAATCCCAATGAGATGTTTGACAGTTTGGTCAGTTCAATCAAAACTCATGACGATGATTTTCAGGAGGATATCCGATATGTTGCCTATAAGTTTTTGAAGTTGATTGATGGGGGAATTGATTTTGATTATGCTGTTTTGAATACTGAAAATACATATAACGTCAATTGGGATGTTCTCAAAGGATTCCTCGATGAAAACAATTATTTTAATGGGACCATTACAGATGATGGATACGAATTCATGCATAATCATCCTCTAAACTATTATGAAGAGTTCAATTTGAGTTTTGTCGATTACAATGATTTTGAAAAATATTTCTATGAGCATGATGACTTAAACGGCATTGAAATATGTCTGAACTACTTGAAACAGCTTGATGATGACAGTGATGTTTTAGAAACAATCGAGGAGTTAAAAAAATATATTTAAGGCTGTCGGATTATCCTTCACAGATATGTCTGTATGTGCAGTATTTGCATAAGAACTGTTTTCTGGCCGGAAAAATTTCATTGTTTATTCCGTCTCTCACCTTGTGTAATGTGGTGATTGCATCGTCAATTTCATTTTGGTTTAGATACTTGCGCTTATTTTCCTCATTGCAAACATCCAATAGTCGTAGTCTGCCGTTTTTGGTAAAGAATACTCCAACGCTTGACACATCTTTTTTATAAACATTTTCAACAAGCAGTTTGTAATAGCATAATTCCAGACGATATTTTGAAAAGGAACTTGATTTGCTTGTCTTATAGTCTATAACAACCAAATCTCCATTTTCATCTTCCAGAATGATGTCGCAAATTCCTGAAAACCTGTTTTTTTCATCGAGCAGATACTCTTCATTGGAAAACAGTTTGTAATCGTTTTCAACAAACATTTCATCAAAAAATGAGGCCAAATTATCAATGTGTGCTGTCAGGTCATATCCAATGTCTAATTCATGGGCAATTTTTAGAAGTTCATTATGAGTATTGACGTTTTCAAGCTCATCACCGAATTTTTCTGTGAATTTTTCGGCTATGGAATGAACATCGCTTCCAAGTGCCATGTATCTGTTTTGGGGAACTTCAATTTCGTCAATGTATTGAAATTTAAACTCAAGAGGACATTTCAGATAGGAATTCACCTTTGATTTTGATAATTTCATGATATTTCTCTTAAAATAAGTTAGTTTAAAAAAATTAGATTGAGAGAGTGATTCTCTCTACGTTAAAGTTTTACCATCTGCTAATTTTCCCGTCATTATTTGAAGCGACATGGAGGGAATTGATAATGCTTTTGCATGTATTAATGAAGTTGTCACTGTTTTCATAGGTGACGTTTGTTCCACTAATCTTGAAGTTTTGATTATCCTTAGCAAAATATACGTCAGAACTATAGCCGTTAGTGTCTTCGTGGTATAGGAAGTATGCAGTTACTCCATTTTGATTAATTGCCTGACCTGATGAATATGACCCGCTACTGAGTAGACTGTTATATGTATCGGTCACATTAACAGAACTGTCAATCTGTTCAACAGTTAGGCTTACGTTGGAATTTTTACTGGTTAGACTTACGGCAGTGTCATTGATTTTTTTATCTGCAAAATTGTCTATTTTTGCAAAACTGCCGGCACCAACTGTAATGTCTCCCCCACCTGCATTAGATGAAGTGTTGGGACTGCTGTTGTCATTAGAATTAAGAATATTTAAACCGTTAGCACCTACATTAATACCTACGTAAATAACAATTAAGACAATAAGTATTGCGTAAAGTTGTTTCATATTCATGGATACACCTATTAAATATTTTTGATTTTTAACTATATATAATTAATTTAAATATTGATATATAATATTTATATATTTTTTTCAACAAAATATAAAATATTAATTTCCAGTTTTGTAAATTAATAACAATCGGAGAGAAAAAAATGAAAATTATAGCACTTCAAGCAAGTCCACGTAAAGGTGGAAACTGTGACGTATTGATGGACGAAATGATAAAAGGTATTGAAGAAAACGGTGGGGAAGTAGTTAAATATTTCCTTGAAGGTGAAGACATAGCTCCATGTAAAGCATGCATGTACTGTGCTGAACATCCTGAATGTGTCCGTAAAGATGATGGAAATAAGATTTTGGATGATTTGGTTGCAGCTGACGGCGTGATTTTTGCTACTCCTATCTATTATGGTCAAATGTCTGCACAAGGTAAATTGATTATTGACAGGTTCTACAGCATAGGTCAAAATCCTGATAAAAGCTTATCAGGTAAGGCTGCATTGATTTTCACTGAAAATCAACCGGAAGGAACCTACAAAGAATACATAGAACTTACCAAATTCTCCCCGTTCACATTTATGGGTTACGATGTAATCGGACATGTTGATGCTGGTAGTGCAGGTCCTGCAGGAATCGTAGCTGAAGAACAGGAAGACAAATTAAAAGAAGCTTATGAATTAGGTTTAAAATTCTAAACCTATCCTATTTTTTTTTTAACTTCAATTGAAGTTTCAAATCTTTGATATTTTTTCTGTTGAAAACATTAAACCGTTGCACACGGTTTTTATTCAGATTAAAGTTTATTTTTTTTATACTTTATTTCAAATTATATAAATGATATAGAAACTCTTTTATAAAATTTTTTATATAATTCATAGTATGGTGATTTGATGTTGAAAAAATTTTTCCGTTTGTTGGATAAATAATTTTTGATATCATGTAAAGCCTTATTTAACATCCAATGGAGGTTAATGCGTTAATCCTAATGTTTTAGGCGGTTTAAGTATAGTTATTATAGTTATTGCTTAAAAATATTCAGAATATGTTAATATAATCATTTGCTGAGGTGGTAGCTTGTTTTTAAGCAATAAAACTTTAAAAACTTTCTTTTACTTTTTAAATATTATATTGGTGATATGATATGGGCAGTAAAGATATAGGCAATATTGCTGAGATAATAAAGAATGATTTTAAATCAGCATTTTCAAATCCAATTGTAATAATAGTTTTAGTTGCAATCATTATTCTTCCTTCCCTTTATGCTCTTTTGAATATTCAGGCATGTTGGGACCCTTACGGAAACACGGGAAATGTAGAATTTGCAATTGCAAATCTTGATAATGGTACTACAATGGAGGGCAAAAAGCTCAATATTGGAAATGAACTTGTTAAAGAATTAAAGAAAAATGATAAATTTAAATGGACATTTATTACGGAAGATGAACTGCGGGACGGAGTGTATGAAGGAAAGTATTATGCAGGTATTGTAATACCCAAAAACCTGAGTGAAAATGTTATTTCGATTACGAAAGACAACCCTAAACAGGCAAAATTGGAATATGTTGTAAATGTTAAATCCAATCCTGTGGCTACTAAATTAACTGATACAGGTGCAAATACAGTTTATACAACACTCAATGCAAAAATTATTCAAGTCATTAACTTGGCGGCATACGGCAAGCTTGGTGAATTGCAGCAAGGTCTTGCATCTGGTGCAGGTCAACTGGCTAGTGGAGGTTCTCAACTTCAGGCAGGAGCTGCACAGGTTTCAGACGGTGCCGGTCAGGTGGCATCCGGTGTAGGTCAAGTGCAGGATGGTGCCAGTCAGGTTAAACAGGGATCTGCCGGTGTCCAGCAAGGTGCCAGTCAGGTTAAACAGGGGTCTTCTGGTGTCCAGCAAGGTGCCAGTCAGGTTCAACAGGGTGCTAGTCAGGTTCAGCAAGGTTCCGAAGAGTTGGACTCTGCTGTAGATCCGTCCTTAATTCCGGAAGGTCCGGTAAAAGAGTATGTAAGCAGTAATTCAGAACTTGCAAAAGGTACAAGTCAATTGGCTGATGGTGCTGTTCAGTTGGCGGATGGTTCTATCCAGTTGGCTGACGGTTCGGTTCAGTTGGCGGATGGTTCTATCCAGTTGGCCGATGGTTCTGTTCAAGTGGCTGATGGTTCAGTGCAATTGGCTGAAGGATCATTAAGTCTCGCAGCTGGTGCACAATTACTGGGAAATGCAGCGGCTCAAGCTTTATTCACAGCAGCAGGTTCACTTGGAGCAACAGCAAACCAGCTTTCAGCACTTACAGGAATCAATGAAACACTTCTCGGCGACTATTTCTTCTCACCGATTAAATTGGATAGGCATGAAGTATTTTCAGTTCCGGACTATGGATCAAATGTAGCTCCATTCTATATTGTATTGTCAATGTGGGTAGGTGCTTTAATCACCTGTGTCATGATTGAACCTAAGTCAAGCGTCGGAACCAAATATTCCCCATTTGAAATGTATGCAGGTAAATTGATACTCTATGTGGTGATGAGCATACTGCAGGCCTGTGTAACAATAACAGGGGCTCATCTTTTAGGCGTGCACATCGATAATTATCCTTTGTTTATATTCTCGGCAATACTGGTATCGATGGTGTTCATGATATTAATGTATTCGTTGATTTCGGCAATTGGAACTGTTGGAAAGGGTGTTGCCGTAGTTCTTTTAGTTCTTCAAATTTCAGCGACTGGGGGAATTTATCCGATTCAGATTATGCATCAATTTTTCCAATCTATATATCCGTATATGCCGATGACTTATGCAATTAAATTGGTACGGGAAGCACAATTGGGTGTTGTCTGGTCCAATTATTGGCCGGCATTGATAACGTTACTTGCAATAGGAATACTGACTGTCATTGTTTCAGTTATTATTAAGGAAAAAGCGGACAAACCGTCCAAATACTTTGAGGAAAAACTTGAAGATAGTGGATTGTTCTAGAAGTTATCAATTAACTTCTAGTTATTTTTTTAAATAGAAAAAACATGGAGACAAATAAAATGAAAAAAAAGATATTTTTTATTTTATTGATTACCTGCATATTATTCAGTGTTTCAGGCGTTTTTGCAGGGGACATTAATGATACTGCAGTAGCTAGCGATGAAACTGCTTTGGTTGGTGAAAGCTCTGACGATTTAAAAGCAGTAAGCAATGATGAAAATCAGCCTGTGGGAGACATCAAAGATTTAATCACTTATGATGATGACGGTACTTTCAAAGCATTACAGATAAAGCTTCTTCTTGCTGAAAGCGGAAGTACAATCAATTTGACACAAGATTACAAATATAATAACGAATTTAACCTCACTGCTGGAATTTTAATCAGTAAGGATATAACAATTAATGGTAATGGCCATACTATTGATGGTATGGGCAAATCCAGAATCTTCATTATTAACTATGGGGACTTATCAAAGCAGTATAAGGTTACATTGAACAACATCAAATTTAAAAACGGTAATGCCAACATTTATGGAGGAGCAATATTGAACTTTGCAGATTTGACAATTAACAAGTGTTCTTTTACAAATAATAATGCGGGTACTGCCGGTGGTGCTGTAAATTCTTTAGGAGCTTTAACTTTAAAAAATTCAGTATTCAATAAGAATTCAGCGGGAGGAGATGCCGGGGCGGTTTTCTCATTAACATTTAAGAAAAGTGCAGATTTCTATAGAAACTATTTCGGAGGCAAAAATGTTACTGAAGATGTGAACCTTCTTTTCACTATTGGAATGCAGGCTCTTCTTGAACACGGTAAAGATACAATATCTAACTGTAAATTCACTAATAATATAGCTAATGGTCGTGGTGGGGGAGCGGTTTATGCATACTCTCACATATCCATTAATTCCTGTACATTCACTTCAAACAGGGCTGGAGAAAAGGGTGCTGCTGTATTTGGATGCAAAGATCTCTTTATTAAAAATTCAAATTTTAATAAAAATAAGGTATCCATGTATGGTGGAGCGGTCTATTTCAAATGCCATGAACAATCAGGTCATTATGAAAACGGCAAATGGGTTTCCAGCCTTAAATATTATACTAATAAGATTGAAGGCTCAACCTTTGCAAATAATGTGGCTGGTGAAAGAGGTGGAGCAATATACGGTTTCAGAACCTCCAATTCCGATAAAGTGCACTGTGCTAAAGCGGTTAAATGTACATTTAGTGACAATAGAGCACCAAAAGGTAAGGATATCTATGGCGGAACTTTAAAAAGCTGCGTTTTCAAAAACACAAAAATCGTCCTGAAAACAGTAAAAGTTAAAAAATCAGCAAAAAAACTAACATTGCAGGCTACACTTAAGAAAGGTTCTTCAGCACTTAAGGCTAAAATAGTAACCTTCAAGTTCAATGGCAAAACTTTAAAAGCAAAAACCAATTCAAAAGGTATTGCAAAAGTTAAAATTACAAAAAGCGTATTGAACAAACTTAAAGTTGGCAAAAAAATCAAATATCAAGCCAGCTACGGTCGTTTTATTGCTAAAAAAACTGCAAAAGTATATAAGTAAATGCCTGTGCATTTACTGCCTTTTTTTTATTTTTATCATTTAATTTTTTTCATCGATTATTAATTCATTTTGCTAATTTTACTTAAAATATATAATAGGTGATGTCATATATTTAATATCATAAGGTGAAATATATGGACTATAGAAAAATACTTGGAATTTTATTTATAATACTGGGTTTGCTTTTTATGGTTTATCCAGTTTATAGTGCAGATGCAGTATCTCTTATTGCAGGAGTATGTTTAATTGCATTTGGAATTGCTTCTATCATTGATGGATTTTCTATATTCAGCGTGATGACTCATTTTTCAGCAGTTAATATACTTCTTGGAATTTGTGCAATATTGTTAGGTGTCTTATTTATTTATGAAATTGATGCATTGTCCTTTATTATAGGATTCCAGTTTTATTTAATTGCATTTGTTCTGATGTTTATAGGTATAGTGGGTATGTTTAAAGGAATAGAATCATTGTCAAGACTTGCTTCAGTATTAATTTTAATATTGGGTATAATTGCTGTTTTCTTAGCTTCTTTTTCAATCGCACAACCATTATATACTGCAATAATCGTTGGAATATGTCTGATTTTATATGGTATAACCTTTTTAGCATCAAGTATTACTGAAAATTAATTAATAATGTGATAATTATGGATAAGGAAACAAAACAACGTTTGGGTGAAATCCGGGCAGCCATGAAAAAATATGGCTTCGACAAAATTTTAGGCCAAACCGCAAAAAACAAAATTCGTCATAAAGATGATGATGAATCACATGAACTATTATTGGATGATGAAATCCCTGTAAAGTTAAGGCTAATGCTTCAGGATTTGGGAACTACATTCATCAAGTTGGGTCAGCTGTTAAGTACAAGGCCTGATGTTGTCGGAGATAGGATAGCCAATGAGTTGGCTAACCTGCAGGATGACAATCCGGCAATATCATATGAACAGGTCAAAGGAATAATCGAAAGGGAGCTTAACGCCAATATTGATGATCTTTTCGAAGACTTTTCACAGCAGCATTTGGCTACCGCTTCCATAGGTCAGGTTCATGAAGCTAGATTAATTACTGGTGAGAGAGTTGCAGTTAAAATCCAAAAAGAGGGAATCACTGATAAAATTGATCTTGATTTGAGGATTATGAAATATGTTGCCAACCGTGCCGACAAATTTAATTCCAATCTTAGAAAACTGAACCTTCCGGGAATTATGGAGGAGTTCGACCGCACTATCCATCAGGAAATTGACTACAACAATGAATTCATGAATATGCAACGTATCGAATTGAATTTTGATGATGATCCAAACATTCATATTCCAGCTACCTATGAAGAGTACTGCACCTCAAAAGTTTTAACAATGGAATTTATTGACGGTACAAAGCTAAACGATGTATATTCAAGCACAAGCGGTGAATTTGACAAAAAGTTTTTAGCAAAGAATGTCCTTGATTCCTATCTCCAGCAGCTGTTCATCGACGGATTTTTCCATGGAGATCCGCATCCAGGTAACATCCTGATTTTGGAAAATAATGTTGTGTGCTATCTTGATTTGGGTATGATGGGATTCTTTGATGAAAAATTCAAGCGTGACCTTTCAGAGGTAGTACTATTGTTCGTAGACCAGGACGTTGACGGACTGATTAACCAGTTAATGTATATGGACATATTGGACTATGACATTGATACAACCAACTTAAGAAGGGATCTGAATGATTTGTTCGGAAGGTATTTTGGTGTTAAACTTAATCGTTTTGATGGAGTTTTAGAGGCGCTTTTAAGCCTTATGCAGGAATATGGTGTTATCCTTCCAAATGAAGTTGTCACAATGGCAAGAGGTCTGTCAATGATTGAAGCTATCGCAAAAAATCTCGACCCTGAAATTGATGTTTTCGCATCATTAAAACCGGTTGCAAAACATATTGCAAGACAGAGGTTTAATCCTATACAGTCCTTTAAAAGCAAAAAAAGTAACATACTTTTATATCAGCATATGCTTCAGTCACTGCCAAAACTTCTCACAAGGACAATCCACAAGATTGATAATGAGGAATTGCAGTTCAGATTTGAGGTTGACATTACCGACAAAGTTTCAATAATTGCATTGGTTTCAGCGCTTATTATAGGTTCTTCTGTTGTTTCATTTGGACCAAGGATGTTTGACATGCCTGTAATTTCCATAATAGGTTATATTATAGCTATTATCTTAAGTATAATAGGCATCAGGAAATTTGTTTTGAAATAGATTTAGAAACATGGGGAAAAATTTTCCTCACTCTTTTTTTTCTTTGTATTTTTGATGAACAATTAAATGTTCGGTTATTATTTTGCTAAATATTTAAGTATTATTGTGAAAACCCTATTTTTAACATGATTAAACTTAAATAAAACAAACGACATTATTTAATATTGATGGCAAAAAATCAATTTTTCAATAATTTAAGTGATAGGCATGTTGCAATTACCGATGGTGTTTTTGCAATTGCAATGACAATTCTTGTTTTGGAAATTGCAGTTCCGACAATCTCAGATATATCTTCAGGTGTTGCCTTAAACGAATATTTTATAACATATCTTGCACCGTCTATTCTAATATACTTCATAAGCTTTTATATTGTATATAATTTCTGGGAAAACACGGTTATTCTTTTCAACTTTAAAAAAATGAACAATCCAATATTGACATTGAACATGCTTGCAATGGCATCTGTCTGCCTAATACCATTTGCAACAGGATTTCTTTTCAAATTCTACAATTATATTGATGTAAACATATTCTTTTCGTTATTGATACTGGCAATAAGCTTATTATACATATTAATATTCATATTGTTGATTAGACATAACTTTAAAGGTTATTTTGAAAATAAGGAAGAAATAAAAACTTCCATTCGTGATTCTTATGAGGATGGAGTCGAATTAAACAATTTAAAATTATATGTAAGGGGAGTTACATTGACATTATTATATCTGTTGTTGTTGCCGGTCATCAGTTCATTAATATCTCTGGTATTGGCATTCGTATCTCCGTTATTAAGCGTATTGTCCTTTTTATTGATGTTGATTCTAAGATTTTTAATTTGCATGAAACGTTCCTCAAGGGATAGCTTGGAAAACATTGAATTAACAGACGATGAAATGGAACTTGTCGGAAATATTAGGCAATCCATTTATGGTGAATGATTTTTATTTTAAGAAAATGGGATGTCAAAATTAATGGTACATATAATTTAAAAATAGAAATATTTTATTGGAGAATTTTAATAATATTTATAAAATAGTAAGTTCAAATTAGATATATTGGTGAAAATATGAGTTTCGATGAACAAAAAGAAAAACTTTCAGTTAAAATCGATGAAAGAAAAGCAAAACATGAAGAAAGAAAAGCAAAATCTAAAATTAGTCATGAAGAAAGAAAACTTGAATTAAAAGCAAAATATACAGACAAAAAAATAACTGCTCATATCGATAAAGCAATTAAAAAAATCTATAAGGCTGATGATGACGCCCAAAAGGATATTGTCAAATTATTGGATGCTATTGATTCAGAAATTGAAGCAGACGAAAAACCTATTGAACTTATTTTATTCAAGGCGGAAAATAAGTTTGCGGAAATCTTATTGAACACTGAATTAAAAATGCAAAAAGCTAAAAATGAGCTAATAAAAAATCTTGAAAAAGATGTTGAAAATATATCCGATCTTATAACCATCGAAGAAGACCTTGAAGGATTAAAAGATGAAATGGATGAAGTATCAACTCTTTTAGATGAAAAAATTGACATTGAAAAGGCAACTTTAAACATTAAAGCACAAAAATAAATGTTTTAAAAGGAAATGTTGAAATTTAATTTCAATCATTTTTCCTTATTTATTTTAACTATTTTTTTTTAATCTGATATTATTTCAACAATACGATTAAATGCTTCTTTTGATTCGGGAACCAACGGGTAAAGAGGATAGACATGGGACATTTCTTTACCTATATTCAGCTCAACATCAATACCATTATCCTTTAGCTTATTGTAAAATTTAAGGATATCTGGATAGAATATTTCGTGTTCCTACGAATATTGTGGTCTGTGGAAGTTTTTTAATATCTCAGAATAGTGGGCTTACTTTGTAATCCTTTGTATCCAAATTTCCTGCCCAATTTTCTCCCATTTCACGCAAACCATCAACTCCAAGCATTGGATCAAGGTCGATGTAATCCTCATAATCTCCAGACATGGACACATCAACCCATGGCGATATCAAAATCAAATGTTTTGGCTGTGTTATTTCATTGGCTGTTAAATATTCACAAAATGAGGCAGATAATCCTTCTCCGGCTGAATCTCCAATGATTGTAACAGGTTGGTTGAATTTCAATATCAAATTGTAAAGGTTTTCAACAATTTTATATGTCTCGTCATATGTGTGATTTGGTGCAAGAGGATATATCGGAGCAAATACTGTTGAATTGGTCTTTTTGGCAATCTTGTCACAAAATGTTATGTGCATCTTATTAATTTCGCTGACATAAGCCCCTCCATGAAGATACAAAATTATCTTGTCTGTATTTAGGCTTTCGTTGAAAATTATCATTTGGCATCCGAACATTTCCTTGCTTTTGACTTTGGTGTGATATTTCAATTTTGGGATTTCATATTGTTCATCTTCTTCATATGAACGCTGTTCCATATATTCATCCGCTTTATCTTTGTCGCAGGTGTGTTCTTTGAAGTTTTGGTGTTTTAGTGTTTTTTTCCATAATGTTGGACATTTTTGACATTTTTTGTCACCTTTTGAATTGATAATGTTAAGTTTGATTTGTAAATTATATGATCTTTGATGAAAAAAGATAATTTCTGTGAATTTAATCATTTCAATTGATTTTTTTGAAGATTCTCTGAAATAATTCCGGATAATTTTAGCATTTTCTATTGCATGCATAATTCTTATTTCAGCAATGATTAAATTAAAAGTAAGTTCATTTACATAATTTTAATGAAGGCTTCCTGACATTAACGGTGGAGGTGATGAATATAATTTTAATTTCAAACTCCGAATATATATCAAGCTATGTTAAAAAGCAAGTTTAATTTAACAAATGGCAGTCGTTAATGTTGTCCTTTTTTTCATCATATTTTTTATATCATTTTTCACATACTATTATCTAGGTGAAAAATTGGGGTTAAGGTCATTTTTTAAAAAGGATAAAAAGCAAGAGAAAACAACAGATGAGGATTCCCATATTGACATTAATGTGGATGATTGCGACGGATGTGAAAAATGCATTATCGCCTGTCCAAACAATGTTTTGATATTGGATGAGGAGACATCCAACGTTAATAACTCATTTGGATGTAAACGATGTAAGGTTTGTGTGGCAATTTGCCCAAACGATTGCATTACTGTAAATTAAATGGGATTGTTTGATATGAAAGATTTGTGGGGATTAACAGTAAGGGGAATATGTGAAGTAAACGATAGGATTCTGCTTTTGAAGGTCAGGTCAAAATCTAGTCATGATGCAGATAAATGGGAAATTCCCGGAGGCAAGGTTAAAAAAGGTGAATTTTTTGATGATGCCCTAAGACGTGAATATCTTGAAGAGACAGGTCTTGAAATCATTATAGAATCATTGTATAATGCCATTCAGAATAACTACACTGCCTGCAAGACAAATGAACAGGTCAAATCCATTCAGCTTATCATGAAAGTAACCTCTGATAGTGATGATGTCACCATAAGCGAAGAGCATGATGATTACAGATGGTTTAGCAAAAAGGAAGTTGATGATTTGATTGAAAAAGAACTTTTAACAAAAGCAGCAATGAATGCATTCAAAAAGAAATAATTTTCAAAATAAAATTAATATGCTTAAGAGAGGAATTGATTAAAAAAATAAGAGAATTATAGGTTGAGTTCATCAGCACCTATAACTTGAATATCCATATTTTCAACAAAATCATGGGTCTCATCTCCAAAGGATTGGAAATGAGGTGATGCCATATGTTTTTTCAGTGCATCTAAAGTTTCCCATTTTTCAACAAATGTTAATGTATCATCATTTATTGATTTCAATAATTGGTAGTCAATATTTCCATCTTCTTCAAGAGTATTTTCAATTAATTCTTGTGAGATTTCAATAATGCTATCTCGACAACCGTTTTTCGGATATACTTTAGCTAAAACAACAATGAATTCCATAATGATCTCTCCATTATTTGTTGTCAATAATTATGATTTCATGTTACTTAATGTTTTTGAATTGTTTCCAAAAATGAAGTCAAATTTTTAAACCTTCAATCATTTTTTTCAATAACTTTTATTAATATAAAAAAATTAAATTGTAGTAATGTATACCATGAGGAAAAGCGTAAAATTATTTTTTATTTTAGCAATCTTTTTGATATTTGTAGATATTGCTTTTGCAGTCGATAACAATTCAACTGAAATAGCTTTAAATGATACTGATTTTAAAATAGATGGGCTGAAAGCTAGTGAAACTGATATCGATAATCTGTCGGAAGGTGAAAATTCATCCGAAATTGAAAAGACTCAGCCTGTGATTTCAATCGATTCGAAAAGCGTTAAAAGTAAAGATACGATTTCAATCACTTTTACAGATGAGAATAAAACAGGTCTGGCATTGAAGAAGTTAACCGCTACAGTTAACAATAAAAAAGTTAATTTGGTGACAAATTCAAGGGGGATTGCCAAACTCAACATAAATCTTGGCCAGGGAAAGTATAAATTAACAATTTCATCGTTTGAAGATGAAAATTATACAGCGGTTTCCAAATCATTCGATATTAATGTATCAAAGATAGCCACAAGTATATTCCATTATTCCAATTTTGTTTTAAATAATCATTATTATCATGTTTGTCTTAAGGACGCACAGGGTAAGGGAATTTCAAATAAAAAGGTAACATTTAGGTTAAATGGAAAAACTCACACCAAAAAAACCAATAAAAATGGATTGATTTCTGTAAAAATTAAATCTTCATCATCAAAACTTTCAATATCCTACACCTTTGCGAGAGATGATTATTACAAGGCTTCATCCAAAAGGGTTACTTTCTATGTCAACAGGTATACCTCACTTAAAATTGGCAACTCAAAATTGTTGACCGGAGGATTTTTAAGAGTTTATCTGAATGATTTTTCAAAATCACAATACTGGAAAAAGACAATTAAAATCACTATTGGCAATAAAAAATTTTCCAAAAAAACAAACTCCGAGGGAATTGTTGTTATTAAGCCGAAAATGAGTGGAAAAACCTACAAAATTGTAGCCAGATTCGGCAAATACTATACTGCAAAGATGGTCAAATGTTATAAGGGCAGCGTCAAGGATCCCTTGAATGAAGCTATTCCCTTGAAAAATGGAATTCCCGATATTGATGTTATGCCTGGAAATTATGTTTTAGGTGATGGCAGTAGAACATATACACTTTCTAAGCCACAATATAGGGAGGTTTTAAAAAGGGACAGCTACTGTTTGTTTTTAAACAATAAATTAACCAAGTATACATTTTTCAAAACTACTGGTCATCCTAATCTCAATCACATAATAAAAAGGGAAAAGTGGAATGTTATTGAAAAGGCCATTAATCAAAAGCTTGTCGATGCAAACAAACACAACTACTGGCCGGGCTCAATTACAGTATCTCTAAAAGGAAAATCCTATTCATATCCCGAAATCCGTGACTGGCAGGATACATCATATACCTGCGGACCTACATCATGCAGCATGTGCAGTCAGGTTTTAAAGAATTATCTGTGTGAAAAGTATATTGCAAAACATTCTGGCTCATCAAAAGCCTATGGAACAGCCTGTTCCGGAATGGTTAAGGCTTTGGAAAAGAACAATTTCAAATGCACCTATTACTACAGGAATTCTTTTTCTTTCGCATTAAATGAACTTAAAAAAGGTGGTTGCGCTTTGGTATTCCATGCCAGAAATCATTATGTTGCCATTCTTGATATCAGTAAGGACGGTAAAAAGGTTCTTGTAAGCAATTCATATGGTAGCTATGATGACATTGAATCCAAATGGTTGACGGTCAGTTATATGAAAACCAGATATTACAAGAACTATGACGATGGGCTTATAGTTAGGCTGAATTACAAGCTGGGCGAATCAACCAAAAATAAGATTGGCTTTTATTATTCGAGCATGGGTCCAAACTGGTTTGCCAAAAATACTGCTGAAATTGTAAATTAATTCAGACAAAATATTTTTCATTAAACAATTTTAAAATTATTTAAAAAATCATATAAGTTTATTCTTTTTTGTTTAATTTTCCATTTTAAATATTTTGTTTATGGTGATTTGGTGAAAATTTTCAAAATTTTTATATAATTCATCAAAGTAATATAGTTGTATGGTAAAGGTAAGTATTTTAGGATCAACTGGGGTGATAGGTAAAAATGTTGCATTTACCTTGGCAAGAGCCGATACAGTTGATGAAATTGTCATGTTTGCACGACCTCAAAGTGTGGATAAGGCAAAGGGTGAAACATTTGACATGTATGACGCCCTTGCAGCGGAGGATTTTGATTGCAGACTAACTCCAACATGTGACTTTAATGATATTGAAGGTTCATCAATCGTATTGATTACTGCAGGAACTCCAAGAAAAGAAGGAATGAACAGACGTGATTTGGCAATTCCAAATGCTAAGATTGTAAAGACATATGCAAGACAAATTGCATACCATGCGCCTGATTCAATTATTTTAATTGCAACAAATCCCGTAGACGTCATGACTACCGTCGCTTTAAAGTATTCAGGATTTGATAAAAACAGGGTTATAGGAATTGGAAACCACTTGGATTCTTTACGTTTGAAAACATATTTCTCAAGATTTATCAATATTAACAGTTCCGAGGTACATACAAGGGTTATTGGAGAACATGGTGACCATATGGTTCCTCTTTTAAGTTCAACAACCATTGGTGGTATTCCTTTAAAGTATTTCATACAGTCTGTAGATATGGATGTAAAAAGACTGATTAATCGACTTAGAAACGCTGGAAATACGATTATCAGCAAAAAGGGTGCAACGGAATACGGTCCGTCATATGCGATTTCAAATTTAATTTCCACAATAATCACTGACAGCCATAAAATTTTGACAGTAAGTACATATCTTGATGGTGAAATTGAAGGAGTTAAGGATGTTTCATTAGGGGTCCCCGTTGTTCTGTCCAAAAAGGGTATTGCCATGATTGTACCTATTCATATGAGTGATTATGAAAAGAATAAATTCTATGAAGCATCCCGTATTGTTAAGCAAACTACAGATGAAGTTTTGAAAGCTCTTGGTGACGATTAAAGGAGATACTGTGAGAAACATTATAAAAAAATGGACAAAATCCAGTTTGATTTTGAAAATCGTCATCGGTTTGATTATAGGTGCGATATTGGGCGTTACAGTTCCGGGAGTTAGCATTATAGGTCTTCCTGGTGAATTGTTTGTAACTGCTCTTAAGGCTATAGCACCGATTTTAGTTTTTGTATTGGTTAGTTCAGCTATTTCTAAGGCAGGCAGTGGAATAGGAAGCAGATTCAAAACTGTCATATTCCTGTATATGTTCAGTACGCTTTTGGCCGCAATGGTTGCTGTTGCTGGAAGTTACCTGTTCCCTGTAAGTATACATCTTTCTTCAATCAGCAATATTACTCCACCGAGCGGATTTGAGGAAATTGTTAGTAACATGCTTTTAAAAATATTTTCAAATCCGTTGAAAGCATTGGTTGAGGGCGAATATCTTGGAATATTGTTCTGGGCTATTGTATTGGGAATTGCACTTAAGATGGTTGCAAATGATACTACAAAAGACGTTTTATCTGATTTGGCGGATTCGATCACTATTATTGTTCGCGGAATTATCCAATTTGCTCCGATAGGTATCATGGGTTTGGTATTCAAATCAGTTTCCGAAAGTGGATTGGGAATATTCACGCAATACGGTCAACTCATATTGCTGCTGGTGGGATGCATTGCCGTAGTTGCTTTTGTAACAGACCCAATACTGGCGGGGTTAACCTTAAAAAGAAATCCTTATCCTCTGGTATTCAAGTGTTTAAGGGAAAGCGGCATCACTGCATTTTTCTCAAGAAGTTCTGCAGCCAATATTCCTGTCAATATGCAGCTTTGTGAAAGGCTGGGCCTTGACCGTGATTTCTATTCAATTTCAATTCCATTAGGTTCTGCAATCAACATGGAAGGTGCGGCAATTACTATTACTGTCATGACATTGGCAGTATGCCATACATTGGGAATCAGTGTTTCACTTCCATTGACTATTGTGTTATGCATTATTTCAACATTGGCTGCCTGCGGGTCTTCTGGAGTTGCCGGAGGGTCATTGCTTTTAATTCCAATGGCGTGTTCATTATTCGGAATCTCCTCAGACATTTCAATGCAGGCTGTAGCTGTTGGATTTATAATAGGGGTAATTCAGGACTCATGTGAAACAGCGCTCAACTCATCAGGTGATGCATTATTCTCTGCAACTGCTGAATACCATGACCGTGCAAAAAGGGGAGAGGAAATGAATTATTTAGGTGAGTTTGCCAAATAATTTTCTTTTGTTATTTTTTTTCATTTTTGAATATTAACAATTTAAATACAAATATTTAAAAGAGTTGACGATTATATATTTTTATAGCTATTCATTGGAGAATATGAAATGGTTAGTGACAATTCCAAAATGTTAGAAATTAATAGATTGAAATCTCCTTTAAAATATAGGGATTATAAGGTCTATGACAGCAATGGAAATGAAATCCAGTCTGTTGAGACATTTTCAGATTTGAAATATATTATAGAGCCTGACCCGGATATTTTAAGTGAAGATGAAATTCTTGAATATGCTCCAAAATCAAAGGAAGCTTCCAAAATCAGATTAAAAAGGGGTGTTGGAGACAATTCCGATGTGCTTTTAATCAACGATTCAATTCCATGGATTTTTGCATTGTACTACACAATACTGATTTGCATTTCAATTCCTGTAATCTATGGAGGAAACAGATTTGGGATGTTTTTTATATTGATTATGGCCATACTTCCCTTAGTTTATCTGTATTATATTTTCAATTTAAAGAAATATTACGTTAAATCCAAACAAAAGCAGAATAACAAATCAAGATTCAGCATTGCTTCAGGTAATGAAGCAAAATCCGGTGATGGTCTGGAATCTCTTAAGAAATATGCTGATGAAATTGAAGATTTAAGGGCAGTATTTGATTCAAAGGAGATTGCCGTAAGGAAATTGATCGAAAAACGTTTTGAACCACCTCAAATGACTTATGATAGGTTCATGACAACCATTGACAAGTCACATGATTTGTTTTATCATGAAGCCGACAGCGCAATAAATATAACCAAATTTGCAGTTGAAGATACTCCCAGGGTTGATGCTGAACTTGAAAATAAAATCAGTATATTAAAATCAATCATTGACCAAATAGAAGATTTGACAAATGAACTTGTCATTAACATAAATTCCGATGAAGAATCTCATGATAATGTGAAAAATCTAGTTGATGATATGGAAGATTTAATAGATTCAGTTAAAGAATATAAATAAGGGATTAAAATGACCAAAAAATGTCCAAAATGCGGAACTGAAATACCTGATGAATCCAAGTTCTGCCTTTCTTGCGGATGCCACATATACGATGAAGACAATGGAGAATCCAAGTCAAGCATATTTTCAAATGGAAAAATATTTTTAGTATTGATTTTTATAGTACTTATTGTTGGAGGCATTCTGATATTTTCAACGGGTGGAAATGGCAACAATCAGACTGTTGATAATGGCATAAGTAAGGAATCTAATGAATTTGCACTGACCATAAGTGATGTCAATGGATACTACAGCAAGGAGAACAGGAACTACTTTTTCTGGGTAGAGGTGTTATTCCAGAAAGTTCCGTCCAATAAGGAGGGATATCTCGTAAAGGTAACCTATCTGGATAAGAATAATACAGATATTGGTCATGAAATTGATAGTTTGGAAAGTGTGTATTATGATTCGAAGTATGCATTGTCTATAGGTTATCATACGTCTTATAAACGTATGGATATTGATTCCGTGAAAGTTGAAATATTGAAAGATGACCAAGTAATCAAGGAATGCAATTCAAAAGTTGATAAAAATAAATTTAATTTTTAATAGATAGAAAGCAATCAAACTAAATAAGGTGATATAATGGCTGAATTTTCACTTGATGTTGATGAAATAAAAAAGGATGTAGAAGATACATTAAAAGAGGAAGAAGTAAAATTGGAAAATTCCAATCTTAAGGATAAGGCCAGCGAAAATGCTGTAGCTATTTTCGAAGCGGATTTCAACAATCCTTCCGAAAGGGATAGTATTTTAAGACCGTTGGAAAACTTCGGTATGGATGACATGTCCAAATCCTCCCAAAAGAATGAACTTTTAGCAACAAGATTTGTTGATATCAACAAAGGAGGTCAGGATGCTGAAAACATTGGGGAGAAATTGTCAGAACTGGACAGGCAAATGAGGGATCTGGACCCAAGCAAGGTAGATTTTACCAAAAAAGGTGTTTTCGGAAATTTGATGAATCCTGTTCGCAAATACTTTGCAAAATATGAAAAGGCTGAAACAGCAATTTCAAATATCATAGAATCCCTAGACAACAGTGGCAGGGTATTGCAGAATGACAATGTAACAATTTTAAATGAAGAGAATAACTTAAGGGAAATTACAAATAAGCTTCTGGCGGATGTTGAACTGGGTAAACAGATGGATGATTCCATAGAACAGCAAATCCAGCAGGCGGAAATGCAGGGAGTTGACCCTGAAAAAATTAAATTTGTAAAAGAGGAAATCTTATTCCCTCTCAGGCAAAGGGTTATGGATATGCAACAGCTAATTGTTGTCAATCAACAGGGAATAGTTTCCCTAAATGTTATAAGAAGAAACAATTTGGAGTTGATTCGTGGAGTAAACAGGGCCAAGAATGTCACTGTATCTGCACTCAGAACAGGTGTAATGGTTGCCCGTGCATTATATGACCAAAAGATTGTAATGGATAAAATCCAGATTTTAAATGAAACAACAGAAAGTATCATTGAAACAACTTCACATATGTTAAGGCAGCAAGGAAGCGAAATCCAAAAGCACAGTGCCGAAACCATGATTTCACCGGAAATTTTAAAGGCATCATTTGCAGAAGCTCTTGCAGCCATTGAAGATGTAAGCAACTATAAGGAACAAGCACTTCCTAAAATGAAGGATACAATTGTAATGTTTAATGATATGGCTCGTGACGGTCAGAAAGTTGTTGAAAAACTAGAAACAAAAAACAACATGATTGAATAGATAATATGAACACAACAGATAAGATTAAAAAATCATGGTGGGTACTGTTTCCATTCACATTCATATTTCCCGGTGTCGGTTTCATATATATCGGAATGAAGTTCGACAACAAAAAATGGATTTTGGAGGGCATTACCTATGAAGTGCCATGGTTTTTTTATTTATTGTCATCCTCGATTTATCCTTCCCATGTAATGCTAGTGTATTATGTATGGATATTGCTTTTAGCAGCATTCATAGCTTTGGTTAGGTCAATCATGGTGGCCATAAAGCTGGTTGACGTATATGAAATGGGAGAAACTCCAAAAGTGGCAAGTTCCAGTTCAACCAGTTCAATAGCTAAGGCAAGAGAGGATTCCAAAATTGGAGCATGTTGTGTTTGCATTATTTTTATTTTTATAATATTTGCATTTGTAGCAATACTTTAATGGGTGGATTTAATGAAGTTAATCGTTCAAAGAGTTACAAGAGCCAGTGTTGAAGTTGATGGAGAAATCACAGGCAAAATTGATAATGGTCTGATGGTTTTAGTGGGATTCGGTCAAAACGATACTTCCAAGGAAGCGGATTACTTGGCTAAAAAATTGGTTAAGTTGAGAATTTTCCAGGATGAAAATGGAAGAATGAATAAATCTGTCATTGATATGGGCTATAGGTTATTGTTGGTTCCCCAATTTACATTGTATGCATCAACCAAAAAGAACAGGCCTTCATTTCACAAGGCATTAAGTCCAGATAAGGCAACTGAATTGTTTGACTATTTTACAGATCAATGCGGGCAATATATAGATGTTGAAACTGGTGTTTTCGGTGCATATATGAAAGTCGATTTGTTGAATGATGGTCCGGTAACTATATTGCTTGAAAAGGAATTTGAATAGGTGATCAGTATAATCTTTCACCTGTATACTCATTTTCTTCAGTATATATTCTAATTAATGTATCGACTGTATCGTCATACATTAATCTGTATCCGATAGCTCCGCCTGAACTTGATTCCACGTTATTCAGTGAAGTATCACTATTTTCACCACAGTTATTGATAATATACCACATGCCATGAGGTGTGTAAATGAATAATACTCCCTCACCGTTTTTTGAACCGTTTTTGAAGCTGTCTTCAACATCATAGATTTTTGTTGAATGGAGCGCAAGCCTTGAGAGGTTTTGTTTTGGATGTGTTCCTGTTTTTTTGAATAGGGTATTCAGCCAGTTGTATGCATTGTCTTTTAGATTTGTTTTAGCAATCGGGTCTGCAAATGCTTTTTTAATTTTTTCCTGCCTTTTTGCAAGGGTGTTTTCGATTCCAAGTATTTCTTCAACTTTGCTGACATCTTTTTCAAGACATCTGTATCCTTCAGGCCTTCCGGTAACTTTAATTATTCCGTCTACAAAATCCTTTCTTCTAAAGTCTCTCATATATGGCTTTACCTTTTCAAATTCATCGTCAGGTATTCTTTGGTTCAATCCATAGAGATAGCCATATTCATTGGCATCATAGCATTTGGTTTCTAATCTTAATTCGTCTGGCATTTAAATCAGTCCTATAATTAATTAGAAAAATGAGAAATATAAAGTTTTTTGAAAAAATTTTTAAAAAAAATAGAAAATGAGCATTTAAAATGCTCTAAAAAAATAATCTATTCTAGATTAGTACTTCCTTTTTCTTCTTGTTGTTTGTAGAAGGTAGCTATTTCTTCAGCATCAGCACCATCATTTTGTCCGCCTACAATAATTCCCCATTGGTTGTAGTAGAAGTTGTATTGTGCGTCATAATAAAGAATTTGATTATCTCCACCAGTGGTGTTGTTGGTAGTGGTGTTGTCGTATCTGACTGTGTTTGCTGTAGAGTTAGCATCGGTTTTTTGGGCGTCGGATTCACCGTTTACGATTTTAATGGTTTCTTCCAATTTTGAAGGATTATATTTGTCGTTTCCAGGATAGTTAGCAATTACTTTGTGATCTCCTAATTCTTCATTTTTTAAAACCAAATAAAATTTACCGTCTTTGTCAGTAATGACTGAGTAGTTTTCGAGTTTACCGTTTGCTTCAAAGCTAATGTTTACTTTTTGAGATGCAATTGCTTTTCCTTGTGCATCTTTAAGCTGGAATTCAATGGCATCTCCATTTTTTAGAGTTTTTTCACTTAACATTTTTATTTCGGTATTTGTCTTTGCTTCAGCAGCCACTGCAGCTCCAACAGCTACTGCAACAATGAAAATACTCAAAAGTAATAGTGTAATTTTCTTGTTCATGTAATCACCATTTATTATTTTGCAATTTGTTCAATATATAATTATCTTTTTAAATGATGATGTACTATCATGATTTAATTTAATTCCATTATGATGTAATATTTATTTATTAATGAAATTGTTATCAAAATAACATTATTGATCTATTTTTAAAAATATTTTTTTAATCAGCCGGACAATTTGAGAAAAATATTATTAGATAAGCCGACATAGTTAAATCATGGAAGAAAAAACTCGCAAGGTAGGTTCAAAATTCAGCAGTGATGATGCTGATGAGATTTTCAACAGATTGGATAAGTTGAATTCAAATGAGTCTAAAAAGTCCAATCGGAACCTGGAAAGTCAGATGAAAGATGTTGCAGAGTTATTGGGCGAAGCTAAATCTTTGCCTGACGACAAGGCTGTTGATTTGTTTAAAAAAGTTCTGGTAATCATGCCTGAAAATGTCGATGCTTATGTTGGAATAGCGGACATCTACAAAAAACAGGCAAACACTGGCGGTGAAATCGATATTCTAAAGAAAGCGGTTCTAAATGTTGAAGGGTCAGGTAAAGATGATTTGATGAAAAGATTGAAAGAAATTACTTAATTCAGCTATTTCTGGTGATGGGGAAAAAGTGAATAGTATGTTTCGTAAAATGAGAAGGCACAAGCAGGAGTTATCGAAAGAGGAATGTATGGAAATACTTACCAATGAACCTAGAGGGGTTCTGGCTCTTTTGGGGGATAATGACTATCCCTATGCACTTCCAATGAGTCATGCATATGTTGACGGAAAAATCTATTTTCATGGAGCCATGGAAGGCCATAAAAATGATGCAGTCAAAAGATATGACAAGGTATCCTACTGCGTTATGGATAAGGGCTTCAGAAATGATGGTGTCTGGTGGTATACATTCAAAAGTGTCATTGTCTTTGGAAAAATCAGGATTTTAACTAATCTGGATGAAAAAATTGATAAATTGACTTATCTTGGGGATAAATTTTTCCCAACCCATGAGGAAACTGTAAGCGAAATCAATAGAATGCTGGATAGAACAGAGGTATTTGAAATTACAATTGAACATATGTCCGGTAAAATAGTTCGTGAAAAATAGTTGTTTGGGTGTGAAATTAAATATGAATGTTCATATTTAATTTCGTGAGAGTAGTTATATGCTTTATTAATTCAGATTAACTGAGTTAATAACAATCGGAGTTAGTAATGAAAAATTAAAGTTTAGGTAAACCTAAATTTTTATTACTATTATTAAGTTGCATGGAATAGTATATAAATTTTTTGGTATGCCAAAAAATTATAATGAGCAGATTGATTTTTATGATAGGAAACGATTGGGATTCAGCACTGAAGGATGAATTTGAAAAGGATTATTTTTCAAATATTGAGGATTTTGTAAAAAAGGAATATGAAACCAAGACAATATTTCCGCCATTTGATGAAATATTCAATGCATTCAAATTGACTCCATTGAATAAGGTCAAGGTGGTTATTTTGGGTCAGGACCCTTACCATGAAAAGGGACAGGCCCATGGGCTTGCATTTTCCACACCGGAAGGCAGGCCGATTCCAAGGTCTCTGAAAAATATTTTCAAGGAAATCAATTCGGAATATGGATATCCAATTCCCGAGTCAGGATGTTTGGAATTGTGGGCAAAACAGGGTGTGTTTCTGCTCAATACGGTATTGACGGTGGAGGAAGGCAAAGCCAATTCCCACAGCAAATGCGGATGGCAAACATTTACAGACAATGTTATAAAATTGCTTAACAGTCAAACCCAGCCTATTGTATTCCTGCTTTGGGGAAAACAGGCGGAAAAGAAAAAGGAATTGATTACAAATTCCAACCATCTGGTTTTAGTAACATCTCACCCTTCTCCATTTTCGGCAAGACGTGGCTTTTTTGGTTCAAATCATTTTAAACTGACAAACGAATTTTTAAAGGAAAATAATTTGGAGGAAATAGACTGGAAATTATGAACTCTTTCATGTCATGATTCCAAAGTTGACTCCGCTGCTTCCGAATGAAACGAATGAGTGATGTCCACTATCCCTTTGAGGAACATCATATCTTTGAGATTGAATTGCATCCACAACCTTGTAGGTGTCATATTCACTGTTTAATAGGTTATAAAATTCGCTCTTATTGTAGCTTGACGGATTCGCGCTTTTTACAACCTCTTTGATTTCGGGTGTTATTTCATTTCCTCTCCAGGCAATGTAGTAGAATTCGTCTCCTGCAGAAAACCAGAGCTTGGAATTGTTTGCATTATCATGGCGGTCATAGCTTCTGAAGTGAATTGCGTCGTGGCCTTCAACGTTGACCTTTTTTACATAGCTGTTGTGCTCCAGAAAGTATCCGTACAGATCCATTATTCTTGGATTGACATATCTGATGGTAAAAACGTCAATGTCTTCGTCGAATTCATACATGTTGAAATCGCTTGAGTATGGATTTTCATATTTTGGAGGAATCTTGAATTTTTCATATCCTACATTGGCTTTTGTCCAATTTGAGCTGTCTAGGGCACTTGCGGCATTCATCAGTATGAATAATGCTAAAATCATGATGGCTATTTTTTTAAGCATGGTAATAGTATGTGTGTAATAATATTTAAATGACTATTTTATAGTCGGATGTTCTTTTGTCCCTGTCCTTTGAATCCATATCCACCAGGTCATAGACCAGGGGGTTGGTAATCAGTTTTTTCCATATTTCATATGTAACATTAATGAAATCATCATTCAATTTAATGTGGTCACGGATTATCGGACATATGTATGGAAATTCGCTTTCATCCAAAACAAGATGAAACTCTCCATTTTTGGAGATGTGGGGAACCAATGGAAATGTTCTGCATTGTATCGGTCTGATTGACCTGTCGCATTTGGGAGGATTTTTGCATTTTACAAGGTAAATGCTGTCTTTCCATGAATGGGGATATTTGATTTCGGACGAATCCATATAATAAAGTTCAAATTCATTGCTGTTTTCATACATTAGCTCTTCACCTGGCAAAAGATATAATACAAGCTCTTCTGTATGTGTTTCATCCGCATCATAAACACAACAGACCTCGCCGCACAATGTTCCACAATCGAAATCGACTGGTGAGACTTCATCAAGTCTGTTATATATTCTTTTTATTGATTTTTTCATCTGCTTTGCTGAAATTTCCATACTATCAGATTTACTATTGATTTTAAAATAATTAAAGTTTTTGAATTGTGAAATTCTCCAAATGGGCTGATGTTGAACCAACCGACATTAGTGGAATAATTTAATGGAATTTTTGAAATTTATTTTTTATTTTTTTTAAACAACAATATAAAGTTAAAATTTTATATTACTCTTAGTTTTCATGTTAAATCTAAAAAATATTTATTATGGTTATGTTAAATCGATAGAATATTCATATTAAATAGGAAATTATTAAATAGTGAGTTTATTATAAATTATATTGTACTAGTAAACCTGATTGGAGAATTTGATATGGATGACTCACAAACAACTAATACAGTAATGCTCGATTCATTTGATTGCGACTTAATCTCAAAAAAATTGGCTGCAATCAACAATAAAGTTAGATTTTCTATTTTGGAAATTTTAAGGGACAATAAGAAGGAACCTCTGTATTCCCGTGAAATAAACACAATTCTTTTGAATAAATATAATATTTCCATTACTGTCCAGATGTTGGGCCAGCACCTGAAACAGCTTGTCGAATCTGAATTGATTGCAGAAATTCCGGTAAAAAAAGAGGTTGCAAATAAGATCGGTCGAAGGAATGTTAACGGGTATCTGTTGAAAAGTACTGCATTTCTGGATTTATTTTTGGAAATTACCTTTTTTTCTGATGAAGTTCTGTCATTTTTTGATTTGCATGAAAGCAATTTGAAATCCGTCGATGATTCACATTGCACATTGACAGTATTCAACGGTTCGGATAAGGGCAAAACATTTAAGGTTGGTGAAGGTGAGACAATTCTTATCGGACGAAAAAGCAACTTCAGTGAAGATGATTTCGATTCTCCAGTATTACTTTTGGATAATGAATATGAAACAGTCTCCAATGTTTCAAAGCCTCATTTGAAATTGTTCCATAGGGATGGTGAATGGTATATTCTGGATGAAGGAAGCTCCAACGGAACATTCATCAGGGATGATGAAATTCTTCTGGGAAAGCCTACACGGATTAGAAACAATTCATTTATAAAATTATCACGGGGCGACGGTGGAGCCGTTATATACTGTTCTTATTAGATATGGGTGGTGCTGTTGGATTTTAAAGGGATTAAAAATCTTGTTGGCGATTTTTTCAATGGTCAATATGAGGTAAAAAAATTTTTAGGTGAAGGATCATTTGCCAAGGTGTATCTGGTTAATCATAATTATCTAGATGACCTTCGGGCGATGAAAATCATCAAGGAACCCATAAGTCCCACAACCAATATCAAATCGGTTTTTAAAGAGGTAATGCTTGCAACGAAACTGAGGCATGAAAACATTATAAGCATATATGATGCAGGAATAATGTCTGCCTACAACAGTGGGAACAATCAGGATTTGGCTTTTTTTGTAATGGAATATGTTCCCGGAGGAGACCTGGAGCAGTATCTGAATTCATTTATAGATTCAAATTTATCCATGCCCATTGACCGTGCATTGAATTTGATAAGACAGATTCTGATGGGTTTAAATACTCTGCACCTTTCAAATCCGCCCATAATTCACAGGGACCTGAAGCTTAATAACATACTGCTCAGTTATGATGCAAACGGTGATATAACCGTTAAAATATCGGATTTTGGGTTTTCAAAAGAGGTGACAACCAAGATTTCAGACATTGACATAGTGGGTACAAGACCCTACATGGCTCCTGAATGCTTCAGGAAGGTAGTTTCTACAATGACCGATATTTATGCTGTGGGGGTTATTTTTTATCAGCTGCTGACCAACAGATTTCCATATGGCATTGAAAAGTTCAATGTTGAAGAACTGTATGATTTAAAGCCATGGCAATGTCGGTTAATGCCACCTAGCCATTATAATAAAAACGTTTCTAAATCATTGGACAGCATTGTAATGAAATGCCTGAAAACTGACCCTCTTGAGAGATATCACAACGCATCGGAATTGCTGAATGATGTGGAAATTGCCATTAGTCAGCTGCCTCAAAAAACAGAAAATAAAATTAAAAATAAAGATTTTGATTACTATTCAGATTATCTGATTAATGATTCACTTAAAAAGGCTTTTTGGCTTGCTAAAAAAGAAAATGGACTTAATGAAGCTATAGAAATATTGGAAGGTGAAGTTTTAAAGCATTATGATGTGCGTGAGCTTTATGGTGAAACATTGAGGATGTGGAAATCTGAATATCCTGATGTTAAACTCGTTTCAAGGGCATTCACCGTAAATTTAAGAGGTAAAAATTATCAATTGTCCTGTGATCTGTTAAAGGAAGCTATTTCATACAATCCTCCAATCAAACACAAATATGTCCACTATATTGACTTGTGGAAAATATTCATTGAATTGTCTGAAGACGGAAATCTGGTTAAGGCAGTGCTTTCACTTGAAGAGCTGATGGATTCAAACAGCCATATCAATTCAATTTATTCTTCGATAATCAGCATATTGAAAACATTTTCCATAGAAGAGATTGTGTCCCAATCCGTAAATCTGGTCAAATTAAACAATTTGGTTGATGCGTCAAATTTGATGGAATTTGCAGTAGTTCTGGATTCAAATATTAGGGATGAATATGAATACAGGTTATCATTATGGAAACAGAATATAAATTCCGAATTTGGACTTGTTAAATCAGGTGGGTATACGGTTGATTATGCAATTGATTTGGGAACCACGGATTCTATTCTTTCATACTACAATGATGGTAAGCCTGTTATCATTAAAAATCATAAGACGGGTGAGGATTTCACTCCTTCTGCTGTCCGGATTGATGAGGAAAACAATATCCATGTTGGGACTGATGCAAGGGATGTACTGTTGGTCGACAATAAAAATGCAGTATCTGAATTCAAACATAATATGGGGTTTTCCATTCCCTTTAACTTTCAGAATGCCTCACGGGTTATGCAGCCGGAGGAGCTATCTGCAGAAATTCTGAAGGATTTGAGAATATCTGCTTATGAACAATTTGGTGTTGATTTAAATCATGCGGTTATTTGCGTTCCAGCAAATTCGAATTATATGAAGACAAGGGCCATAAATGATGCTGCAGACATTGCAGGATTCAGGTCACATAGCCTCCTGATGGAACATGCTGCGGTAGCTATTGCATATGATTTGGCATCTTTGGGTGATGGGCAATGGCTTATCTATGATTTTGGTGGGGGAACATTCAGCCTTTCTTTAATCAGTGGCAATTCGGGTGATATTGAAATTGTTGACAGTCTCAGATTGGACGATTTTGGAGGAAATGCAATTGATTGGGCTATTGTAAACAGGGTGTTTGCTCCTAAGATAAGTGGGGATTTGAATTTGGAGAATTTCAATGACAGCAATCCGAAATACAAACATATTTTTTCCACACTTAAAGTTGTGGCTGAAAATTCCAAAAAGGAATTGTCAAAATCCGATTCGACAGATATACTTGTAAATGACCTTTTCACCAATTATGATTTCAATTGCAATTTAACCCAGGACATGCTTGAAGAAATCATTGAATCTCTGATTAAACCTACTTTTAATTTGGTGCAAAATCTGTTAAAAAGGCATTCCGTTGAAAGTCATGAAATCGATAAAGTTATCCTGGTGGGAGGTTCCTGCATAAGCCCTATTGTTCAAAAGTCAATAGGTGAAAATTTGAATATTCCTTTGGAGTTCAGCATCAATCCTCTGACAGTTGTTGCAAAGGGTGCATCAATTTATGCAGGATTCCTTAAGACTCCTGAAATTGATATCGTGTCTTACCCGCCTTGTTTGATATTGGATATTGACGATGAAAATATTGGTGGAAGGGTATTTTCAATTGATGATAAACTCTCATTTTTGGGATATTATATAGAATTCGCAAATGAAAATTATTCTACAGGCAAAATTCCACTCAGCATCGATGGAAATTTTAAAGTGAAAATTAAAAAGGGAGAATATAAAATCAATCTCTATAAAAATGATTCATTGGTTGAGCTGGATGAAAAGTCACCTGATGGAATCAAAAACAATGAGATGCACATCGAATTTTTTAATAGGTCATTTTTGATATCCGATGACACTCTGGTAAGGGAGGACATAATCAACCAATATGATTCCCTGGTCAGTTCAATTGATTACTTAAAGAATCATTCCCGTTCAATAGGGTCAGCCGAGATATTGGATTATGTTGATAGATTAATTGATTTAATCCAGATTGATGAACGTGGACTTAATCTGGCTTCAATATTCATCAGCTATCTGAAAAAAATTATAGATGAGGAAACTGCAAATTTAAACTTTTTAATTCTTCTGAAAAATGTTGAAAATAAAGTCAGTATCGTAAAGCAACTTGATTTATTCGACGTTGATGAATTGGAATTGCGTTTGAACGAGGTTAAACAAACCGGAGATTTTGAAAAACTTGAAGAGATTTATGATGCTTTGATGGAGACATATGTGATGTTAAACAGGGATGAAGTTATAATATCCTGCTTTTTCAATCTTAAAGCTGAAGGGATTTATTCCAATAATGAAGAGCTTTATGAGAAATTGTCCAAAAAGGCTTCAAAGGCACTTGACAGTCATGATTTTGATAAATTGGCCGAGGTCATGATTGCTTTATATGAAATTGATGAAAGAATTAGTGATGTGGGACCATGAAAAAAGATGAAAAATCAATTAGTGCAACAGTCATATTAAATAAAAGCAATTCCGATGGATTTTTGGAATATCCTTATGATCTGGCTAAAATAATAGATATTCTAAATGAAAACCCTCATGATTAACATGTTTTCACAGTAACATATTATTTTTTTTGAACATTTCGTTAGTTATAATAATTATTAAATTCAATAGTTATATGATAACTTTTTTTTAGTGGGATGGTTTGAATGAATAAACATAAATTGATAGTAAATAACATAAAGATAAACGCCATCTTTCTGGTGTTGCTTATTTTAAATATCATCCTTTATGCATTCCTGATTAGGTATTATTTCACTAATTATGATTTTGACATATCCCTCAGGTCACTCAGCAACATTGCAACCATGATTTCTGCAATTATACTTTTTGGTTTTATCTCTACAAGACTTCCCCAATTCAGAAAATTTGGAGACAGTTCGATTTATGAAGTTAGCTATTTGCTTCTTTTTGGTATGCTGAGCATAGTCATTTCATATTTTAACAAAAGTACAAATACAGAAACTTTTTTCGCTCCGTATCTTGAAATGTTTAAAATATTATCGATAATGATTATTTTCACATTGATTGCAACAAAAATAAAATCATTTAAAGATATTCTGAATGGAAAAATTACCCGCAGGAATCAATTAATATGTTTGGTTATTTTCACAGCTTTAGGTTGCATCGCATCAAAATACCATGTTTATGTCGGAGATACTCCAGCCAATGTAAGGTGTCTGATCATCATGATTGGGGGTCTGTTCGGAGGCCCTGTTGTTGGAATACCTTCAGCGATAATTTCTGGAGGATTCAGATATATCCAAGGCGGAGTCACTGCATTTCCATGTGCCGTAACAACAGTGATTGCAGGCATTATTGGAAGTTTGATATATGTGTGGAACGGCAAGAAATTCATTAATAATGTTCCGGCAGTGCTATTGATGTTTCTCTTCACAGGTTTTGAGATGCTGATGATTGTAATGTTAACTCCAGATTACATTTCCTTCCCTTTCATTACTGATATTTATCCATTGATGTTATTTGCATCAGTGATTGGAATGGTGTTGTTTTTAATGATTGTCCGTGAAGGAAGGATAAAGAAAAAAGAAATCAGCTATGAAGAGTTGAGATTTAAGGAAATGGAAAATAGCCTTTATGAGCTTAGTGAAAAGGTCGAAGAATTGGAAGATGAAATTGAGAGTCTTAGAAATGAGGATTCAGACTAATTTGGCAATTGTATACTCTCCCAGATAATTAAACAATATTTTTGCATTCTGATTGTCATTTATCAATTTTCTAATGTCGCTGGCGCTTTTGACCTCATCGATTAATGTATATGGACTGTTTGCCACATATCCGATAAGCTCATCATTCAACATCACTGCAATTGCATCAGGGTCATGTTCATTGTTGTCCTGTTTAACCAGATTGACTATTATGTCCTTTTCGGGCGTAAAATTATAAAAGTAACTGCCGGTGATTATAATCAGTGTATCGGAAGTGTTGTTCAAATAGTCTATCTGATTTTCCAATTCATTGAGCTTATCAAATTCCTTGTATGCAATCAGATATGCCTTTTGAGATTCGGCAAGGTCATTTAAGGCTTCCAGAATTTCTGCTTTCAGAAAATAAAATTCGGACGGATCTTCACTGTCTGGAATGATGTTCAATGCATCATCGATTAATCCGAGTGCTTTTTCGTAGTCTCCTTCCGGAAAGAATGTTATTTTGGCCCAATCGTATAGCGAATTTGCCTTGTTGAGATTGATTTCATCGGAAGGATTTAATGATAATGCCAGGTCAAAACATTCGACTGATTCTTCGTATCTTTTTAATTTGGCCAAAATAATGGCTTTCAAATTCCAGTTTGAGTAATCGGCATCAGTCTTGAGAATTCTATTTATTTCAGACAATGCATCATCATATTTTTCATTGGCAATTAAATTATCAACTTTCAATGTTTTTGAAATTTTAAATGTTGTCTGTCTTGTGTTGTCGGACACATCTTTTTGATTGGGGTCAATGTCGAGATAATCCTTGTTGCTTTTCATTTTAACCAACTGTTTAAGTTGTTATTGATAGATGATTATTAATTAATACAATTTAAATCTTTTGCTAAAGACAAAACTATTTTTATGAGAAAATGTAATTTTTAACCATGTCACTTATAGATTTAATGTTCAAAAGAAGGAGTACTAGAAAATTCAGGGACGAAGATATTTCAAAGCAGGATCTGGATTTGATTCTTCACTCGGCACTTTTGGCGCCGACCTCCATGAACAGAAAACCATGTAATTTCATGGTCGTGGAAAGAAAGGAAACATTGAAGGAGTTGTCTGAATGTAAGGATATGGGTGCTGGCTTGATTGCTGGAGCAAATAAAGCTATCGTTGTTATTGCAGACAGTATGATTGCGGACACCTGGATTGAGGATTCATCAATCGCTTTGACATATATGCATTTGATGGCAACCGAATTGGATATTGGAAGCTGCTGGGTACAAACTCATTTGAGATCAAAAAACGGAAAAGACTCAGAAGAAGTTGTAAGGGATATTCTGAAGATTGATTCCTATTACAGGATTGTTGGGATGTTGGCTTTGGGATACAGTGATGATATACCTCAAGCCCATGATGAAAGTGATTTGGACAAGTCCAAAATTCACTTTTTGATTTAGTTCCATAGGGGCTATTAAATTTTTAGCCAATATGCTTAAAAATCCGATTCATTTAATTACTTTTTTAGTTATAACCGTCAAAATATAATTGCTTATATTTAATATTTTGATGGTTAGTTAATAATTTTAAATCATGTTTCTTTTTAATATCCATCAAATCATTATTTTTTGGATTTCGAAAGTTCATGAATAAAAATTTATATAATTTTATACTAATTTTTAATAATGAGGTTAAAACATGGATTATGATGTTATTTATATTGGAAGTGGAAATGCTGCCTGGCAGGGAGGCAGGTTTTTAAGAAAAGCAGGACTTAAAATTTTGATTATTGAGGAAAGCCTTTACGGTGGAACATGTGCAAATAGAGGCTGTAATTCAAAAGCTCTGCTTGACGCTCCTTTTGAAATCAAAGCATTAACAGATAATTTTGAAGGTGTTGGAAAATCTGGAAACTTCGAAGTCGACTGGCCCGCTTTAATGAAATTCAAACAGAAACGTATTGCGAACATGGCTCCATTTTTGGACGGAAAATTCAAGGAATATGATCTTGATGTAGCGCACGGAAAGGGAATCATTGTTGATGAACATACTGTAAGAGTCGGCGATGAGACATTCACAACAGATAAAATCGTAATCGCTACAGGTTTAAAACCGGTCATTCCGGATATCAAAGGAAAGGAATATTTGCATGACAGCACTGACTTTTTAGACATTGCAGAACTTCCAAAACATGCCGTTATCATAGGTGCGGGTTTTGTCGGTATGGAATTTGCATCAATTCTTGCCGAGGCGGGCATGACTGCTGATGTGATTATCCGCGGAAATATGGCTCTGAAATACTTCCACCAGCCATATGTCCAGAATGTCATTGAAATTTTAAAGCAGAAAAATATCCGCTTCCATTTCAACGAACAGGTTACAGAAGTCCTTAAGGCTGAAAACGTAATAATCGACAATCCTGAAGAAAGAATTTTGAATGTTGAAAAGGGCCTCAATAGTGATGATGATTTAAGAGATCCAGATGCAAAGATTGACAACAGGGCATATGAAAATGCATTTACAGTAAACTGTGAAAGCGGACTTAGCATCACTGGTGACTATGTTATTGCAGCTATGGGAAGGGAAGCTAATGTAGCTGAAATCGGCCTTGAAAATGTGGGTTTGACATACACTAAAAATGGAATTAAGGTAAATGGGCATCTGCAAACCGAAGTTCCGAATATCTACGCTTCAGGAGATGTTGCAGATACTGGAATTGCAAAACTGGTAACAGTAGCTATACATCACTCAAAATATCTTGCAAAAGAACTGTTGGGAGAAGCCGATGAGATTACATATCCTGTCATTCCGGCAGTTGCATATACAATACCTAGAATAGCCACTGTTGGGGTTCCGGCATATGTTGCAGAAAAAAGCGATGAATATGATGTTCACACAATTAGATACGGTAATTCCTATTCATTGGAGCTTAAAAACGATACAACTGCTGAAGCCAAAGTCATTGTTGATAAGGATTTAAACATTGTCGGTGCTGAAATTTATGCGGCTGATGCTGAAAACGTTGCAAACATGTTTGCATTCATCATCAACAAAAAAATAACTCTTGACGAGCTTGACTATATGATTTATGCATTCCCTTCAAGCAGTTCAGTATGCCTGTATAAGCTTCACAACATACATTACGATTTATAATCGTAATTTTTTTACTTTTTTTTATTTCAATATTATCATTTGAAAGCAATTTTACGAGTTAAAATCAATTTTACAAACTTAATACCTTAAAAACTTATATACTTAAATATTTATAATGTATGATTAATTAAAGATATTTTAAGGTGTTTGTTTGAAAAATCCAAGTAATAAAATTGAAAATGATATTGTAAATTGGTTGAAATCTAAACTATATGAACTTGATTATAGTTATGCGGTTAGTGGAATTCACATAAAACTCAATCAGAAAATTTCTGATGATGATTTGGAAGAATTTGAAAAATTATTTGGTGACGATTTAGTTTTAAAAGAGGTTTACTGTAATCAATTTGGTAATGAATATGGGTATAAATATTACTATTGCCCATATGAATTGGTTAAGTTTGAATCATATCTTAGGAATTGGGTAATAAATCATGATTTTCCATATTCGTTTGTAATTGTTTGTGATGATATTTCATTATCGTGTTATGAAAGGTTATCTGATAATCAAATTAAAGAATTTGAAGAAGAATTTGAAGTAAATTTATTAAAATATGAGATTTTATGTGGATTTAAAAAAGTTAAATATAAATTTGTCTGAATGTCCAAAAATAAATACTTCAGAATCCATGATTAATTTATAAAAATGAATCTTCTTTTTTGATTTCTGATTCAACGTCCCATTTTGCAGACCTGTTGATAAAGCAGGTTGATGTTTTTTTCCAATAACAATTGTTGCATGTTTTGCATTTGGTTTCGCCTTCGCCGTTGATTTGCCAGTCAACAAGGAAACTTGGGTCTGCTACAAATGGTCTTTGCATTGAAATGAAGTCAATGTCTGTACTGTTCAATATTTCATTTATTTGCCTTTGGCTGGAAGCTCCACCACCCAAAATAACAGGAATATTAACATTTCTGATGATTTTTTCGCTGGCTTCAATTAAAGGATTTTTCTGTTTGTTTTCACGTGTAAAGAACTGTGGGGAGCGTGGACGTGTAATCTGAAGTGAATCGGCACCATAGTTTTCAAGTATTTTGGCCACTTCAATTGTTTCATCTAATGCCATGCCGTTGGTTGTTCCGTCAAATGCGTTTAAACGACAGTTGATGTGGAGTTCGGTAGTTTCCTTAATGACTTTAATGATTTCCAGAACTATTTTCAATCGACTTAATGTGCTTCCGCCATATCTGTCTTCACGTGAATTGAAGCTCGGATTTATGAATCTTGATAAAAAATAGTAGTTTCCAAGACCTATTTGAATTCCGTCAAAGCCTGCATAATCAAACTTTTGTGCGGCCATAATCATGTCAGTTTGAATCTTTCGTATATCCTCAATGCTTATGTCGTCCACACCCATGTTCTGTTCTGTCTTTTTGTTGAACTGCACAAAACCCAGCTGGGCGAATATTGGAACGTCATATACATGAACAAGATCAGTTAAATCACGGGCTTCACGAACAAAACGCCCATAATTCGGTGTGTTTGTGAATTTTGAAAAAACATCTTTTGGATAAAGTGAGTACAATTCAGTAATGATTAATCCGACACCGCTGGCCGCAATGTTTTCATATCTATTGTATATTTCAGGTGTTAGATTTCCTGTTTTTTCTCTTTCGGATTCCCATAGGCCGGTTCTCACTATTCTGCTGTTAAGCTTAAAGTCTCCAAATTCACAATAATCAAATAAATCTTTCATGATAGTATATAATCTGAAATAGTATAAAAATAATTCTAAAAATTTCATGTAATTTAATTGGTATTATTTAATGTGTAATTTGAAGAGATTCACAAACTCGATACTTCTCTCACGGTCAAATCAAAAATATGGGTGATTAATAGGATGCAAAAAAATTATTTTTCGCATTGATTGTTTCCGCACACCTGGTTGGTAGCGTTTGTGCGGCCAGTGTTAACGATTTCAAAGTAGATGATGTCTATAAAAGTGTTTATAATGGTAAATATTATTCTGTATATGCAAATAGTAATAAAGACTGTGGAATTTCAATATATAAAATGTAAATGATGATGTTTGAGAGGATATTGAAAACGATGATGTTATATGGCGTAATTCATCATAAGGAAAAGAGTATCTATACGCAGACGATGATTTAAGTATTTCTGTAAACAACATTGGAAACTTTACTGATTATGACCACGAACTCATGGTGTTTCAGAAGTAATCGAAGTTGGTGGACAACAATATGTAGTAGTTGTTTGGGCTAAAAATTCAAGCAACATGGACTTTAATAAATTAAGTTCAACCTTGTATGATTTCAACAAAAACAACAACGTAAAAGATGTAGCATTCTAAAATTGGATTGCTATTATCTTTAAACGGTAAACGGTAAACATTTTCCAATAACTTATTTTTTTTTTAACATTTAAATGGAAGTCATTTTGCTGATTTCATTTACAAAGGGAGTAATTTCAATATTGTCTTCCTGTATTTTACCTATTGCCCCTTTCATCAGCATTAGTCTGAAGTCTAAATCAAAATCAAATCTATTGTATTTTCTTGAATGCATTTTTAATTAGGTTTAAATGTTTTCAAAGGCAATATATTACCATGAATTTCATGAATGACGATGCTAATATGAAACAGTTTCAGCTGCTAGGGTTCATTAATGAAAACTGCAGCGATGACCATGTGATATCAAAGATTTCAATTGTGCTTCGCCGAGACAAGATAGAGGCTCCCTATTACATGATGACAAAAATCAGAATGTCTTCATGCATTGACAGGCAGGACAATGGAATCATTCATGCTATGGATATAATGAACCATCAGAGGATGCATAACCTGACTGAGGAAAGATATAATGAAATAAAATCTCTGATTTGTGATGCATTTGACGGCAACGACGAATCTGACATGGTAAAAATCTTTAAAAAGGACAAACGATTGAAGCTAGTTTTCATGTCCAAAAATGACGATGAATTCAAAAGCCTTTTTGAGAAATATCATGAGCTTTTTGAAGCAATCGACAGTCTCATAGAGTAGTGCATTTGCAATATGTTTTTGGACTCAATTATAAAGTATTAAAATGCAATGATTTGATGCTGCTTTGAAAAATAGGGTTATATTCTTGAAAAATAGTTAAAATTGAACAGAATTTGAAACTCAATAATCGTTGCCAAAAATCAAAAAAAAAATAAAAAATGAAGAAATTATAAAGTTGAAAGTTAAGCTACAACTTTTTTTGATTAATTCTCCATTTGGAGCATCAATACTTACATATTGTTGCCCTGCTTTATATACAAAATATGTATGGCCGTTTTTTTCCAGATAGAGTCCATTTTTGCCATTAATTGTTTTATTTTGTGTACTGGTTCGGGAGATGACAATTAGGAATCATCTTTTACAGTAAAAGTAGTGACAGTTATGTTATCATTTCCATTTTCCATTACGGCCATTGTTACAATAGTTTCTTTTCTCTGATATTCTCCTGGTTGGTCACTAACAGTTAATTGGTCATTAAGTTTATAAAAAAGTAAAAAGTTTTAATATATTGAAATATCTCAATTTGAAGTAATATTCAAGTAAAAAATAGAAAAAGAGAATAACCCAAATGAGTTATTCTACGCTGTTGATTTTACTGGTCATGTTCTCGGTGAAATTCATTGTTTTAAATGAATCGTCGGTTGGAAGTATCATGTTGAAATCGTGGATTTCATCAATCTGGCCAGTTCCTTTAAAACCATTGAATCCTAAAACGTGACCTCCTTTTGTTTTGTCATCAGACAGGAAATGAAGATGCCAGCCGTGCATGTTCAACTCTTTCATGTATTCAGGGAAGTAAACTGCCACAAGTGTTCCGGTCTGGTCAGTGTGGTTGAATACCTTTTGGTCTACTGCCGCAACATCTGTGAATTCCTTGTATGGTTTTTCCTGTTTTTCAACGCTTCTGACTGTAATGTTTGAAAAGTCACCTTTGATTTTGATTACGTACATGTTGTTTGTACCATATTTTTCGATTTCCTTGTTCAGCTGGCTTGTCAAATCGTTAAAGTTGTTGGCGTTAATGTTTTCTATTTTTCCGTCCTCATCAAATTTGGTGACTGTGGCGAATGGTATCTTTTCATTATCGTTCATGACATTGATGCTTCCGTCAGCGGCTGCCTGATAGACAACACCGTCCAATACTATCATCTCACCGTTTACTCCTTCAAATGTTCCAAGACCTAAATCACCGTGTTTCTTTAAATCTCCCACGGTGATTACTCCATCATATTCTCCATGCATGAAAGCCTGCATTAAGGAGACTTGATACATTGAATCGTCATTATTGTTGTTTAGAATTAATGAGTTTTGAGCATTGGCTGCTGAGATTGCAAGCAGACCCATTAAGACTAAAGCAAAAACTATCTTTTTATTCATAATAAAAATTCCTCCTATTCGGTAATTATATTTATGTGGAGATTTGCTAATAAGGTTATGTTTTGAATAGGTAAATTTATTAATATCAGCTTATAGATTTTTATTAAATAATTGAATATTTTAACAGCATTAATGATTGTTTTTGAATATGCTGTGATTAATTAAAATTTTTATCATGATTATTGCAGCAGGTCCGATTGATATAGGGTTGTTAATATGTTGATGAACGAGGAGACTAAATTAAACAAACATCATTACAGAATTTTTGCAATGAGTTGGGCAGGCTGGGTTTTTGATTTCTATGATCTGGTCTTGTTCACTTTTTTAGTATCACAGCTTCAAGCCAGCCTGAATTTTTCAGCCGAAATGCTTTCCTTGTGTCTGGGAATGTCATTATTTGCAACTGGTTTTGGAGGAATAATCTTTGGAGCGCTGGGTGACCAATACGGTCGTAAAAAGGTATTGCAATGGACAATCATTATCTATTCGATAGGAACCCTATTGTGTGCCTTTACATGGGATTTCTATTCTCTTTTAATATTCAGGTTCATCACAGGATTGGGTGTTGGTGGTGAATGGGCTACCGGCCAGACCTACATTAACGAAACATTTCCTGACAAATTGAGAGCCAAATTTGGTGCTTTTATGCAATCAGGTGCACCTGTCGGAGTTATTTTGGCTTCAATGGTTGGAGGATTGGTGACACCAGTCATCGGTTGGAGAATGACTTTTCTCGTTTCAATCATTCCGGCAATTACAATAATTTTCATAAGAAAATATCTTGAGGAATCTGACGTATGGATTCAAAACAAGGACAAATACGTTAACAAGAACATTCTACAGGAATTCAAGGAATTAATCAGCAGAGAACACAGAAAAATATTCCTGATATCATTGATACTGTGCATATTCGGAATGTCTGCATATTGGTATACCTATTCATGGTTGCCGACTTATCTTGAACAGGAACGAGGTTTGGTATTGCTTAGCACAACATTTGGAGTTATATTAATCCAATGCGGTGACTTTACTGGTTATACCACTTTCGGTTTTGTAGCTGAAAAGCTTGGAAGGCGTCCTGCATTCACGATATACAGTTTCATCATGGCTTTGGGAATATCAATGATAACAATCTTCTGGACTCAAATTGAACATGTTCATGATTTGCTTTATGTTTTCATGTTCCTGACAGGTTTTGGAACAGGATTCTTTGGCGGATTTGGATCGTTGTTCTCGGAGCTCTTCCCGACAAAAATCAGGAATACTGCCGTCGGAACGGTATTCAACCTTGCACGTGGAGCTCAATTCGTAACACCGATAATCATAACCACTGTCGCATCATACTTTGACTTGAGTTATGGAATTGCCATTGCAGCATTATTTGCCGTGCTTGTGGGTATCTGGATTTGGGTATTTCCTGAAACCAAAGGAACTGTCATCAATGATTTGGATTAGAAAAATATGGTGGATGAAAACTCATTCACTTTCATTTAATTTTCTATTGCTGTTTTTTTTTAAAATTCAGAATTTGGGGAAATGCTCATTCATCTTTAAAGACATTTTTTTTAGAGGATTTCAAAAAAACATTGGGCGATTGGTAATGGTTAGGTCTTTTTTGACAATTGACTAAGAGATGTAGCTTCAAACGGACATAACATATAATAGAAACAAATATTACAACAAAGTCTCCAAGAAAAATTTAAAATAGTTTTTAGTACATTTACACTTGTATGATTGTCAGATGGGTTTTAAATTCCAATCTATGCGAAATATTGTATATAATCTGAAAAGGTGAAATAATGTCTAAACGGTCTAAATTGATGGAATCAGCAATAAAGCACACTGACTTTAAGGAACAAACTGGCGACAAGGATAATGCAAAGGAATTCATGGAACAGCGTTCCGCTGTGGAAGATGAGTTATATGAGTTGCCCAAAGGAATATATCATACAAAAGCAAAAGTCAGGGAGATGTATGGACACCAGATTGTAATCTTTAACGGAAACATAAATACAGAACGTACTGTCCTCTACCTTCACGGAGGAGCTTATGTCGGTGAAATTGACAAGCCTCATATAGCATTCTGTGATAAACTGGCCAAAAAGGCAAATGCAACAGTATTTGCTCCAATATATCCTCTTGCACCTAACCACACATGCATGGAGACATATGAGCTTGTTGAAAATCTTTACGAGTTAATCCTAAAGTTCGAAAAACCAATTACAATAATGGGAGATTCAGCAGGAGGAGGACTGTCCGCAGCATTCAGAGAATATTTGGGGGAAAACGATTTGCCTGAATCTGAACATCTGGTTTTAATATCTCCATGGGTTGACGTATCAATGTCCGGAGATTATGGCAAGTATGAGGACCGTGATCCTATGATTGGTATTGATGGTGGTCGTGAAATGGGCAAAGCCTGGGCAGGAGACCTTGATACTAAAGATTATAGGGTAAGTCCAATGTTTGGAAATGTTGATAAGCTTCCGCAAACCACAATATTCATCGGAACACATGAGGTTTTGTATCCTGATGTCATCAAGTTCTATGACAAGTTGGAGGAAAACGGTGTTGATGTGGAGCTGAATGTCGGTGAAGGTATGTATCATGTCTATCCTATACTTCCGGTTGCTCCCGAATCAAAAGAGGCATTTAACAGAATTGTCGAAATTATATCTAAATAAATTTTAACGGGGATTGTGTGGTGAAAGACTACACAATCTCTTCATTATGCTAAACTACTCTCCATGCTGATTTTTTTTCTACTAAAACTCTCTGTCTGTTGAAGTGATGGTATTTTTCATTCTGATGAATTTGCAAACATTTATAAGGCTTGAGTTACTAACATTATATTAACATAATATATACTAAATTCGAATCATCACCAGATGAATTGTCGAAATTAATGTTTCGGTGATAACATGACAATAATGAACTTAATTGAAGATGCATTTTCAAAAAAGGATTTTGAAGAGGTTATCGAGCTTTGCGATGAAATTCCTAAAAACCGGAATGCGATGGCCTATAAGGCATCAAGTTTACGTTTAATGGATAGGCCTCAGGAGGCACTGGATGTTCTGGACATGGCCGATTATCCTAACAATCCCGATTATCACTACATCAGGGCGGAGGCTCTGATGGATATGGAGCAATACGAAAGTGCCATAGAATCCTTTGAAAGGATTTTCGAGCTTGAAGTGAGTGATGAAACATCTCTCACATTCATGAAAATGAACTATAATGCCTGCCTCGCCTTGAGGTGCGATGAGCTAATAGAAATGGAAAAGTATGTCGATGCATGGAAAGTGAATCTCAAATCACAATCTCCATATTCTATTGAAGGATTTACAAGGTATGTAAGGCAGTATTCCTCAAGAGCAAAAAGCAGGAAGTACCATGTAGGGATATCGTCTCGAGGGGCAAAAGTGAAGCTGTTTGAATTTCTCAAAGAAAACGGATTTGAAATCAGTGACGGTGACGGGCTGAAGTTTTTGATTGATGTGGTCGCCAAAACATGCATAAAGGATGATGATGGTGAAATCACAATCTCGGAGTCAAAATTCTATGACAAGGTCAACTATTATCCTCGTGATAAAATTGAATCAAAAAGAATATTTTTCGAAAGCGGAAAGCTGGCATATGGAGGATACGCGCTAAAGGGTGCACCATACGGTTTCGGCAAGGCCTACTTTGAAGACGGAACCCTATATCGTGAGGGAATATTTGACCTTAAGGGAATCGCTCAGGGAAGGGAATACTACCCTTCAGGCCGCCTTCGATTTGAAGGTGAGTGGAGCCTCACAAGAGGCTACGGACCAAACGCACCATTCAACGGCAATGCATATGATGAGGGGGGCAATCTGATATTTTCAGGACAGTTTGAAATCAAAAGGGGTGGTGTCGGCTGGCCGATGATTCAAAAACCTAAAGGATTTGCGCTTATGCAGAAAGAAAGACCAAAAATTGAATATTTTAATGGAGTGATAGGATGAAAATAAGAGATGGGATAGTAGGTTTGACAGTAGGAGACGCACTTGGAGTGCCTGTGGAATTTAAATCAAGGGAATATCTAATTGAAAATCCGGTAACCGGAATGATGGGGCATGGAACATATGATCAGCCGAAGGGAACCTGGTCTGACGATACCTCCCTGACCTTGGCAACTATGAATAGCATTGCCGAAAAAAAGGCAATTGATCTGGAAGACATTATGAAGGAGTTTGTGGCATATGCAAGGCAATCCAAATACTGCCAATATGATGTATTCGACTACGGAAACACCACAATTGAAGCTATTGACAGGTTTGAGAGAGGATATTCTGTAAGCGAATGTGGTGGAAGAGAGGAATATGACAACGGAAACGGGTCTCTTATGAGAATACTGCCGTTGGCATTCATTCCAGGCATTACATATGATGAAATAGAAAACGTATCCGGTCTGACACATGCTCATCCGAAATCCAAAATATCCTGTGTGCTTTATGTAGAAATGGCAAAGTCAATGCTTGAAAAGGACCTTGAAATCGAGGAACATATACGAATGTCCTGTGAAAAGATTCGCAAGCATTATGAAGGTGGCGAGGATTTGGACGAGTTTCGAGACATCTTTGAGATGGATTTCCATGTCTCTACCGGCAGAAGCTATGTCATAAAAACCCTTGAAGCTGTTCTCTATTGCCTTCTGGAAACTGAAAGCTACAGGGACGCAGTCCTGAAAGCGGTAAACCTTGGCCGTGACACTGATACCGTTGCAGCCATTACCGGAGGGCTTGCCGGAATCTATTATGGATATGATGACATACCTGAAGAGTGGACTAGCGACATTCCCCAAATGGATTATATCTTGGAAATATGCGATGAATTTGAGAAGTTCTGCATAGATAAAAACGAATGATGTGATAATATGGGCGAGATGACACAATATGTGTGTATGGGTTGTGATTTTGTAATTGTGGATAGGGATTTAAGGTATTTTGTTGATGAAAAAACAGGCTGTGTAGTCATACATTCCATGGGGATGCTTACCTTTGATATGGGACGTGACAGTGAAATCAGCGGAAAAATAATTCCATCATATTGTCCGCACTGTATGAAAGAAGTGCATTTATGCCATAATGATGATGAATCTAACGTTAAAAAGATAAAAGCATGCCTTGAAACAGATGAAAATGATTTTAAGGATGATTTGGATGAAAGATATCCTCTTCGAAGCAAGGGCATTGAACTGAAAGGGGCAGTTGGGCCACAGGATGAGTATGGACAATGTCCAAAATGCGGCAGGAAAATTTTTCTAATCACAGAGAACATGCATGAATGTCCCAAATGCGGAGGCAGGTTTCTGGCCATGATGGGAGCATTGTACGATTAACTATATTGGTGATGATAAGACAATATAATTAATAGATAATCTCTGAAAAACGGATTATACTGCAATGATGGTGATAAGATGGAGCAAGCAAAATTAGATGAAGACACTGCAGTTGACAATTCCCGTCTTGAGGAACTCATAAGACAGGAGATAACTCCTCAGATGCAAATGGAATTTTTTGAAGTGTTGAAGGAATCCAGACTATTCCTCCCGGTTGATTTCGGAGAGGATGCATTCAAGGGAATTGAAAACTCAAAACCAGGTGATGAAATTGAAGGTCCAAGCGGTTTTGGCATCCAGTTTCTAACGGACGATAAGGGAAACAAGGCCGTTCCGTTGTTTACAAGTGAAAAAAAGATGGCCGAGGCAGGGGTGCATACCTCTGTAATGGTGATGTATATGAGGGACCTGGCAGGAATGCTTGCCCAAAGCGACAGGTATTCCATAATAGCTATCAATCCATTTACTGAATTTGACCTGAACATGCCTATTGAAGCGTTTTTGGCACAGTTTGATATCAGACCTGACGGATTGAGGGAGCTTCTTGCCAAAGAGGACTTGGACGGTGATGAACTTATCGAAGAGCTCATGTCATCCCAGATGATTGCGGGCTGCGTTGACACGGATGAGGGTACTAACTTTGTTCTGATATGGGATAATGACAAAAAGCCTCATCTGCCACTTTTTACAGACATTGAAGAGTTTAAAAAGATGTTTGAAAATTACACGGGCGATGTATATCCGCAGGCATATTATTTCTCTGATTTGATAGATGTTGCAAATAATAATATTGTGATTAATCCTGCTTGCGAATCGGTGGTATTGGATTTGGAAACGATTAAAGGGCAGTGATAATGTGCATCTGTCAAAGTCAAGGTACTGTGAGGGCGTTCAGTGCGAAAAAATTCTGTGGCTGAATGAACACGGGCAGGATACTGTGGATGATAAGGGCAGTGAAGCCATTCTTGAAACCGGAAGAAAGGTCGGAGAGCTTGCAAAGGGACTTTTCGGCGATTATGAAGATGTTGACTATGACAATAACATTGACGTAAGGATAGAAAAAACCCGAAAGCTTTTGAAAGATGGTTCCAATGTCATTGCCGAAGCGTCATTCGCTTTCAACAACAATTTCTGCAGCGTCGATATCCTCAAAAACGATGCTGATGGTGTAGAAATCTATGAAGTGAAAAGCTCCACTGAAATTAAAGAAATATATCTGGATGACATTTCATACCAATATTTTGTTTTAACAAACGCCGGATTAAACGTCAAAAAGACGGCAATAGTCTACATCAACAACGAATACGTTAGGGGAAGTGAACTTGATATGGCTCAGCTGTTCAATATCGAGGATGTTATAGATATTGTCCGCCAAAAACAGGATGAAATCAGAAGCAACATCTCCAGATTCACGGATTTGGGACAAAACGAACCTGACATTGATATCGGACCTCACTGCTTTGACCCATATCCCTGCAGCTACTGGCAGCACTGCACAGGGGATTTGCCGACTCCAAATGTCTTTGACATTGCAGTGATGCAGAGGCGTTCCAAATTCAAGAAGTACTATGAAGGAAAGATTTCTTTTGAGGATCTGGAAAATGAGAACCTCAACCCGAAATACCTAGAACAGATTGACTTCGAGCTTCATGACAGGGAACCGAAAATAATCAAATCCGCAATAGATGATGTATTGGACTCTTTAAACTATCCATTATATTTCATTGATTATGAAACCTGCCAGCATGCAATTCCCGAAATCGAAGGTACAAAACCATATCAGCAGATTCCATTCCAGTACTCTCTGCACATCATTGAAAAGGAAGGTTCTCCATTGGAGCATAAGGAATTCCTGGCTGAAGCGGATGATGATAATCTGATTGGAAATTTTGCCAAAAGCATGATTGCGGACATGCCTGAAGACGGAAGCGTAATTGTATACAATAAGGCATTTGAAGCTACACGAAACAGGGAAATAGCTGAGATGTATCCTGAGTTTAAAGAGGATATGGGGAGATTCAACGCTAATATGGTTGATTTGATGGTGCCCTTCAGGGAACGGAACTATTATACAAGGCAGATGCAAGGCTCCTATTCAATCAAAAAGGTTTTGCCTGCACTATTTCCTGATGATCCTGAACTTGATTACAATGAATTGTCATTGGTGCATAAGGGCGATGAGGCGTCAAATGCGTTTTTAAATTTGAAGGACAAAAACCCTGAAGAGCAAAAGCCAATAAGAAAAGCATTGCTTGACTACTGCAGGCTTGACACTTTGGCTATGGTGAAGATTTGGGAAAAGTTCATGCAGGTGGTGGATTAAAAAAATAATATTATTCTTATGATTTATTTTTTAAGTCTTAAAGAAGAATTTTACAGTTTATATATAGATTTTGCAAGACTATTGAAAGCTGAGGGCTATGTCAGTGAATGTTACTGTTAATGATGATTTGTGAAATGTAGTATAACTTGATTGACAGAGCGGATGTTTTGGTAAGATATGAAGCCTTTTTTACAGATCTCTTTCATGCATTCGATGAATTATTAATTAAAAAAATTATTAAAATCTACAATTTTTGACAATGCCGATATGTCCTGCCTTTTAATCACGCTCGAGACATTTTTCTCGTATTCAATTAATTGACTGATATAATGGCAGGAATCGGCATGTCTATTGATGGCTATAGATTTTAGTTAGTATTATAGAATTTGGCATTTTTGTTTTTCAGTTCCGCCCCATTTTCACTGATTGCTAATCTCTCTAATATCCATATCTGTTATAATAGCTAGAGCGTCCATAGCTAGGGTAGCTGCTATAATAACTCATTCTGCTGGTATAAGCCATATATGAAAAGAATAACCACCAAATGGCAGCCAGTACTATTGACAATATTATCATGATTATTCCATGTTTGTGGACATCCTTATTTGGTCTGGTTAGCAGGTATATTCCAAATATTATTCCGAATAATGGAAGGAATACTGAACAGATGTATCCTAGAACGATGGCCGTAGTATGTTTGTCCGGATTCAATAAACTGCCGCAGTTTGTACATGCAACATTTCCAAAGGGGATTGTTGATCCGCATTTTGGGCAGATGGTTCCTGAAATATTGTTCTGTTGGGTGTTTGTTGATGAGGCTTCACCAGTTTGTGAAGCTCCGCATCCTGAACAAAACTTGGTTCCTTCTTTCAATTCCTTACCGCAGTTACTACAAAATGGCATTTTCCTCACTCTTCGCTTTTAGTTACAGTTTCGCCACAGTTGGGGCAGAATTTGTTTTCTTCCTTTAATTCGGTACCGCAACTTTTACACTTTAATTCTTCTTCAGTTTCATCGGCAAGTGTATTCTCTTCGGTAATTGTTTGAGCCGGTTCTTTTTCAGTCAAATCCTTTCCGCAGCTTGGACAAAATTTGGAGTCTTTGAATAATCCCTGACCGCATTCTTCACAGTATAGGTCAAATGATTTTGTGGTTGTGCCGGCATTGGCATTGCTGCTAGAGGCTTGTCCTTTATTATTAATGGTTACAATATCTTCAGATGAAACAAGATAGTATATAATGGCTGCAGGGAAAAAGAAAATAATTAAAACAATCAATAGTCCCATACTATATGATTTTTTCTTTAGGATTGCAGTTCCATTAAAATTACTTTGCATAGTGTAACCCTGTGCTAAAAACATTTGCAATTGTTGATTAAACTCGGTTTCACTGTTTGTATCTATATTTAAACTAATTCCCATAAGATTCCTCCAATATTATAATAAGATTCATTTGATTAAGCACATCTTATTACTATAATATATAAATCTTTAATTTAAAGATATAAATATGTGTCTACTTTGTCCACACTTCAAAAGATTGATATTATCTGATTGTTGAATCTTGTTTTTCAACTTTTACAGTGCTTTGGCAAAAAATCGCCTGCCGTTTTTCATTGATTTTTTCTGTTGCTTTAAAGCTATTGGGCTATGTTGAGAAAGGTAGGTAATGCAAAGCATATTAAAAGTCAACTCACAGATATATGGGTATGTGTGTGGGCATTGATGAGTGACATGAAAGTGCTTTGTGAAGTTGGAAGAGCTAAAAAAGCGATGTTAATTTATCTAATTAATGCAAGAATACCATGACTTCTACAAGTCATGGATGAATTGCACAAATGTGGGTATTACTTTCCAAATGCTCTTTGATGAAATT
>ONQL01000051.1 GCA_900319985.1 uncultured Methanobrevibacter sp. | reverse complement strand
AGTGTAGTTATCAACTTTAGGAACAGCTGAAATGGAAGTATCCTTTTTAACATGTCCCGCAATTGTGAAAGATTTTACTGTAGAATTAGAATTGAACTCATCATCACCAAGATAAGTTACAACCACAGTATAATCTCCAACAGCCAATACATCTTCAAGAGCTACTTTTCCACGAGCGACTTCTTCATATACGGTGTAATTTTCAGCACCTGAAACTTCAAATTTTACAAATCCAGTAGCATTCCTATCAACAACGACCCAAATTGTAACGTTATTATCATCAATATCAATACCAACATCAATAGAAGTGTCTTTAAGAGGTTTTTCCACAACAGAGAAAGTAATCTCAGTACTGTTTGCATTAAAGTCATCATCACCCAAATAAGTTATATTTGCAGTGTAAGGTCCCGGTTTGAAGTCGTTTGAGAAGACAGCTTTACCACTTTCAACAGGAACAATGAATGTTTTACCTGAAATAGCAAAAATAACAGAACCAGTAGCATTTTCATTAACGATAACAGTTATTGTTGCAGTATCATTGTTCACGGTAACATTTGGAATAATATTTGTGTTTTGTTTAACATGTCCCCATACGGTAAATGATTCGGAAGTGCTGTTTGAATTGAAATTATTGTCGCCCATATAAGTAGCTTGAACAGTATAATTGTCTGCAGGCAATATGATATTATAAATAGCCTCACCATTATTCACATCAACATAAACATCCTGACCATTAATAGTATATTTTACAAAGCCGCTTGCAGTACTGTCAACAGTTGCAGTAATAGTCACATTATTTTCATCAGCATTTACATTAACGTCTATTTCAGTGGTTTTTTTCACGGTGACGATAACATTAACAACCTCATAGTCATAGATGCGGTTGTCTCCAACACTTACGAAAATAAGTGCAGTACCATTGGAAAGTGCGGTAATATGACCATTTTTATCAATGGTGACAATATTAGTATCATCAGTTGCATAATCAATTACCAAACCTTTCGGAGTAGCATTTGCAACGATATCTGCTTCATCGCCAACTATTAATTCATATTTTGTTTTATTAACGCTAATGCTGGCATCCAGTGGTGTAACAGTCACTGCGATATTTTTGCTTTCAGCAGCAGCATAGTTGTCATTGCCTGTGAAAGATACTATAATAGTAGCTTTTCCTGCTCCAACAGCAATGATTTTGCCATTTTCAACTTTAACAACATCTTCATTGCTTGAAGTATAATTTAAACTTCCCGCATCACCCGGAGTCAAAGCAGCACCTGTCCCAACAGATTCATTAGCTTTCAAATCAAAAGTTTCATTAGTTAAAGTAATTTCAGTATATTTTTTCACGACAACATATACATTAACAACATTATAGTCGTAGATGCGGTTGTCCCCAACGCTGACAAAAATAAGTGCAGTACCATTGGAAAGTGCAATAATGTGACCATTTTTATCAATAGAGATAACATCAGTATCATCAGTTGCATAATCAATTACCAAACCTTCAGGAGTAGCATTCGCAATGATGTATGCTATATCACCGATAACCAATTCAAATTTTGTTTTATTTACAGTTACATTAGTGTCTATTGGTGTAACAGTTACTGTAATATTTTTGCTTTCAGCAGCAGTATTGTTATCATTACCTGCAAATGATACAGTAATTGGCTTTACCAGCTGCAATAGCTATAATTTTGCCATTTTCAACTTTAACAACATCTTCATTGCTTGAAGTGTAGTTTAATGTACCTGCATCACCCGGAGTCAAAGCAGCACCTGTCCCAACAGATTCTTTAGCTTTCAAATCAAGAGTTTCATTAGTTAAAGTAATTTCAGTAAATCGCTTATTTACAGTAATTTTTACAGTTTTAGTTACGGAGTTATGATCCTCGTCAGGTGTTGTTGTAACTGTTAATGTGTAATTTCCAGCACCCAAACCGGAAATTGGAATGGTATAATTGTCAATAACATCAACATCTTTATCATTAATCTTAGCAGTAACAGCAGTTGCACCTTCAGTTGTTATAGTAATATTAGTTGAATTTCCATAATCTCTAATAATATTGTCCAAGGTTATTGTTGAATCAGCTCTAGTGATATTGATGGTTGCATTTTTGAAAGTAACATTATCCAATCCGACATATGATGCATTGACATCATATTCAGTGTAATCATCAAATTTATGTACTGTCCACCATATACCGTTAGAAGCATAAGTTGCATTGATTTTAGTGCCGTCAGGCAATATAAACAGTAATCTGCCAGGCAGGACTTCATTGAATATGTCTGATTTTGCAGTGACGTTAACTGTCTTATTGTGGGTTGTCTGAGAAGTAACATTTACAGTGTAGGCCATGTTTTTTGAAATTACCTTTTCAACTTCAGTGTAGTAGGAATCCTCATCGTGGCGGACAGTTATGTAATAATTGTCGCCAGCGCTTATGTCTAAAACAATTTTACCCTCATCATCTGTGACGCTGGTTATATCTAAAATATTTCCATTGGCCACACCTTTGACTGTTATGTTTTGACCTGCTTCACAATTGGATTTGACCGGAGCGTCAGTGTCTGTGTTTGAAATTCCTTTTGCGCCCCAATAAGTCACATTGCTAAACTTGAATTCACGATCAAATCTGGAATAAATCGCATTTAAATAGTTATTCTGTCCCTTGAAAATAATTGTAATATCATTTTCATTAATTGTCACTGTTAATGGAGTGTCAGCATCCGCATTAGCCCTATTGTTTAAGAAACTGGAATTGGAAATACTTCTTTCATATTTATCACCGTAGAAATAAATTGCAGAACCGGCAATGGCTTTATTGCCTGTGAAATTACAACGGGCTACATTGCCTCCGTTCATAAAGTAAACCGCACCTCCATTTTTAGCAGTGTTGTTTGTGAAATAGCAATTAATTACTTCACCTGGATTAAAAAAGTAAATCGCACCGCCACAACCAGATGTTGCTTTGTTGTTTGTGAAATTACAATTCATCACCTTGGCTTCATACATGAACCCAAGCGCACCGCCCTCATCGGCTGCAGAGTTGTTAATGAAAGTACAGTTTTCAACAGTACCTCCGAGCATATCGAGAGCACCAGTATAATGAGAAGCAGTGTTGTTTGTGAAATTACAATTTATAACATGACCATGGTTCACACGAGCAGCACCAATATTTCCAGGATCCTTATTTGCTTTGTTGTTAATGAAATTACAGCTTTCCACATCCCCATATTCTACAATAAAAAGTGCATTGGTGTTGTTGATGAAATTACAATTTCTTAAATTAGCATTTTTAAAGAAGAAAACTGCACCACAATTAGCTACATTGTGGTTAGTGAAATTACAATTTGTTACATTACCATTATTTTCGAAGTAAATTGCATTACCCCTACTTTCCAGACCAGTTGCTTTGTTGTCAGTAAAATTACAGTTTTCTACACTGCCGGAGTTAATCCAGACAGCACCACCATAACATTTATTACCTTTTGCTATGTTTCCAGCAAAATTAGAATTGGTCAGATTACCTGTACTGTTAAATTTAATTGCACCGCCATTTTGGTCTGCGGTGTTGTTTGTGAAATTACAATTGGTAACATTACAGGTTTTATCAAAGCAAACTGCTCCGCCATCTTTGTTTGCTGTGTTGTTTGTGAAATTACAATTTGTTAGACTACCCTCCGCTGCAAATTCAATAGCACCGCCATAGGTGGTTGCTTTGTTGTTGGCAAATGTACAATCTGCGACATCGCCAATTTCTACGAAGTAAATTGCACCGCCTCCAGAAGCTGCAGAGTTGTTTGTGAAATCGGAATTTGTTACAGTAGATGCAGTGTAAAAGTAAATTGCACCACCTTCTAAAGCAGTGTTGTTAATGAAAGTACAATTTTCAACTTTTCCTAAACCGTCAAAGTAAATTGCTCCACCATTACCCGCAAATTTTCCATTTCTAAATGTTAAACCTATGACATTAACTGCTCCGGCATCAACAGTCAAAATCCTGTCAAGTCCCTGTGCATCAAAAGTCGCTTCGCCGTCGCCGTATTTTTCTAAAGTCAAGTTTTTATCAACGGTCAATCCTATATTGTCATTTCCAGTGTATGTTCCGGAAGCAATCCTGATGAGTGTATAATCATCAACAGCCACATCCAATGCCTCTTTCAATGTTTGGAATGGGGTTGCCTCGCTTTTTCCGTCACCACCAGGAACTGCAGTTGAATTGACATACAACATTAATATTACTTTTTCTGCGATTTTTATTTCCTGATTATCGACTTTTGCAGTGATTTCATAATCACCAAGAGTATCGCAGCTGAATTCGGTTGAAAACACACCGGTTAAATTTCCTGAAGTGTTATCCAGCTGTCCGCCGGTTGCAGATAATTCAATAGGTCTTGCTGGAAGAGATAGCAATTCATCAGTTCCATTTTTATAGAATGCATAGTCCAATTTTACTGCAGAACCCCATGGAATGATTACTGCATCCGCACTGACATTTAAAACAGCATAGCTTGATGGATTTGCGCCATAAATCAGATCTTTCCAAACAGGGTCATTTGTACCCCACCAATTGTCATTGATGATGAGAGGAGAATCCTTTGAGTAAACTGTTGTTCTGTCATTATCAATATTGTAAGTATTAGGATTCCTTCCATCTGCTTTGTTATTTATGAAAACGCTATTGGTGACCTTCTCATTATTATTGTTAGAAATATAAAGTGCTCCTCCATAATGGTTTGCTGTGTTGTTGATGAATAATGAGCCGGTAACTGTAAAATCACATGAATCAGCGAAGACTGCTCCACCATTCCATCTATCTACCTTGTTGGCGATGAAGTATGAATCTTCAATATTTGTTTTACCATACCAACTTTCGACTGCACCACCATAATTTTTTGCTTTGTTGTTGGCGAAATATGAACGTTCAATATTAACATTAGATGTAAAACTAAATATTGCTCCACCATCGTAATTTTGCCTGACGTAGGCTATGTTATTGATGAAGTATGAATCTGTAATATTGACATTACAATCTCCAAGATTAATTATTGCTCCACCACCATCGCCTGCTGTGTTGTTGATGAAGTGGGAATCTGCAAGGGTCATTTTAGTTCCCCCATTATTAAAGATTGCTCCACCATCCCACTTATTTGCCTTGTTGGCAATAAAGTATGTATCGGTAATATTCAGGGTGCCCTTATTGTAGATTGCACCACCATCCTCTTGCGCTATGTTTTTAATGAAATTGGATGATGTAACAGTCAGCTTACCATTTTCAATATTGATTGCTCCAGCTTGTTCACCGTGATATCCGTTTGTAAATGTGATGTTGTTCAGGACTACAGTAGCACTACTTTGAATGTTAAAAATCCTGGATTTGCCCTTTGCATCAATGGTTATGCCATTTCCGTTTATTGTTATTGACTTTGAAATGGCAATATAACTGTTTCCATCTTGAGTGACATTACTGGTCAAATCCAAAACATCGCCATTTTTTAAAGAATTTATTTTACTTCTCAATTCAGAAAAAGTAGTGCCGTTAAAAGTTTCAGCACTGCTTAAAACATTCTCATCATTTAAAACACTTAATTTTTCATCATCATTTTCTATTTTCAATTGATCATGTGTTGAATCCACATGTGTCAATGTAGAGTTATCTTCATTTATTTGCAGATTATCCTCAATCATTACATTACTTGAGGACAATGACGCCCGACCAGCATCTACACTGGCCGTTACAGCATCATTTGCATCATTTGCACTTACTGCAGAAACAGCCAGCAGACATACAAAAAATGCTACAAATACTATTAAATTCCGATTATGCAAAATACTTTTCCTCCAATGTAATATTTATACGATATATATTTTTGTTTTTAAAATTATTTAATTATTTTGTTGAACGCATTCATGATTTCAAGTCGAAAAATTTATCAAAATCCAAATGTAGTTACCAATGCCCCATGACGATTTTTAAACAGAAACAATACCCAAAATAATAAATGGCAGTGAGAAAGTTAAAAGAAATCAAAGGTGACATGTTTGTAGAGTTGTCCTAAAAGATACAAAAACAGGTGAAATTCAAGATTTTCCCGTAAACGGAGTTTTCATCAGCGTAGGATACCTCTCACATACAGAGCCTGCAAAACAGATTGGAGTCGAACTGGATGATACCGGACACAAAATCATTGACAAAGAGCAAAAAAACAAACATAGATTACGTATATGCCATAGGTGATGTGTGTATAGGTTTAAAACGGTGGTTAGTGGCATGCGGAGAAGGTGCAGTGGCTGCAACTTCTGCATTCAAGGATATAAAAGAAAATTAACGATATCTCTCAGACAAGAACATGTAGATGAAAAATGCTATAACTACAACTACAATAACAGGCAACAGCCACATGAATATCTTCAATACCACTACAGCTATAAGAATAGCAACTATAATAAATATTAAATCTTGTAATTCCATGTAAATCAAATATATTTACTATCATATATAAACTTTAAGTGGAATTAAAAGAAACTTTTTAAATTTTTTTAATACTCCTTAGATAAATATAATAAATAAAAAAACTAAAAATAATATTATTATATTTTCATGGAGTATAAAATGACAATTTTAGTAATCAACAATAAAGGACAGTACAACCATAGAATCGCAAGAAGTTTACAATACCTCAAGATTCCATCAGAACTTGTTTCAAATGATTTATCTATTGAAGAAATTGAAGCAAAAAATCCAATCGGATTGATATTGGGTGGAGGACCTTCACTTGAAGGTGCAGGTATGAGTGAAGAATATATCAAACATTTTGATATTCCGATTTTAGGAATCTGTCTTGGACACCAGCTTATTGCAAAGGCATATGGTGGGGAAGTTACAACATCAGATACTGAAAGTTATGCTCAAGTGAAAATTAATATCAATAACGATAAAAACTTATTCAAGCAGCTAGCTCCTGAAATGGATGTTTGGTCTTCACATAAGGATGAAGTGAAAACAATCCCACAAGATTTTGAGGTCTTAGCTAGTTCAAACTTATGTGACGTTGAATCCTTTAAACATGAAGATAAAGATGTATATGGAATTCAATTCCATCCAGAAGTGCATCATACTCCAAAAGGATCAATAATTTTTGAAAATTTTTATAAAATCTGTCAAAAAAGGTGTAATAATGATTGATAACGCAGAAGACTTGGCTACAAAAGCACAAGATAACAAAGCTGGTTTAAAAAGACAATATGTAAATATACCTATTGGTGATGAAGAATACGGATTTAGAATTTCTGGAATCGGTGCTAAATCTGTAAAATTAGAAAAATTTGTTAAATATGACGATATCTTTGAAGCCATTGAATCCGGAAATGATAATGGACTCGAAGCTATGATTAAACAAATTATTGAAGATTACGAAGAAGATGAAGAAGAGGAATAAAATGTTAGGCCCAAAAGAATTTATTGAAGATGCAATAACAAAAATCAAAGACCAAATCGGTGATGAAAAAGCGATTATTGCATTATCTGGAGGAGTAGACAGTTCAGTATGTTCTGTTCTTGTTCAAAAAGCTATTGGTGATAACTTAACTGCAATTTTTGTAGACCATGGTCTTTTAAGAGAAGGAGAAGTTGAACAGGTAACCAATACTTTTAAAGACAGATTAAACTTCAAATTTGTTGATGCTTCAGATGAATTCATGGATGCACTTGAAGGTGTCGAAGACCCTGAAGAAAAAAGAAAAATAATCGGAAAAGTGTTCATTGATGTATTTGAAAGAGAAGCAATGAAAACAGAAGCTAAATTCTTAGTCCAAGGAACTATTGCACCTGATTGGATTGAAACCAAAGGTGAAATTAAATCCCACCATAACCTAGCACTTCCAAGCGGAATGGAATTGGAATTATGCGAACCTATCCGTGACCTTTACAAAGATGAAGTAAGGGAAATCGGGGATGAACTCGATTTACCAAAAACAACCGTTTACAGACAACCGTTCCCAGGACCTGGACTTGGAGTGCGTGTCGTTGGTGCATTAACAAGAGACAATGTTGAAATCTGCAGAAAAGCAAACAAAATTGTTTGTGATGAAGTTGAAAAAGCAGGCCTTGATGAAACTGTATGGCAATACTTTGCAGTATTAACTGATACCAAAGTTACTGGTGTAAAAGGAGACCAAAGAGACTTCGGATACCTTGTAATTGTAAGAATCGTCAATTCTATTGATGCAATGACTGCTTCAGTACCCGAACTTCCTTGGGATGTCGTTCAGACAATTTCAAAAAGAATCACTTCCGAAATTTCTGAAGTTACACATGTTGCATTATCCATCAGTGACAAACCACCTGCAACCATCGAATTCTGCTAAATACTATTTTAACCAATAGTATTTACTTTTACTTTTTTTAATTAGATTTACCATGAAAACCACAAAAAATGCCTATTTAGCAAAATTAACAGAACAAATTCAAATGAAGTCTGTTAATGTTGGAAAAAATCTTGAAGGAACAACACCACCATCAGTATTTATTGGAAGATGGTCCTATCCCAAAGTCTATGCAGGACCAATGATGAGCAGCGAAATGGGAGATACATACATCATGGATTCGCCGGAATCATGGATCGGACAAAACAAAACCCAAGATGAAATCATAAACTATAGAATGAACCTCGTTAGAGGAAAACAATTAATAAAAATTGATGATTTGGAAAACCCCTTTGTTGAAAAGCTTCAGGACATATCCCTTGCATCAAAATCCATAGACAGCGAAGCTACTTTCGGCCGCAGGCCAACAGGATCCCTGCTTACAGAAGACAGCATGCCCCACGGCCCCAGTGCAGTCATAGAGAAATTTGACATAGATGCTGTCAGATGGGACAGACAATTGGAAAAAACATTTTATGATACTGATTTAAAAGCAACAGATGCAGTTTTAAATTTACATAACAAAGAAGTTCCATTCTCAGCAATGCAAAAAGCATTTTCTGTTGGTGCAATTGGTACAAAAAATAAACGAAAACTGGTTCCAACCAGATGGTCAATTACCGCATGTGATTCCACATTGGCGGATGAATTTCTAAAAGAAGTTAGGAAATTCGAAAGGCTCGATACTTATAGAGTTTTTGAATTTGGAGCGCTTAACAATTATTACATCATAATTTTAACACCTACTGAATGGCAATATGAATGGTATGAAGCATTTATCAAATTAATGAGAAACGAAGAGTTAATATTTTCAGATTATGAAACTAACGGAGGCAAAAAAGAATATTCTCGTGTTGGAGGATGTTACTATACTGCTAAAATGGCGGTTCTTGATTATCTCTTAAAAATCAAAAAGCAATCAGGACTTATAATTTTAAGGGAAGCATATGATGGATATGTGCCTTTAGGAGTATTCAACGTAAGAGAAAATATAAAAGAAGCAATGATGAGACCTTACCTGGAATTTGAAACATTGGAAGATTGTTTAAAATATTCCGGAGAAAAGTTAAGAATACCTATTAGCAGATACGTAAAACAAGGAACATTGCTAAACGAAATGCTTCACACAAAACAGACCACATTAGATATGTATTTCAAAAGTGAAAAAAATGTTTAAATTTAAAACCCCCTCTCAAAAAACATTAAAACAAATGTCAGAAGTTGCAAAAGGCGAAAACACTAAAAACTTTGAGCAATCATGTATCGATAAAATCAAAGAACTGACAAAGCATGAAAACGTCAAAATCACTTCAAGCGGAAACAACAGCATTTTCATAGCACTTGCAGCCATTGACGGAGACATCATCATCCCAGATCAAGGAGGATGGCACGGATTTAAACAGATTGCAAAATTCTTAAAAAAAGACATCATAACAGTTAAAACCGATGAAGGCATTATAAAACCTAAATATTTGGATGAATTGGAGATTAAGGAAAACTCATCATTGATATACACAAGTTTTGCAGGATATTGTGCAGAACAGGACACCAAAGCCATTTCAAAATACTGCAAAAATAATGGGATTACAACAATTGAGGATGCATCTGCAGGAATCGGAGACAAAAAGCACAAACTAGGAAACGGAAATTACTCAGACATCATTATTGCATCTACAGGTTCACCGAAAATAATCAATGTCGGCAATGGAGGTTTCATCACAACAAACAACGGTGAAATTTTTTCCAAAACATCAATGCCTCAAAAGTTAAGCAAAACATCGAATATTATATGTAGTGGTATAGATAGTGAACTTGAAAATGTAGATGAAAAATTAGAACTTACATTTAATGCAACAGAGCACCTAAAAAACAATATAGAAAATGCATTGCATGCGAATAAAAGAGGCGTTAATGTAATTATTCCAAACAGCAATGCAAAAGAGATAGGTTGGAATCTGAAAAGGGCCTTGCCTATCGATAAAAGTGGATTCATCACAATTTGCCCCAATTATAACAGGGTAAAGCAAAAAGCTATTGCAGTTGAAATAAAAAATCTGTCATACGACTGTCTTGAAAAAGAGTATTTGGATAGAATCATCAGCGAAATCAATAGTTTACAGTAAGCTTAGTGATTCTGTCGATTATAATATTTTCCATAGACATGGTTTTGAGTTCATCCTCAGAAATGCCATATCCTTTTTTTAATCTGTTCTCATCAGCTGCAAAAACTTCATCGTCCCTGGAAAAGAGAGAACTTAACTCTTCAGTATAATCACAATTGATAAAGACAGCACATAGATTGACATTACCTTCCTTAAGACCCAAAATATTAAATGCCTTTGATATTTGTCGTTGGGCAGAACATCTCAAAACAATTTCAACGCTAATGTCATTGGCCAAATTTTCATCCCGACTAAAAGCAAGAAATGCCTGATTGACACCGTGGATTATATGATTTTTTGAAACTATCGAATCCGCATTCAGAAGCTGGATTATTTCACCATCATTTTTAATATCATTCATTTGCTTTAAGGTTTCATCAATAGAATCAATAGTGGCTTTAAAACCTACAATATTTAAATTATCCATATACATGTAAACTAATCTCCAAGTAATCTGTTAACTCCTGCAATATATGCCTTAACACTTGCATTGATAATATCGGCTTCAGTACCTCTTGCTGATACAACCTTATCCTCTTTTTGAAGTTTAATAATCACATCAATAAATGCATCTGTACCACCAGTGATTGAATCAACGTGATATTCTATTAAATCAATGTCTTTGAAAACATCTAAAGATTTAATGGCATTGATTGCAGCATCAACCGGACCCAAACCAACACCTGCATTAAGAATTTCCTCTTCATCAATAGTGATTTTAACGGATGCTGTAGGCATTACCTTATTGCCGGATACAATGGTAACTTCATCAAGCTTGATTCTATCTTCATGATTAATCTCCAAGACATTATCCGCAATTACCTGCAAATCAACATCAGTAACTGTTTTACCCTTATCCGCCAATTCCTTAATATCCTCGCAAATTTGTTTAAGTTGATTATCGTTGACATTCAAACCGATTTCTTTTAATCTATTATTCAAACCATGAGTTCCCATATGCTTTCCTATAACAAACTTTCTTGTTCTTCCAACAAGTTCGGGAGTCATTGGTTCATAAGTGGCAGAATTTTTTATGATTCCATCAGAATGAATTCCTGATTCATGAGCAAAAGCATTTTCACCAACTATTGCCTTATTAGGTTGAATATAAACACCTGTTAATCTGGCAACAAGTTTTGAAGTATCATAAATTTCATCGATTTTAATATTTGTTGAAAATTGAGGAAACAACCTGTAGATACTGACAACAGATTCTTCAAAAGAAGTATTTCCAGCTCTTTCACCTATGCCATTAATTGTAGTATGAATTTCTGTTGCACCACCTTTAATGGCAGACAAAGTATTAGCAACAGCCAATCCAAAGTCATTATGACAGTGGCATGCAACGGGAACATTAAAGTCTTTAAAATAATTGAATAACTCAAAAGAAGAATCAGGTGTTAAAATTCCAACAGTATCACAAACGCAGATTCTATCTACACCATGTTCTATTGCATCACTATAAACTGATTTCAAAAAATCCTTATCACTTCTTGAAGCATCTTCAGCAGATAATTCAACGGACAATCCATGATCTTTACAATAATCAATAGCATTATTGGATAAATCAATAAGTTCTTCATGACTCATATTTAATTTATCCTTGATATGTAAGTCTGAAGTAGGAACAACTAAATTAACGGCGTCAACATCACATTCAACACAATAATCAATATCTCCTTTCAAAGGTCTTGAAAAACTTAAAATTTCTGCATTAAAACCTTGCCTAGTAATTTCTTTAATGGAATCCCTTTCACCTTCAGAGGTTATAGCAGAACCTGCTTCAATATAGTCAATGCCAATTTCATCCAATTTAACAGCAATTCTAAATTTTTCATTAGAAGTTAAAGAAACACCGGGAGTCTGTTCACCATCACGTAATGTAGTATCCAATACATTAATCTTCAAAAAAATCACCTACAGATGCAATATATGGTATTAAATTAGTAAAAATAATATAAAAACAGATAAAAAAAGTAGTAAGTAATAATTGTAATAGAAAAAGCTTGCAGCGAAATGAAATTCCCATAGAAAACCATAGTACACAAACAAAACACAAAAGGACTTCACTACTGGGATCGAAA
>ONQL01000004.1 GCA_900319985.1 uncultured Methanobrevibacter sp. | reverse complement strand
AAAGAAGTCTTTGTCAGACTATTTGAGGAAATAAAACATTCCGGCTTCATCATTGCAGGTGATGTGGAAGGAGATACCATAGACCTCATGACTGCAACTACAGAGCAGGGAGACTTTGGACTGCTTTTCACGGATATGGACGAATACACCAAAATGGTTCCTGACTTTAAGGTGGAGCCCCACGATCACTCCTTTGAAACATACCTTGGCTTTTTGAAGGAATCCGACCTTGCGGGATTCATATTAAACATCAAAAGTGAAGCCATGATTCTGCCGAGGGATATTTTAGATGAAATGGATAATGTGCCGAATTATGACTTTCCCTCCGACAATTCATATACTCCATCCGAACTGAAAACCCTGAAGGATTCAATCAACAACACCGAGCTTGAAGAATTCATATCTGATCCGTCAAACATCGGAGACTATGACGGGCTTTTCAAAAGAATTTCTGACTCAACACTTCTTACATTGAGACTGTCCCGTGAAGATTTAAAAGATATGGTCAAGGACGGAGTAATATCAATGATTGAAACAGGACCTCTAGGCTTTCTTCACTCTGACAAGATAGGCGGAAACTATGCGACAGTGTTCACTTCTCAAGAAAAGATTTCACATGTGGACACCCCTTACAACAAATACATCCAGATTGTGAACTTCTCCCAGATGACAAATTGCCTTTTAAATGACGATATGGACGGGATAATTATAAATCCCAATTGCGAAAATATACTGATTACAAGGAATGTGCTTCTGGAATATTCCGATGTCCTAGAAGTTATATGCTATGACGAAAAGCTTAACTCTGCCGTGTTTCACATGTTCCCTGTGGAGGTGTAAGAGATGATTGAATGTAAGATGTGCGACTGGGAAATCGACGAAGACGACATGCTGAGCGAATGCCCGTACTGTGAAGCGGAAATCGACGAGGAGGTCTACCAGTGCGAAAACTGCGAAACTCTTGTCGACTGCGAAGGCTATGAATGGACATGTCCCGAGTGCGGAAACGAAGAGCCACAGGAAGATGAAAAGGATACTCAAATCATATTCACCGAAAGGTACGGCGAATGTCCGAGCTGCGGAGCGGCAATTGACGGAGAATACTGTGATGAGTGCGGATGGCCCGACGTCAACCAGGGCTGGGTAGGGGAAAACTATGGATAGCGTGATTACCATGGAATGCTATGAATGCGGTGCAGTCCTAAGTGAAGAGGATGACCTAATTGACGAATGCCCCTTCTGCGGAGATATGATTTATGGCGAAGGCATTCTCCGATGCCCGACATGCGATTCGCTATATACATTAAGCGGGGACATTTGGGAGTGTGAAAACTGCGGAAATGATGAAAGACATCAGAACTCAATCTGTGAATGTCCTAGCTGCGGAGCAATAATTGACGAGGAATACTGCGGCGAGTGCGGATGGCCCGACGTCAATCAGGGATGGCTCGGTGAGCAATACTGACAGTCCCACTTCCATTACCACACTAATTTTAAATATTATTTTTTATATAATATTTTTTAATAAAATATTATAGGAAGTATAAAATTGTTTAACAAAAAAGTTATTTTATTGATATTTTTAATTTTTTTATCGCTATCTGCAGTCAGTGCAAATTCTGCAGATGATTCTTTTTCTGCAGGTCTTGCAGGTAGTGATGACAACACTGTTCACAGTCAATCCAATGAAGGAAATTTTAAGGAGTTGACAGGTTTAATTGGGAATGTTTCTCAAAACGGCACATTGGAATTGACTAAAGATTATAAACATGATCCTGGAGATTCAGATGGAATTGAGATAAAAAAATCCATTACAATTTCAGGCAACGGACACATCATTAACGCATCAGATGCATCAGGAATATTTAAAGTTTCAAATTCAAATGTAATTTTAAAGGACATCATATTTTCAAATGCTTTAAGCGGAGATTGCGGTGGAGCAATCAATTTAAACAAGGCCAATTGTGAAATAATCAATTGCAGCTTTATCAACAATCAGGCCAATAATTCCGGCGGAGCAATATACTCATCCAATTCCAATATCGACATTGTAAATTCTACCTTTTCAAATAATATGGGATATGGTTTGTTTGTCCAGGGCGGTGCAATATATGCAACATACAAATCCAGCGTCAATGCAGTCAATACCATGTTTTATCAAAACAGTGCCGATTGCGGAGGAGCAATCTTTGCTTTTAACTTTACGGATTTGAATATAAATTATTGTGATTTTTCTGAAAACATTGCAAAGTATTATGGTGGATCTGTATACTCAGATTCGGTGATAAAAGTTAATAGTTCAAATTTTTACAGCAATAAGGCAAAATTAAAAGGGGGAGCGATTCATTCATCCAATAGTCCCTATTTCTGCAATGACTTTGTGATGGTGGACAATTCCAATTTTTACAATAATTCTGCCGAATGGGGCGGAGCCATTTTATGCTCCAATATGGGAAACAATTTGATTTGCAATTCCACATTTGTTTCAAATCGCGCCGTATGCGGTGCAGTCTATTCAAGGACAAGCATCAACAACATAAGCATTATTGATTCCTCATGCTTTGGCAATGAAGCTGTCAACGGGACTGTAATCTATGCTCCGTCCTGCGGAGAAATTATTTTAAAAGGCAGTAATTTTACAGATAACGACGGAGATTACGGTGTACTGATTTATACCGTTCAGGGCCGTTTTAATTTGACTTTTCTAAATCACAACATAACTGTTGACGGCTGCAATATATCAGACAATGATGCAGCACATTCATTGATTTTCAGCCTTTGGGGAAACATTCTTTTAAACAATTCCAATCTGGTTTATCATACTAGTTCCTATCCGTGTTTTGTAATCTATAAGATTGCCAACGGTACTGCTGATTATGAAAATAATTATTTTGGCGTTGCAGACCCTGATTTTTCCAAATTAATATACATCAATGATACAATTGGAGGTTATAATTTATCTGCTTCAGCCGGTTTTTCAGAGATGTCTGACGGAGCATGTTCATCCAACATTATTCAGATTGATGAAAATCATACCGTAGTCTCCTACAGAAGAGACTCTTCCGTGCCACTTACTCTTTTTATTGGAGGAAATGGAGAAATGCGTCAGGTTAAATTTGATGACACCTATTTCCTTCATTTATTGATTACTGAGGACGGTTGGGTATTTACCCATGGAGGTTTTGACGGCTCATATGTCTCCGAACAGGTTGAGGCCATCGCCAAAAAAATGATTGAAAACAACAGAATTTCTCAGGAGTATCTGGATTTGATTTATGATTTGAAATATTTTTACGGACTGTCAATGGGTCATTTTATCATTAAGGCTCCGGACGGAAGATATGCCATTGCAGACTATTTCAATCAGTCAAGTCACGGTTTAGAAATGGGAATCCTAAAGCCTGGTGAATATATCTTATGTCCGAACAATTTTTTACTTCACAAAAAGGGCAACATATCAGACTTCGAATATGAAGACAATATTTTAACATCAAGATATATTGCAGCAACCGATCTTTACGGTAAATACAGAACTACCATACAGACCTATGACTTTAAAAAGGAAATCATTGACGGACAATTGGTTTCCCATGTGGAAGTCTACATTTCCAATGATGACGGGCATTTACGCAATGTTTCATGGGGCGATTATTTCAATGACGTTTACTATTCAGATATGAAATATCTCTTTGGCGAAGATATTCCGATAATTATGGATGGAAAATATCTGGAGGACTATGTTTTAGATACAGTTCAGCTCAAAAGAACCAAATTAAATGCATCACCGATTGTAACTTCATATGGCGAGAGCAATTATTTGACCGTAACATTATTGGACGAATCCGATAATCCTTTAAGAGAAAAACAATTAAGCATCGCATTAAACAGCACTAATCTGACATTAACAACAAATGCTGAAGGTCAGGTTAAGGTTCCAACTGCAAACTTAAATTCAGGCACATATATAGTTTCAGTTACCTTTAAGGGCGATGAAAATTATGCCGATTCAGAAGAGCTTTCCGTTATAGTTGTCAACAAACTAAAGACAAAACTGGCCTCATCTTCAGTATCTGCAGTTTATAATGTCAACAGGAATTTGGTTGTAACATTAAAGGATGAGCGCGGAAAAGTTATCGGGGCAGTTAAAGTAAATGTTGTGCTTAACGGTAAAAATCATGTGCTGAGTTGTGATAAAAAGGGCCATGCAAAGCTTTCAACAAAAGGCTTGGCTCCGAATACTTACTATCCGGTAATTATATTCAATGGGAATAAAAATTATGAAAATTCATATAAAACTGCAAAAATCACAGTTATGAAGGCAAAAGTGAAATTGACTGCTAAAAATAAGGCGTTTAAAAAATCCGAAAAGACTAAAATATACAGGATCGCTTTAAAAAATAACATAGGCAAAGCCGTTAAAAACGTTAAAGTCAGTTTAAAGATTAAAGGCAAAATCTACAATGCAAAAACCAATAGGAATGGTGTAGCGGCATTCAAAATTATAAAATTCGACAAAAAAGGATCTTTTAACTCCAAGATCATATTTGCAGGGAACAATTATTACAAACCCCTAACAAAAACAGTTAAAATTAAAATTAAATAAAGATGGTAACATGATGCTGAATCCTAAAGACTACAGAAGGGAATTTGAAGCAGCAAGTTTGAAAAAGGTCCTGCAGGAAAGGGACAGAATCGTCCAGTTCATGCAGGACTATGAAAACCACAGACTGGCGAAAAAGTATTATGAACGTGACCCCAGCCCAAAGGTCATCCATCTTGCAAACACCGAATACCTCAAGGAAATCTGTGATTTAATCAAGAACCTGTATCCAAGAAAACTAAAAAGGACCCGTCACCTTTCAGAGCCATAGAAAAGGTAATATCAAAGTTCGACGAGGACAGAAGAAGGCAGTTTCTTGACGAGCTTAAGGTCAAGGACGAGGATCTCTACTACAGGTATCTTGAATGGAAGGTCAACGGAGAAGGCTAGCTTTTCATCATTTCAAAATAATATTAATATATCATTAGAATTCATATAGTATATTGAGGTGTAACTATGGACAAGAAGAAGGTTATCATCATCGTACTTGTGATTGTCATAATAGCCTTGGCGGCATATATCTTTGCTCCGTCCCTTTTCATGAACTCTCAGAAGGACACCGTAAAGATTTATAACAATACAATTGCCGGTGTCGGAACATTCAATACAACCAACGTGACCAATTTCACATTGGACAATTCCAGCAACAACGTTCAGACCGATTATCTGGCAAATGACAGCAGGGCTCAGGTATCTGTCATCAACAGTACCGGCTTTTCAATGAATGCTTCAATTGCCGAAGCCCAAAAGGTCAATGACTCAGCAAAAGGCCATACCATATATAAGAATACCGCAACTGTCGGCCAGTACAAGGGCGAGGTAAGGTATTTCTCATATCTAAAAGACAATGACAAACAGAGATATGTCTACATCAGTACAGGAGACTATAATCTAACCTGCATGATTGTCGACAGCTTCAAGATGATTTAGACGAACTTTGGATTAGCTGATGTTAATCCAAATATTTACTTTTTTTAATTTCAATGCAAAAACTGATTTGGTGCTATCATGGATAAGCTTGAAGGGGAATTGGACATCCTCACAAGAAAAATTGAAAGTCTTGAAGGCGAAATAAAAAAAGAAAATAAAAAAGCCGAAGGCAATATAATTCCTTTAAATGAAGAGCTCGCACAAATCAGGAGGATAAAAGGAATTTTGCATCCAAAAACGATTTTGAATCTGTGAAGAATTGCCGAAGGCGTGAAAACAATCTCAAGTTCAGGATAAGCGCCCAGTGGAACAGATGCTCACTTTTAAAAGAAGAGCTCACCAGACTGAAAAAAGAGAAAACAGATTTGGAAAGCCAAATAAAGCTTGAAAAAGACAGAATCAAAAGAAACGAAGAGATTCAAGCAAAAATGGACACCGTGCTTGCCAACTATGAAAAGTCACACAATCTCACCCAGGCGGCAGTCGATTCAAACATCGACCCGAACCATGTCAAACAGTGGCATGACTGGGGAAAAAACGATTTCAATGAAACATATTCCAATTTCTTTAGAGAGATTCTAAAAATAGACCAGCACTTCCGTGACCTTGAATCCCAAAATCTCAAGAACGATATGGACCGTGTCATCAAAGCATACCAAAAGACAGGCTCTCTTGAAAAGGCATCACATATTGCAGGTGTCAGCCATGATACTGTCATGTACTGGTATGAATGGGGTTGTCGAGGATTCGGCGATGAAAACAGGTATTTTTTCGAAAAAATTTTAAAAAAAAATAATAAAGGATAGACAAACGAGTTGTCTAATTATTGTTAGGTATATAAAAGTTTGATTTATGTATTTATATATGTTTCTATATTTTATCTATAATTAATACATATCATTATCACAGATAATTGGGAAAGTGTTTTATTTTGAATATTTCTCACGCCAGATTTTAAGCCATAAAGCGGGTCAGTGCCAAAGGCCCGGTGAAAATCAGCTTCAAAGAGCTTTAGCGAAAAGAATTTGGCGAACCTGCGCATCACCGCATTGGGCCATAGGGTTTATTTAGTTGGAGAGACATAATAATTGATATTATGATATGTCCCAAGTGCGGTAGAAGATTGCCCGACACTGCAAAGTTCTGCAGTCGTTGCGGTTGTATAATCGAAAAGGATGAAAGAAAAGGAATCAGAGGCAGATGGAATTCCTATTCCACAGTAAGAAAGCTTCTCACAATCCTGTGTCTGTTGATTATTCTTATCATAGTTTTTGGAGCTGTCAGGGGATTTCTGTATTCCAACACCTCCAATGACTACACCAATGAAAGCGTCTTCGACCAGATTTCTCCAGATCAGTTTTTCTCAATCAGCAACGGCGGCGGTGATGATTCATATGTCGAAACTGCCGGTGCGTCTTCAGCCGAAGCAAATCCTAAAAATTCATCGGTTGCAGTGACAAACGACAGCGGGTCATATGGTGTCAACTTTTCAAGAGATGGCTTTTCGGTTTCTACACGCGGGGATTAAACACAAGTTATATAACATTATAAGTATATAGGTATTTCTATGTTGGAGTGGACTATTTGCAGCAACTGCGGTAAGATTTTTGACAACAGTCAGGAGACCTGTCCCACATGCAATGTCAGTGTCGACAGGGTTCATATGGATTACCTGACTGGTTATTGGGTTAACCTGGACTTTCTGATTAAGACAATCAGTATATTCAATGACTATTGCCCTACCATAAGGAATCTGGGCGAGAGGTCTGTCGAATCGGTGCTGGCAGATGACATGTTTTCATGGCTTTCATACCTTGCATGCGCCGACGGTAAAATCACAGACAACGAGCTTGAATTCATAAATGCACTTCTTGTCAGTGACTTCACAAAAGATGACCTCACATCATCAAGACCCGACACCCTTCCGCTGTCCTTCAGGTGCCTTCATGAGCTTGACGAGTATGGCCAGAGCTTTGACATGAACAGTCTCAACTCCGCAAGTGAGCTTTTCTCATGCTACAAGCTTTTCGGAAAGTTTTTTATAACCTCAGACAACGAGCTTGACGGGGAAGTGTTCAAAAATTATTCCTCATACATTACAGAGCTTGAAAATACCCTTGAAAAATCAGGCATCGATTTAAGGCCGATTCAGTTTAGGCCAACCGTCATCGAAGAGAGCAAGGAAATTACAGAAGAGCAGAAGCGTAGCCTTGACGAGTATCTCGAAGAGCTGAACCGATTGATAGGCCTTGAAAAGGTCAAAAAGGACGTGAACTCCCTCATCAACCTGGTTCAGATAAGAAAGCTCAGGGCGGAAAGGGGAATCGAACAGCCTCCTATGAGCCTTCATCTTGTATTTTCGGGAAATCCGGGTACCGGAAAGACAACCGTTGCAAGAATCCTTTCAAACATATACCGTGAAATAGGAATCCTGAGCAAAGGCCATCTTGTTGAAACCGACAGGTCTGGTCTTGTTGGAGGATATGTGGGCCAGACCGCAATCAAGACACAGGAAATCATAAAGTCCGCCATCGGAGGAATACTTTTCATCGATGAGGCATACTCCCTTGCCCAGAACAGCGAAAACGACTACGGCCATGAGGCAATAGACACCCTTTTAAAGGCAATGGAGGACAACCGTGACAATCTGATTGTAATCGTTGCGGGATACCCTGACCTTATGGACCGCTTTTTAAACTCAAATCCCGGTCTTGAGTCAAGGTTCAACAAGTTCATACTATTTGAGGACTACAACGACGTGGAACTCTATGAGATATTCATGCTGATGTGCAGGGACTCCAACCTCTCCGTCGACGAGGCGGGAGATGAATACCTCAGGCAATATTTCAAGAGGATGTATGAAAACAGGTCCAAAAACTTTGCAAACGGCCGTGCAGTGAGAAACCTGTTTGAAGAGGTCATAACCTCCCAGGCAAACAGGCTTGCAGGCCAGGATGAAATTACAGACGAGGAATTGAATACACTGACTTATGAGGATTTTTTGGTAGGTGATGAATAATGAGTATAAAGTATTGCAGCAGCTGCGGCGAAAAGGTAGACGGCAGCGTCAAGTTCTGTCCGAACTGCAGGTCCACCTCATTCAAGTATCATGTGGAGCCGGCAAAAGTGAAGCCGACCCTTATCCAGTCCCTTTTCTACTGGCAGTATAACGGAAAATTCATTCTTTCAAGGTCAAAGACATCTGCAATATTGCTGTTTATCATATTTGCATTCGCTGCCGTTTCCTCACCGATTCCGGCAGGAATGATTCTTCTGGGACTGATCGTTTCGCTCATCGTCTATCTTGCAGGATACCTTGTCCATATCCTCAAGGGCAGGCCTACAGATGCGCAGCTTGAAAACAGCGATTTGGGATTCATAGCTGATTTGAAAAACATGTTCTTTTTCTGGCAGAACAAAAGGACAGGTGAGTATGTACTTTCAAAAACAAAAATCCTCACCTTTGCGGTATATATACTCATTGCCTTAATCGCAATGGGAAGCAACAGAGTGACTATAGGCGCCTCATTTCTTGTAAGCATTGTCTTTACAGCTCCGGTCTATGCCGTGGGATTTGTCGTCCACAAGTTAACTAACCCAAATCCGGAAAACCCCCGCATTGAGCAGAAACCTAAAAAGCCAAAAGTTGAGAAAAAAAGGCAAGAGCCAATTCCCGAACCTACTCCCACTCCGGAAGTCAGCATCGACGAGTTTGAAGACTACCGCAGGGAACTTGTCCGAGTCAAGGAGGTCTATGCCAAAAAGGAGACTCATGCACGTGAGCTCATAGACAAGAAATTCGAACCGCCTCAGATGACAAACACAAAATTCGTTTCAGTCGTTGACAGCTCAACCAAAATCTTCAACAAGGAAGCGGACAGCATCTCAAGCATCATTTCCCTTGCAACCGAAAAGACACCAAGGGTTGAAGAACAAATAAATAAAAAATTCGAAGTACTCAATTCCCTAATCGACAAGATGGACGATTTGATAAACGAGCTTGTGCTTTCACTTGATTCAAGCAAAAAGGACGATGTCCACGGTCTTTTAGACGAGATGGAAAACCTGGTCGATTCGGTTAAAAACTATGAATAGTGATGATGGAGACATTCCATCAACACATTAATATTTGAACGGACATATTATTTAGCATGACAAAGTGGCCATACACCAGATATTCGAAAATAAACCCGAAGGCACTAAAATATTTTCCCTTCGAAAGCCCAAGAACTCACCAGCTGGAGGCAATCTCAGAAATCCTTGAGGCAATAGACAAAGGATATCGCTACATTATTCTTGAGGCCGGAACCGGAACCGGAAAATCCGCAATAGCCGCAACACTTGCAAGAATCTTTGACACATCATATATCCTCACCATCACAAAGCAGCTTCAGGACCAGTATTCAAGGGACTTTGCCGATTTTAGGGTGGTGAAGGGAAGGTCAAACTTCAGCTGCCGGATGTCAAATGCCACATGCGACGAGGGAAAGTGCATTCTTGAATCACACATCTGCAAATACCGGCTGAAAGACAAGGTAACGGAGGAAAACACCTGTCCATACCGCTATCAGAAATACCTTGCCCTTGAATCCGACATCACCATAGCCAACTACCCCTACATGTTTCTGGAGCTCAACTATGTCGAGGACTTCACAAAAAGGGATTTGATGATTTGCGACGAGGCCCACAACATCGAAAGCATGATAATGAACCAGCTCATGCTTGAATTTTCCAGATCAGACCTTAAGGAATACATCCGCTTCAACCTGTCGAAAACCCGTGTGGCAAGCCTTGAAAGCGGAGACTATAATGTCTGGATTGACTTTATTGAAGAAATCAAGGAAAGATATGAAACTGAGCTTGAAAAGATTGAGGGTCTCAGCCGAAACCCGGACATCTCACGAAAGATCCTTTTTATGAAAAACCAGATTGAGGACTGCAGGAGATTCATCTCCCAGATTGTTTTAAGCCCCGACAAGTGGATTTTCGACTACGACAGACAGGAGGGAATCGCCCAGTTCAAGCCCCTGAAGATTGACAGCTACGCATACAATACCCTTTTCAAATTCTCGGATGTGTGCGTTTTCATGAGCGCAACAATCCTTGACTATGAGCTTTTCGCATCATGGCTTGGCATTTCGGTCGATGAGATATATCCGATAAGGTGCAAAAGCCCCTTTGACGTATCCAAAAATCCGATAAAGACCTACAGGCAGTTCAACATGACCTACTCCAACCTCAAAAAGACCGCTCCCCAAACAGTAAGTGAAATCAGAAATATTCTTTTAAAGCATAAGGATGAAAAGGGAATTATCCACACTGTGAGCAACCAGTGCAGGGACTTTCTCATGAAAAACGTCACCTCACCAAGGCTCATAACACATGACAACGCAAACAGGGCAGAGGTTCTGGATGAATTCAAAGGTTCGGATGAGCCTCTGGTTTTAGTATCCCCTTCAATGAACGAGGGTGTTGACCTTCCGGGAGACGAGTGCAGATTCCAGATTATCTACAAGATTCCATATCCAGATTTGGGAGACAAGCAGACCCGGATGAGGGCTGAGGACAATGCAAAATGGCTTGACTACAGGACCTGCATGTCCCTGGTTCAGACCCACGGCCGTGGAATGAGATACAGCGATGACTACTGCCAGACCTATTTCATGGACAACCGCTTCATGGGATATGTCTACTCAGACATGATTTCAAACCAGTTCCTGCCGGACACATTCAGGGATGCAATCGACAAGCTTTCAAGCACCTCCAGGAAAAGGACCTCCCTCAGTGAGGAAAAGATTGAATTTATAGAAAGGGGAAACAGGTATCTTGAAGAGGGGGACTATGAAGGTGCAATAAACTACTTCAATGCAATGAAAAACCATGAGCTTTTAAAAAACGACTATCACATATATCTCAAGCTTGCTGAAGCATACCACAGCTCCATGCTTTATGAAGAGGAAATCAGCATAATCGTCGAATTTTTCCGCTCAGGCATATACTGCTCAAAGCTTGAGCTTGAGCTTTTCAAGGACAGGTTAAAAATACTTGACGAAATGGGATATTTTGACTATAGTGCAAATATCGATGGGCTTGAAAAGGAGTTCTTCATTAAAACATTGCTCAATTAAATAGCAATGCTTTTTAATGACTTCAACAAATATTTAATTGAAGGTGAGTAAATGCCGTTTTGTCCAACATGTGGTAAATTTGTTGATGAAGGCGTGGAATATTGTTCATGCGGAACCAAATTCATCGTTAGTGATGATAAGATATTGCAGAAAAAGTTTGAAGAAGAGGAACGTCTTGTTTTACAGTTTCGGGAATACGAAGAGATTTCAACAGAAGCATTTGATGACAAGGACTATAAGAAGGCTCTTGAATATGCCGACAAGGCCCTTGATTTGAATCTGGGTTCCGACGCTTCAGTCAAATATATCTTGGGAAAGTCACTGTTCCATTTGGAAAGATACTATGATTCACTTATATGCTTCAGAGAATATATTGAAGAGTACAAGGAGTCACTTTTCAGATTTGCAAACATTTCCGGTGCATATCTCTGGAAGGCAAGAAGCCAGTGGGAGCTCGGTGACGGATTCGGTTCAATCAAGAGCTACTATGAGGCAATCGACTATCTTGACCGCAAGGCAAGCACAACTCGGGACAACGAACTGAGATTTAAGATTATGGATGAAAGGCAGCAGGTCATCTACAATTCCAATGAGCCCTGCATAACAAATCCGAAACTGGGCAAGATGGATTATGAGGTCCTTGATTACATCGAAAGGCTTGACGAAGACAAGAACCTCACAATGCAGAGGCTATATGATGCAATCGATGAGGTTGCCTCCGAAGGCCTTGAATACAAAAAAATAGAGCTTATTGATGACCATATGATGGTTAGCTTTGAAAGCAAAGACGGCCCTGTTGAAATGGAATTCAACGGATTTCATATGATATAGATGTGATAGCATGGCCAACCATAAGCATCTGCGTACAGTTATCGAAGATATTCACTCCAACGGAGATATGCTCACTAAAGATCTTCTTTTGAAACTTATCAACGAATTCAAGTATTCCAATCTTTATATTCCTGCAAAAAAGGAAAACGGAACATTGAATTTCATCATATATGAGGACGAGGATGCAAAAATAACCCCTCTTTTTACCGACATGGACGAGTTCCGGAAATTCTACACTGACGAAGACATTCAGCTTCTCCAGAACTCCTTTGAGCTTTACCAGAACATCATAAAGACAACTGATATCGAGGGATATATCCTGAATCCGGCATCTGAAAAGTACCTTTTCACCGATGAGTTCATCCTGGGAATTACCAATCTTCCCAAAACCAGCTTCTTTTCCTCAAATCCATACACGGACCTTGAGCTTAGGCAGATGCTTGACTCTGCCGACAACGCTGAACTTGAGGAGTTCATCTCAAAGCGTGAAAACATAGGTGATTATGAGGGGCTTTTTGAAAAGCTTTCACGCTCAACCGCACTTGCCCTTATGCTTTCTCCAAACGACCTTTCGGGATATGCAAAAAACGGCATAATATCGATGCAGGAGACAGGACCTCTGGCCCAGCTTTACGTCGACAGAATCGGCGGTGAGTATGCAACGATATTCAGCTCAAAGGCCAGGCTTGAATGCGTCACAAGCGAATATCACAAATATGTCCAGATTGTGAATGTGGCAACCCTGGTCAATTTTGTCCTGAGCGAGGATATGGACGGCATAATAATCAATCCCGAAAGTGACAATGTTCTGATTCCAAGGTCCGAGCTTTTGAAATATTCCCTTGGCTTTGAAAAGTTCGCAAATGACGAAAGGCTTTCGGCCTCAATATACTACATGTTTGAGCCATGAAATTTAAATCAAACAAATTGAATATTCAGTTGATAATTCTTATACTTTAATAATATGAAATCAATTTAATTGAAGATAATTTACAATAGAATAAAGTGTTGATACGAAAATAAAAATAATAAATAATTGATATACTAGTGAAGTGATTTGATGACTAAATTTTGTCCGAAATGTGGTGAGAAACTGGTTGATGAAGCAAAGTTCTGCAAAAACTGCGGGGAAGATATCACGGATGCGGCCCCTGCGGCAAATGTTGTCCAGACCCCTGAAAGTGAACCTTCACATACCTTTGCAATAGTATTGGGTTACGTTTTTGCAATACTGATTCCTCTGATAGGAATAATAATCTCAATATATCTTCTCACAAGAAGAGAATCTGCAAGAGCCACAAAGCATGGAAAAATCATCCTCATACTTTCAGTAGTATTGTGGGCAATCACACTGTTCACACTGATGCTATGGTGATTTGATGAAAAACTATTCCCTGCTGAAGGTATTCATCGAGCCTGATGTGGAAAAGGAAGTGCTGATGCAGAAGGCGAAATCGAAAAGCGCTGAACCTACTGTCTATTATTCCAAAGGCGAATTCGACATGTGCCTTGATGCGCAGGTGCTTCACGAAGACCTCAAGGTTGAACTTGACAGAATCTGTCCGGAATGCGGCGAAAAATATCCCCATTTCAAGAACTACTGTCCGGAATGCCTTGTAACGCTCAAAAAGATTACTGACACGGTTGACGTAAAAACTATTGAAAACACCCCGAAAATCGATTTTAAAGGGGACAATTCATATTCAAATATCCTCACCGGAGAATGCTTTCGCATTATTGATGAGTTTGAATTCAGCATGGATGATTTCAACGGCATAATCCGTTCAATCAAGTCCCAGGCATTTAAAAACCTCGACAATCTGACTGGCGAAAATTCGATTGATCTGGACAGTCTGGAGGTTCTGGACAGGGTGTTTGCCATTGCAAAGTCATTTACAAAGGTCGAATACAAGTCATACGGCGGGGAGCTTGGATACTTTGAGTTCGACAGGATTTATGTTGATGACAGGCAGCGCAAGTCCCTTCAGATTACCACGCTGATTCATGAGCTCACACATTTTCTCATACATGAGATTCTGGTTCACGTCACATGCAAAATCCTAAACACTGACAAGAACAGACACATTGAATCGGTGATTACATATATCCTCTCACATTCAAATTTCAACAGTCTGGTCGATGAATATGCGGCACACACAGTTGAGGGAAGATTCACAATATTCGGATACCAGGACTACTCCTCATTTCTGGCCCTTCAAAAGGAAATGGACGGGGAGGAGTCAGACATTGCAAAGGTCATCGGAAACTCATTTGCAATATTCATAAAGAATCTGCTTGAAGGATTTATCGACTGGGATTTGAGGGAAGACATTAAGGAACAGTTCCTTTCAGACACCATTGAAAAACCTGATTACCGTCAGCTTTCCCTGGAAAACTGCAACAGGCTCTCAGAAGAAGGTTTCATGAAGGCAATATGGCTGATACTAACAGAAGGACTTCAAAATGCAGATGAGGAAGTCATCAAAAGCTACCTCAACGAGTTTGAAAATTGAATTAATTTTATAAATGCTTCCAACAGATATTTAACCATGTCATTTAAAGAAAAAATTTTGGAAATGGAAAGGCATTTTGCAAAATGGGAGTCCAGACCGGCCAAGGAAAACCTGGATGAGATACTGGTGACCTTCATAACCGAAATCAACTACTTCGAACCCTGCCATTATGTCACAGAAGACGACGAATACATTACATTCATCCTCACCCACTATGACGAGGAGATGGTAGACCAGATCATGACCATTAAAAAAAGCCAGATTTTCACATTCGGCGTTCTAAGCGACAGGGAAAAGGAAAACCTGGAAAAATATAGAAAACCATTAAACGTCAATGAGCTGTACCAATGAAGGAAATCAGAATCAATTCGGATTTTGATGTTGATGAGCTGACATCAAAAATCAACGCCATCATGTCCAAGTGGTCAATCAAGCTTTTAGACATAAACGGACCTGACTGGGCAATATACACATATGAAATGGATTTGAAATATCTTATTCATTTCAACGTTGATTTCTATGATTTGAAAATACGAATAAAACTTGAAGACCTGAAGCTTAACGTGATACATCACATAGAGTCCCTGAGGGATGAGACAACATACAGGGACAACCTTATCAACCTAGTATTTTTTGAATGATAAGAAATATTTAAAAAAAGATTGAAACGGAATTATGACATGAAGTCTTTTCCGTAAAACATTACTCTTCTTGCAATGAAGTTCCAGAACATCACTATTATTGCTGCAATGACCTTTGAAAGAAGATAATATAATCCGATAACGTCTGTAAAGAGCCATAATAGAATTTCAGTAAACACAAGGCCCAATGCACTGATGGCCAAAAATAGATTGAATTCCAAAACCTTGTTTTCTATGTTGTCCTGGTTGAACACCCATTTTGTACTCATGATGTAGTTTACAAGAACTGATATTATGAAGGACAGCACACCTGAAATCAGGTAATATATTCCACAGACGTCACTGAAAAACCATAAAAAGAAGAAATCGACTACGAATGCGGTTCCTCCAACGAATATGTACCTGAACATCTGAATGTAGATGTTGTCTGTCCTCTGGCGGAAAAGTTTGTCTATCAATTTAATCCTCTTTGTTGATTTCGTTCAGTAAGATAAGGTGGCGTTCGAGGTTTTCCCTGTGCTGCTTTTTGAGAACGTATAGGATAACACCGGTCAGGAATGTAAGTGCAGCCACAATAACGACTGTTGAGATAACAATCAGTGAAGGGATTTTCACCACATAACCAGTTGTGAAATAGTTGAACAGAATAGGGAAGAAGTATATTCCAGCAATGACAAGAAGCAATACTGTCATGAATGTAAAGTAAAAGAGAGGCCTTTCATCACGGATTAATGAAAAGATCATCCTTATGACCTTGAGACCGTCGGTGTATGTGTTGAGCTTTGATTCGCTTCCTTCGATTCTGTCTCTGTATTCGACAGGAATTTCTTTTATTTTGAAGTTGTTGATAAGTGCAAATACGCTCATTTCAGTTTCTATTTCAAATTCCTTTGATGAGATAGGAAATGACTTGACAAAATTATAGCTGAAGGACCTCATTCCGGTCATGATGTCATTCAAATCGCTTTTGAAAAATACGTTGATGAATTTTCTGACAACCCTGTTTCCGGTATTGTGGAATGGTCTGTCGTTTTCCTGAAAGTATGTTGAGGACAGTCTGTCTCCTATAACCATGTCTGCTTCGCCTTCGAGGACAAGCCTTTCGAATTCGGCTGCATTGTCTGCAGGATATGTGTCATCGCCGTCTACCATTATGTAGCAGTCGGCCTCGATTTCACGAAACATTGACCTTACAACATTTCCTTTACCCTGTTGGTATTCGTATTTGACGATGGCACCGGCATCTTTTGCAATCTTGTCTGTGCCGTCGGTAGAGTTGTTGTCATAGACATAGATGTCTGCATGAGGCATAACTCGTTTAAAATCAACAATTACCTTTTCAATTGTTTTCGCTTCATTGTAGCATGGAATGAGAATAACCGTTTTCATAGTAATCTTTCACAAATTCTATTACTATTATGTCTATAAATACATCATATTTAAATTATTTGTTTAAATAGGGAAATTGCCTAAAATTAGAGGTGACTCTCATTTTTTAATCTTTTTGTCACCTGGCAGAAATTGCAAAACAAAATCGATAGCTGTTAAACAATATTTCAAAAACGTTTAACAGTTTAGGCAACTGCCCTAAATATTTTCATCATTTTTTAAATAAGGTATATAAATTTTAAAAACCAATCTATTTTTCATTAATGAGTTCTGACCTGAAAATGACAACATTTGCAGGATTAATCCTGAAGGGGCTGTGAACTTTAAATAGCAATACCTCTAAACTAATTAATAAAAACAGTTTGAAAGGTAATAAGAATCCTCATCTTCCACAGATTGAGGCATTCAAATTAATATACATGATTTTTTAGATAATATGAAACGCAGTGAAACGAAGGGAGTAAACATACTCAGGGGAAATCCAAAAGTTGCGGTCAGGAAGCTGGCATGGCCTTTGATGCTGTCGATGGTAGTTGTTTCACTCTACAATATCATTGATTCTGTTTGGATTGCAGGCCTTGGCGTGGACCAGCTTGCTGCAATCGGCTTTGTAATACCTCTGGAATATCTGATAGTCTGCATTGGAACAAGCCTTGGTGCTGGAACCACGGCGGTAGTGTCAAAATATATAGGCGAGAAAAATGATGCAATGACTGACAATGCGGCAATACATTCAATTATGCTGAGCCTGCTTGTATCGATTATTGTGACAGTCATATTTACGGTCTTTGCAAGGGAACTTATTGTTTGTGTGGGAGGCCGTGGAATCGCACTTGACTATGCCCTGGAATACGGACAGGTCTACTTTTTGGCAAGTGTAATTGTCATAATGCCTGAAGCGCTCTTTGGGCTTTTCAGTTCCGAGGGGGACAACAAAAGGGCAATGTATGTAATGATGCTGTGTGCAATCGTCAACACCATTCTTGATCCGATTTTCATCTACACACTGAACATGGGAATGTTCGGTGCTGCAATAGCTACAATTATTTCCCTGGCAATTATCCTAGCGATAATGCTCTATTGGATTTACATAAAAAGGGACACCTACGTCAGGCCTACACTGGACAAGTTTCATTATGATTCTGGCATAATAAAAGATATACTGAAGGTTGCCGTTCCGTCAATATGTGAAATGGTTTTCATCACATTCATAACTGCAGTCCTGCATTTCATAATCCTTGCGGTTTCTACAACAGATTCGATTGCCGTATTTGAAAACGGATGGAGAATGATAATGCTTGCAACCGAACCGATGATAGCAATATCCACTGCAATGGTATCCATTGTTGCGGTAAACTATGGTGCCCGCAAATATGAAAACATCAAAACGGCATATAACTATTCAATGAAGCTCGGGACCATTTTGGGAATTGTGGCACTTGTGATTTTCTGGGTATTCGCACCTCAGCTTGCATATCTCTTTTCATATGGCGAAAGCGCAAGGCTGCTTGAACCGACAATCACATTTTTCAGAATCTTTTCAGGATTCTTTATCATATTTCCGGCAGGAGTCATTTCAACCTATATCTTCCAGGGCTTCGGCAAGGGAATACACTCTCTTGTGTTTACCATCATAAGGGAACTCATCTGTGCAACATTCTTTGCAGTGCTTTTTGGAATAATACTTGGATGGGGAATAGATGGAGTGTGGTTTGGAGTATTGGTCGGATACACTGTCGGAGGCCTCATAGCAATCGCCTATGCCAGATACTATCTTGGAAGGCTGACTAAATCCGGCGGCGAAACTGGTGATATTAAGTGAACCCAAAAATATTATTGTCAGATGCTTCAAACGGGTTACTAAGCAAGAGTATTTTCGAAAACAAATCAGATAGAAATTTAAAAAATTGCTGGCTGTGGAGCCAATGATTTTCACTTATTTTTAGGAAATTACATATTCCATATTGTACATGCCCCTTCCCAAAAACGATTTTTTTCTGTAGACCTTAAAGCCCAGCCTTTCATATAATGCCTTTGCTTTGGGATTTCTGAAATCGGCATCAAGAATAACTCTTTTATAGCCCTTTTTTCGGGCATGGTCGATAACGTCATTGATGACTCTTGTTCCATATCCCTTGGACCTGTGATTTTCATCGATGGCAATCTCGCCGATGTATATGTCATCCTTTTCAATGTTGCAGATAACAAAATGGTCCATTATTTCAACAATAAACAGTTTAAGGGTGATAAAATGAATTCTTTGCTGGTTATAGTAGTTGCATGCATTCAAAATTCCGATGATGTCTTCTCCATCATAGATGACCCTTAGGGTTTTGTCATTTTTCAGGGATTTCACAAGGGATGCAATGGCCTTTTGCCTTGAACCGAAAAGCCTGTCATATGTTCTGAAGTCTACATTATATTTCAGGGTTGCAATCTTTTGCGCATCATGGATTTGGGGGTCAAAATTCATATATTTCATATTAATGTCTCATTTGGTAATTGTTGTTCAAATGTATGTCGAAACAGAGTTAAAAACTTAATCTTTATACCATCAAAACTTTTTTAAATAAGAATTATAAAACAGTTAAACATGTATTGGGAAATAGCTTATGGTGTTTAACCGTAGGCTTTTCAGTTGAAATATATTCAATTTGAATAAAGTGAATTGAAACTGGATTGGAAAGCATCGCTCAAAGGACACAACTGCATTTCGAGTCCAACATATGACATATCTTCAATACAAATCCAATCCTAAAGAAAGGAGAATGAACAATGGATGAGATGAAAAGGAAACTTAGGGCTCATTATGGAGACAACAAAAGAATAGTCGGCGACGATTATGACAAATCACTTGCAGTGAAGTGCCTCAACGGCACATTCGTCGGCAAGAAAACGGACAATGTCATTGCCTACAGAGGAATTCCTTTTGTGGCAAGACAGCCTGTTGGCGATTTGCGATGGAAAGCGCCTGTGGAGTATGTTCCTGATGACGGCATATATGAAGCTTATTACTATGCAAAAAGCGCTTACGGGAAAGATGAATTTGAAGACGGTTCCCACTGTTATCAGAGTGAGGAATGTCTGTATCTCAACGTGTGGAAGACAGCAGAATCAGCTGATGAAAAAAAGCCGGTTATGATATGGGTTCACGGAGGAGCTTTTGAAATGGGCACCACTCTTGATCCCATGTTTGACTTTGTGAATTTTTTAAATGAAAATCCTGATGTCATAGTCGTTTCCATTGCATACAGGCTTGGTGTTTTCGGCTTTTTCCATCTCTCTCACCTGCCGGACGGAAAGGATTATCAAGACTCACACAACCTTGGGCTCATGGACCAGATGATGGCTTTGAAGTGGGTTCATGAAAACATTGCCGCTTTCGGAGGTGACCCCGACAACATAACACTCTGGGGAGAATCAGCAGGTGCGGCATGTGTAACTCTTCTTCCCCTGATTGAAGGATCACAAAAGTATTTCAAAAGAGTCATTGCACAAAGCGGAACACCGTCACTTACAAGAAATCCTGAAGACGCCATTGAGTGCACAAATGAAATGCTTGAAATTTTAGGCTGCAAAAGTGTCGAAGACCTTAAAAAAATCGACGCCAAAATGTTTGTGGAAGCATCATCTGCCATCACACTGAAGGTAGCGCCGGAAAGGGACGGAAAGTATCTGCCTTTAAATCCCTATGATGAATATGCAAAGGGCGCAGCAAAAGACATAATCTTTCTTCAGGGCTGCAACAAGGATGAAATGAATACATTCATGCTTGACCATGGAGAGGAAGCCTTCAGTATGTGGGCAGCCGACCGCAAGCAAAAAAGGCTCGCCAAACTGCCGGATGAAGATAAAAAACTTGTCGAAAGCTTCTGCAATGACATGAATAAAAAGGGTCTCGACGGTGACATTCGCCTTTTGGAACAGGCATGGTTTAATGGGGCACTAATCAGAATCTCAGAAAGCCAGACCATGGCAGGAGGCAAATCATATACCTATTTTTTCACGGTTGAATCTTCAGTGCCCGGGCTTAAAAGCGGACATGCAATAGAGCTTCCGGCCGTATGTGGCAATCCGGAAATGGCTGTGGGTGGAGGACGTGCATTTGACGAAACATTCTCAAAAACCATGCGTAAAATGTGGGTTCAGTTTGCAAAGACCGGAAATCCATCACTTACAGCAGACATTTCACCTGACGGCAGGCCAAAGGAATGGCCACTTTACGAGATAGAAAACAGGAAAGTCATGGTATTGGATGAATCAGACATTCATCCGGAAAAGGAATCCGAGATAAATATCGTTGACTGGAAGAGAATTTATCCCCTAACCGAGCACTACTGGCTTTAAAATGACGGTAAAATTAATCGATTGATAATAATGGAGTGAAAACGATGAATGATATGAAAGAGAAAGTAAGGGCCCAATATGGAGAAAACAAAAGAATTACAGATGGTGATTATGATGAGTCACTGGCAGTGAAGTGTATTAACGGAACATTTGTCGGAAAGAGAAAGGAAAATATCCTTATGTTTAAGGGCATTCCTTATGTGGCAAAGCAACCGGTTGGAGATTTGCGCTGGAAAGCACCGGTGAATTTTGTTGCAGATGATGGTGTCTATGAGGCATATTACAATGCAAAATGCTCCTACGGGAATGAGGATTTGGAAGACGGTTCCCTTTATTACCCCGGTGAAGACTGCCTGTATCTTAATGTATGGAAGGCGGATGAAGCGTGTGATGAAAAAAAGCCTGTCATGGTATGGATTCACGGCGGCGCTTATGAAGCCGGAGGAACAGCAGACCTTCAGTTTGACATGGTCAATTTTTTAAAGGAAAATCCTGACGTTATAGTTGTTAACCTTGGATACAGGCTTGGGGTTTTCGGATTTTTACATCTCTCTCACCTGCCGGATGGTGAGGATTATCCCGACTCACAGAACCTTGGACTTCTGGACCAGACCATGGCGCTCAAGTGGGTTCATGAAAACATTGACCGTTTCGGAGGTGATCCGGACAACGTAACAATCTGGGGTGAATCAGCAGGAGCCGGAAGCGTAACACTTCTTCCTTTAATTGAAGGATCACAAAAGTATTTCAAAAGAGTCATTGCACAGAGCGGTTCACCGTCACTTACAAGATCAAGTGAAGATGCCATTGAGTGTACAAATGAACTGATGGAAGTGATTGGCTGTAAAAGCGTTGAAGAACTTAAAAACCTTGATGGCGATGCATTGTTTGAAGCATCAAAAGTCATCATGCTGCGCACAGGTCCTGAAAGGGACGGGATACATCTGCCTTTAAATCCTCATGAGGAATATGCAAATGGTGCGGCAAAGGATATTGATTTTCTTCAGGGCTGCAACAAGGATGAAATCAACTTTTTCCGCCATGGATTCGGAGAGGAATTTTTCAAAATGTGGATTGATGAGCGCAAGGCAAGAGGACTTGCCAAACTGCCGGAGGAAGATAAAAAACTCATCAGAAGCTTCTGCAATGATGTAAAAGGAGATGACATGGAACGCTACGTCAGAATATATGATCAAATCTGGTTCAATGCACCGGTCATCAGAATGTCTGAAAACCAGACAAAGGCCGGCGGAAAATCATACACATATTACTTCATTGCGGAATCAGATGTTCCCGGACTTAAAAGCGGACATGCAGTGGAGCTTCCGGCAGTGTTCAATCATCCGGAATTGAGCGAAGGCAATGGAAGGCCATTTGACGAAACATTCTCAAAAACCATGCGTAAAATGTGGGTTCAGTTCGCAAAAACCGGAAATCCTTCACTTACAGCAGACATTTCACCTGACGGCAGACCAAAGGAATGGCCACTTTACGAGATAGAAAACAGGAAAGTCATGGTATTGGATGAATCAGACATTCATCCGGAAAAGGAATCCGAGATGAATATCGTTGACTGGCAGAGAACATATCACCTCACCAAATATTATTGGCTTTAACTGTTAACCGGTGTGAAAGAAAAAACAATGAAGATAATTAAAGAGGAGATATATGGAAGGGGGATGATTTATATATAAATATGTTCTAAAGAGATTAAATCTCTTTGAGGTGTGATGTATTTAATGTCTGTGTGAATATTGTGGGGTCTCTCCGCAATAAGACATTAAATTATGCTGTTTTTTAATTAGTTTTTGTTTTATGGTTATTTTTTAAAAATAAGTTTTAAAAAGAGTCAAAAAGAAAAGAAAAAAGAATTAGATTTAGCTAATTCTTGTGTTGTAATATCTTACTCCGTCCTTGTCATAGGTGTACCATCTGTGAACGTCGTTGTCGAATTTTTCACCGATAACAGTCACATATGAGTCGGATTGAGGATTGTATACTTTATATGTTTTATTTGTTGTATTGTTTGCACCTTTGAATGTTGAGTTGTCTCCAACCACTTTGGTGTCGTTTGTGGCATTGTCAGTTTTGTTTACTGTATTTTTTGTCAGATTGTCTGTTGCATTCTTTGCGCTTTCCTGATGGTTTCCGCCGAGTGAAAAGGCAGCAACCCCAAGTAATGCAATAATCAGGACTGCAATTGCAATCAGAATGATATTTTTATTATCCATATATTTTCACCTATCTCTATATATGTTCCTTTTAATATTTAATTAGTCGCTTACATCGTAGTCATCGATAATCATGTAGTTGAATTCCGGATGTCTTGATGTTATCTTTTCAAGCACTTCGTCTTTTACCTTTTGTCTGTCCGCATCAAAGTCAACTATCATGTCGAAGGTAATCAGGTTCTGGTCCTCATAGACGATGAATCCGTGAATTTCCAGAATCTCGTCATACTGTGAAGCGATGCTGTCGAGTTCGCTTCGGATATTTGAGTATTTGTCGTTTCTTGCATAGATTCCTATGGTCAGTGCAATGGAAAATTCGTTATAGATTTTAAGGGTAATCTGGCGTGAAAGGTTTTGTATTTCAAGAGCTGTCAGGTCACCGTCTATTTCAACGTGCACTGAACCCTGCATGTCTTCAGGTCCGTAGTTGTGAAGGCTCAAATCATATGCTCCATATACCTCAGGAACCTCACAGATTGATTCCTTGATTTTTCTTGAAAGCTCTGAGTCGACCCTGGCGCCGATCATGCTGTCAAGGGTTTCCCTAAGCATGTCTATACTTGCCTTGATGATTACAATTGAGATGATTACTCCAAGAATGCCCTCAAGGGAAATGTGCCAGAATATTGATATTATTGCCGCCACAAGTGTTGAAAATGAAAGTATCGCATCGAAAAACGCATCGCTTCCGGATGCAACAAGAGCCTGGGAGTTTATCACCTCACCAACATTCTTGACGTATTTTCCAAGTGCGAACTTGACGACGACAGCCACTGCAATGATTATGAGTGAAACCGTATTGTATGAAGTCACGTCGGGATTGAATATCTTTGGCCATGATTCCATAAGCGCTGTAATTCCAGCCCACAGAACTATGGCTGCAATTATCACTGATGAGAAATATTCAATTCTTCCGTATCCGTATGGATGGTTCTTGTCGGGAGCCCTTCCGGCCAGCTTTGCTCCGATGATAGTGATGATGGAGGAAAGGGCATCGGTCAGGTTGTTTACAGCATCCAAGGTAATCGCAATTGAGTTTACAAGTATTCCCACTGTTGCCTTGAATGCGACAAGTATCAGGTTTACGACAATGCCTATGATACTTGTTTTTACTATCTTATCTTGTCTTGACATAATCTTAATTATGTCCAATTTGATTAATAAACCAATAGATTTCAAGAATGTATTTAAACCTTAAAGGTCAATATTATAAATGTATATTTTAATGGAGTGAAGATTATGAATTATTTAGTCGTTGGTGCAGGAAACGCAAGCAGACCCGTTGCAAGGCTGCTTAACTACTTGGGTCACAGGGTCGTCATGACTGATTTGAAGGAACTTTCCCAATTCAAGCCCATTTATCAAAACTGGATACAGAAAATGGGTGAGGAAGGAGTTATTCTTGATTTGAATAATCCGAATCCTACCTTGGATGGAATTGAGGCAGTATATGTTCCTCCGACCTTGCCGGACACTGCTCCAATCGCAAAGATTATAGCCGAAAGTGATGTAAAGATTCTCACAAACGAGGAATTCTCCCAGATGTTCAATGAGCTTATCGATGTGGACATCATTGGTATTACCGGCTCAATGGGTAAGACCACAACCACAACATTAATCGAAAGCGTATTCAAGGGAGCCGGATACAGGGTATGGTCCTGTTCATCACTTGCAAACAACCTTGTTTCAGAAACAATAATTGATGGAATCGTCACAGGAAAGGTTAAGGAATGTGATATAGCTGTATTTGAGCTTCCACACGGTTCACTGGGTCTTTTGGACCAGCTCAACATAAAGATTGGTGTATTGTCCTATCTGACTCCGGAACACCTCAACGAGTTTGGAGGTTCATATGAAAAGTACCAGCAGAGAAAGCTGATTATGCAGGATATATCCGAAACATTCATTGCCAATGCGGAATGTGCACAGGAAACCGATTTGTTGAGAGATGATACAATATTCTATGCCCTCGACAAGGACGTTGACTTTAAAGGATGCATGCAGGACAAGCAGATTACCATCAGATACGGCGATGAGGAATTCACATCTCCCTTCTATATGATGAGCTACTTTTTCGAAAATGCCGTTGGTGCTGCAGCTGTCGGAATAAACTACGGACTTACACAGGAAGATATTATTAAGGGACTTAGTGAATTCAAGGGAATATCCGCACATATGGAGGATTTCGGAGACTACAACGGAAGGCAAGTAATTGTCGATGCAGCATTCCTTCCCGACGGAATAAGAACCACCCTCGATTACTTTGAAGGAAAGGAGCTTGTGGTTTTCCTCGACCACTTCGACACATCATGGGTAAGGGACAAGCATGAGGTCGGACTCATTCTCGATGAATATGACAACATAAAGGCTGTCCTTGCAAGCGGATTCGACGAGTCAATCCAGAAGGTTGAGCTTCACATTGCCGAAGAAATACTTGATGCCATAACAAAGCATGACATGATAAAGGTCGCTACCGAATCCCTTGAGGAGGCAGCAGCCCTTTCATTCAAGTATTCCGAACCCGGTGACATCATTCTTCATATGGGACCGCTCATATCATTTGACCGTGAAAATATAGTAAACAAGATAAAAATAGGTCTTGAAGACGGAAAAAGACGCTATAAGTAGTTATATGCAGTTCATCAAATACTTCATAATCCGATGGTTTGCTTTTTTATTTATCAGAGAATTCCTAAAATCGCCAGATTTTTAGGGTTTTCACTGATTAATTTTATTAATAATTAAATCAAGAGTATTTATATAATAAAAAAATATGGTGATTTTTATGAAAGGTATTGTTTTAGCAGGCGGTTCAGGAACTCGTTTGTATCCGATTACCAAGGCTGTTTCAAAACAGCTGTTGCCGCTATATGATAAACCGATGATTTATTATCCGATTTCCGTTCTTATGCTTGCGGGCATTAAGGAAATTCTGATTATTTCAACTCCAAGGGATTTGCCTATGTATAAGGATCTTCTGGGGGACGGAAGCAGTCTGGGAATCAGATTCGAATATGCAGTTCAGGAAAATCCTAACGGTCTTGCAGAAGCGTTCATTGTCGGAGAGGAATTCATAGGAAATGACAATGTAGCACTTATTTTGGGAGACAACATTTTCCATGGACACAGATTTACAGAAATCCTTGAAAGGGCAACAAAACTCGAAGATGGTGCTGTCATATTCGGTTACTATACCAACAATCCCGAAGCCTTCGGCGTTGTTGAGTTTGACGACGACTGGAATGTGCTGTCAATAGAGGAAAAGCCCGACAATCCGAAATCCAATTATATCGTTCCGGGACTTTATTTCTATGACAATGACGTGATAGATATTGCAAAAAATGTGAAGCCTTCAGACAGGGGCGAGCTTGAAATCACATCAGTAAATGAGGAATATCTCAATCGTGGAAAACTTAAGGTTGAGCTTTTGGGAAGAGGAATGGCATGGCTCGATACAGGAACTCACACAGGCCTTTTGGAAGCTGCAAACTTCATTGAAACTGTGCAGAAAAGGCAGGGACTGTATATTGCATGCCTTGAAGAGATAGCTTTCATCAATGATTATATCAGCAAAGATGAATTGCTGAAGACAGCTGAAGAGCTTAAAAAAACTGATTATGGACAATATTTATTTAATTTAGCTAAAAGGGGAAAATAATTATGGGAAAATTTAAGTTTACAGAAACCGGCATAGAAGGAATGTTTGTAGTTGAACCTACTGTCTTTGAAGACAACCGTGGATATTTCATGGAGACCTATCAGGAAAATGACTTCAGGGAAGCCGGATATGATTTGAAATTCGTACAGGACAACCAGTCAAAATCATCAAAAGGAGTATTGAGAGGCCTTCACCTTCAACTTAAGTATCCTCAGGGAAAACTGGTTCGCGTAATAAAGGGAGAGGTCTTTGACGTTGGAGTTGACCTGAGGGGAGACTCACCTACCTACGGCAAATGGTTCGGTGCTGTACTTTCAGAAGACAACAAGAAACAGCTCTACATTCCACCAAAATTTGCACATGGATTTGTGGTATTGTCAGATGAAGCGGAATTCCAGTACAAATGTACAGAATTCTACCATGGCGAAGATGAAAGCGGAATCAAATGGGATGATGAGGATATAGGAATTGACTGGCCTTTAGATGGAATCGATGAAATCATATTGTCCGATAAGGACAAGGAATGGAAATCATTCAAGGAATCCCAAATTAAATATTAAGTGATTATAATGACAAATATTCTAGTTACAGGCGGAGCAGGCTTTATCGGAAGCAACTTCGTTAGATATATGGTAAACAAGTACTCCGAATACAATATCATAAACCTGGACGCTCTCACATACTGCGGAAACCTGGAAAACCTGATAGATATCGAAGATAAGGACAACTATTCCTTTGTAAAGGGAGACATCAGGGACAAGGAAGTTGTTGATGAACTTGTAAAGGACTGCGATTACGTAATCAACTTTGCTGCAGAAAGCCATGTTGACAGAAGCATAACAGACCCTGAAATATTCATCAAGTCCAACGTATTGGGCACACAGGTGCTTTTAAATGCAGCCAAGGAATACGGCGTTGAAAAGTATATCCAGATTTCAACAGATGAGGTATATGGAACCCTTGGAAAAACAGGATATTTCACAGAAACCACACCACTTCAGCCTAACAGCCCATATTCAGCATCAAAAGCTGGCGGGGACCTCATTACAAGAGCATACTTTGAGACATTTGACCTGCCGATAAACATCACCAGATGCTCCAACAACTACGGACCATTCCAGTTTCCGGAAAAGCTGATACCTCTTATGATTTCAAATACCCTTGAAGACAAGAAACTGCCTGTTTACGGAGACGGAAAAAACATTCGTGACTGGCTCCATGTCCATGACCACTGTACAGCAATAGATCTGGTCCTGCATGAAGGAAAGCTTGGAGAGGTATACAACATCGGCGGAAACAACGAAAAGGAAAACATCTACATTGTAAAACTCATATTGGAAGAGCTAGGAAAGGATGAATCCATGATAGAATTTGTAACAGACAGGTTAGGCCACGACAGAAGATATGCAATCGATTCATCAAAAATGCAGGAAGAGCTCGGATGGAGTCCAGACTACACATTCGAAAAGGGAATCAAGGAAACAATCCAATGGTACCTTGACAATACCGAATGGATAAACAAGGTGAAATCCGGCCAGTATCAGGAATACTACGAAAAGATGTACGCAAACAGATAAAATTATTATACTGATTTAGTGATAGCTATGGGCATTAAGCAAAAGATAATAAATTTTAAGGATTGCTATGACAATTCAAAGATTTATGACATATATTATGACCAGAAAATAGATGAAAATCTCATCTATTTCGAATCCAGAAACGGTGAAGATTTGGTCGGCAATATATTCAGAATCATTGAAGAGATTTCAACAAACGATTACGGAAACTTCAAAATCAATCTTTTCGCCCACAAAAACATCATACCAAAAATCAACAAACTGAAAAAAAACTACAACCTAAAAATCGACAAGATCATCACAAACGAGGATGATGCAACAAAAGTACTTGAAAGCGCCAAATACATATTTACAGATTCAGGAATAAGACCGAAATATATCAAGCGTCCTCAGCAGACTTTCGTTAATGTGTGGCACGGCACTCCCTTGAAATGCATGGGCATCGACAATCCTTCAGAAATAATAGCTTTGGGACATATCCACCATTCCCTTTTGAGCGCCGATTATCTTCTCTATCCCAACGAATTCATGTGCGAAAAGATGCTTAACTCATATATGATAGAAAAGATCTATCCCGGAAAGATACTATTTGAAGGCTATCCGAGAAACAGCATATTCTTTGATGAAAAAACCCCTTTGGAACTTAAGGAAAAATTGGGATTGAAAGACAGGGAAGTCTTTGTCTACATGCCTACCCACAGGGACATGATTTCCGAGAGAAGGGATGACGCACAAAGGGATGAAGTCGTATCATATCTCACACAACTGGACGGGAAGCTGTCAGACAAACAGGTTATGATTGTCAAGCTTCACGCATATAACCAGTCAAAGATTGACTTTTCCAAGTTCAAGCATATCATTCCATTCCCCGAAGGCTATGAGATATATGATATCGTCAACCTGGCCGACAAACTGATTACCGATTATTCAAGCATATTCTTTGACTTTGCAAACACCCGACGCAAGATAATCCTGTTCAATTATGATGAGGAAAAGTATCTTGAAAACAGAGGAATATATATTCCTCTCGAAGATCTGCCATTTCCTAAGGTTCAGGATATTGACGGCCTTGTAGATGAGCTCAACTCACCTAAGGAATATGATGACACAGATTTTGTCGAGCAGTTCTGCAGATACGACAGTCCGGATGCAGTCAAACACCTTTGTGAGGAGATATTCTTAAAAAGAGACGTGTGCAAGAAGATGACTGTTGAAAACGACAAGAAAAACGTGTTGATATTTGCAGGAGCCCTTTTAAACAATGGAATAACCTCTGCTTTGGTGAACCTTCTGGAAAATGTGGACCTGGACAGGTACAACTACTTTTTGACATTCAAGCAATGGGACTGGAACATTACCCAGAACTATGAAAGCATCTTCAAAAGGATACCTGACGGAATAGAGCTTCTTCCAATCAGGTTCCACCTGACACCTACACTGAATGAAAAGGTGGAATACAACAAGTTTTTCGCTTCACAGGAAAATATGGAACTTGGAGAGAATCTCAAAAAGCTTTTCAAAAGGTCATACGACAGGCAATTCGAAAACATCAAATTCGATGCCGTAATTGATTTTGACGGATACAACCATGACGAATCCCTGGTATTTGAACAATCAAATTCCAACAATGCAATCTGGGTTCACAGTGACATGATTCAGGAAAGCAAAATGAGGAAAAATCAAAACCTCAACATTCTGCATGAAGTATATTCCAATTATGATAACGTCGTTGTCGTATCCGACGGGCTGAAAAATCCGACGTCACAGATAAGCGGCAGGTCAGACAACATCACTACAGTACACAATATAATCAACTTCAAAAGGATACAGGAAAATGCGGACAGGGAGTTTGCACTGGATGAGGAATCTGAAATATATCCGGAAGGGGATATATGTGAAATCCTAAAGGGTGATGGTCCTAAGTTCATCACAATCGGTCGTTTCTCTCCCGAAAAGGGACATGAAAGACTTATAAGAGCATTCGATGAGTTCTGCAATGAATATTCGGATGCGCATCTCTTTATAATAGGGGGGCATGGCGTGCTTTATGAGGACACCATTGCACTGGTCAACTCCATAGAACACACAGACAATGTCACACTTATCAAGGGAATATCAAATCCTATGCCTGTACTTAAGGAATGCGACCTGTTTATCTTCCCGTCATTCTATGAGGGGTGGGGAATCGTGATTCTTGAAGCCGATACTTTGGGAGTTCCCGTAATTGCAACAGACATTTATGGAACCCAATGGGTAAGGGATTACGGAGGACATCTGGTTGACAATTCACAGGAAGGCCTTCTGAAGGGAATGCATGAATTTATGGACGGCAACGTATCCACAATGGATATGGATTATAAGGAATTCAACAGAAATGCAGTCAATGAGTTTTACTCCATTATAGACAGGGAATAGCTATGTCACTTAAATCTAAACTGAAAAGAAAAGTAGGAAAATACAAGGAAGGATATATCAATTCATCAATTTACAAGGCATATGAAGATGGAATTGATGAAAATATCGTATATTTCGAGTCCAGAGACGGAAATGACTTCACAGGAAACATCTTTAGAATAGTGGAGGAGCTTTCAGCTGGCAAGTATGGCGACTATCAGATTTATGTCTATGCAAAGGATGGTGTTGTTCCCAAAATAGAAAAGCTCCAGAAAAACTATAACCTTGACATCTACAAGATAGTTACAAAGGAGTCAATAGCCACACGAATCCTTGAAAAGGCAAAATACATTTTCACGGATTCCGGAATCAGGCCGAAGTTCATTAAAAAGCCCGGCCAGATTATGATGAATACATGGCACGGAACGCCGCTGAAGGTCATGGGAATTGAAAATGTCCCTGAAGAGCACAGATTAGGATCCATGCAGCACACCTTTTATGATTCAGACTATCTTCTTTATCCAAATGACTTCATGTTTGAAAAGATGGTCAGGGGATATAATATTGACAGGATTTATCAGGGAACCGTCCTTCTTGAAGGATATCCGAGAAACAGCGTATTTTTTGACAGTGCCCGACAGATGGAATTCAAGTCAAAGTTCAACTTCGAGGACAAGGATGTCTTCGTTTACATGCCCACATATAGGGGAACAATCCTCAACAGAAAGGACAGTGCCCAAAAGGATGTAATCGATGAATATCTAACCCAGCTAGATGCAAGACTCAATGACAGTCAGGTATTTCTGGTCAAGCTCCATGTATTTAACCATTCACAAATTGACTTTTCAAAATTCAATCATATCAAACCGTTTCCTGAAGGATATGAGGTTTATGACATTATCAATATGGCAGAGATCCTCGTGACAGATTATTCCAGTGTATTTTTTGATTTTGCAGTGAGCAGAAGAAAGATAATAATTTTCAATTACGATGAGGAGGAATATCTATCAGACCGTAACATCTACTTCCCGATTTCGGATTTGCCTTTCCCAAAGGTTCAGGATGTGGATGGCCTTGTAGATGAACTCAACAGTCCCGTGAATTATGACGATGAGGAGTTTTACAATATATTCTGCAAATACGAAAAGCCTGAGGCAGTTGAAAATATCTGCAGGGAAGTATTCAAGGGCATGGATGTTTCAATCAAAAAGAGAATTGCAAACGACAATCCGAACGTTCTTGTATACATAGGTTCCCTTGAAGATGAGAATGTATGGAAGTCCCTTCTGGAAAATCTGGCAGGAATAGATTTGGATGAATATAATGTCTTTTTGTCATTTCGCCAATGGAACCGGAATTACCGTGAAAATCATGAAGAGATATTCAAAAGCTTTCCCGATGGAATATCCGTCATGCCCATGAGAGGTGCAGTCAATCCGACAATGAATGAAAAGAATGATTATGACAATATCATAAGCGATTCATGGGGCGGTGATTATCCTTCCAAACTCGACAAACTCTTTGAAAGGGAAATTAGAAGATACTATCACGGTCTGCCATTCGACAAGGTCATAAACTTTGACGGCACTGACCGTGTCGAGCTGTACATGTTCAAGAATTTCACAACCGAAAGGATTCTTTTTGCAAGGAAAAACTCGATAAAACCGAAATTGCTGAAGGAAATCTATTCCAATTATGATTTGATAGTTGCCGACAGCGATGATTTGAAGGAATTCATTTTAAATATTGTTCCCGATGCGGAGGTTGTAGTTAAAAGCAACATGAAGGATTTGATTTAGGATTATTATTTCCCAATACATATTGAATTAACATAATTTTAAATATTATATAATACAATATGTAAATAGATATTAATTTTTTTAATTTTCTCGTTTTATAATTTATTTGGATAATTAGATTTCTAATTTGGAGATGTTGACTTTGGAAAAGACTGATGAAGACAATGAGCAATATAATCTTACTGCAATTGTACTGGTTTATAATGGTGAACCTTACCTGGAAGACTGTTTGGAATCACTCGTTAATCAGACTATTGAGGGACTGGAAATTTTATTGATAAATGATGCAAGTACTGACGACAGTTTAAGTATTTGCAGACAGTTTGAAATGGATTACGATAATGTTTTTGTCATCAATAAGGAAGAAAACAGCGGATTGTCCTCAAGTGCAAATATGGGAATTCAGCGCGCTAAGGGTGAATATGTTATTCTTGTAGACAATGATGACATTATTCCTTTGGATGCATATGAAAAATTGTACAACAAGGCAAAAGAAGTTGATGCAGATATCTCCATAGGCAAACCTCATTTGCTGACCAGATATCAGCATGAAATGAATTTTCTAGATAACACTCCCTGGTCAAAGGAAAGGATAATCACAGACATCAACGATTATCCGGAAATATTTTATGATGTTTTCTACTGGAACAGCATAATGAAAAGGGATTTGCTGATTGACAATAATGTGGTGATTCCAGAAGAGATAAAAATTTATGGAGACCGATGCTTTACCCATAATGCATATACACATGCCAAGAAAATATCCATAATTCCTGATTGCGTATACCTGTGGAGAAAAAGAGGCAATGCATTAAGCCGGGCCCATTGGGATTTAGATAATTTCAACGACAGAATTAACTCATATTATTATAACCTTGACCATTTTACAGAATGCTGTCCGGTATATTTCAATACATTATTCAGAAGAGCATTGATTCCGATTAAAGGAATTCTGTATGATAAAGAGTTTGAAGAGGTGTTTTTCGAAAGAATACTGGAATTGTTTGAAAAGGGAAGTGAAAAAATAGATAACTTCTATGACAACCAGTTCACTGAACTTGACAATATTTATACCTACCTAATTTTGAACGGATATAGGGATGAACTTAAAAAGTTCCTTACAACCAATTTTAGCAAGGAAACCGAAATATTTTATGAAAACGGTAAATGCTATTGGAAATTGCCGCTGTTCAGAAATCCTGATTTCAATGTTCCAGATGAATTGTTTGAAATACGCTACCTGAAAAAGATTTTCATCAGCATTGATGAGATTGCATCTCATGATGACCATATATCATTCAGAAATATAAAACTTCCAAAATACTATGAATTCGACAGTGCAGGAATCTATTTAAAAGGTTTGGCTACCCAAGATGATGTTTTAAGTGAAAGCACATCATATTTTGAACTCAAAAAAGTTGAAAATGAGGAAAACTCATTTAATGCTAAACTGCCGCTGGATGAATTGAACAATTTCGAATTGTATTCAATATCACTCAGAGTTACAAATAAGGATGGAGTTACATATTCTCTTAGACTAACTGGAAACGATTTAAATGAACTTAAAAATAACAATGGAGATATAATCATCTTCAAAAATGAGAGAAATAATTTATTCATCGCATGTCAACGTTTGGATAATGCATTTGATTTGGAATTGAATGAAAATGAAATCATTGTCAACATCAACAGTAGCCACAAGATCAAAAAAGATATTAAACCGACATTAAAAGAGGATTCGAACAATGAAAAATTCCTGATATCTTTTGATGAATCAAAAACACAGTACAGGCTAAACTGGAAATTTTTCCTGGAGAGAAATACCTCTTATGACATGTTCATGACGGTATATAATGATGAGGGGAGATTGAAGAATCAAATCAATGTGAAAGACAGACACATGAAAATAAGCACTGCTTCAATTATAACCGGCAATGGCGTTAAAGTTGAAGTTTACTCAACCCCTCAGGGAAACATCAAGATGAAGTCGAATTGATTTTTCATTATTATTTTTTTCTTTTTCTATTTTTTTCATAATATTTTATTTTTGATTTAAGTTTATCAAGATTTAATTAGAATATTTTAAATTAAAAATGATAACTTTATATGTTTTAAAATAATAAAATTAATAACATAAGGGATAGTTATGAACTTAAATGGAAACGTTGTGAAAAAGAAGAAAAAGCGTATTTTTTATTTTGATGCGTTAAGAGCATTAGCGATTATATCCGTTATTTTGTTTCATGTATATATGACCGCTAATGGTATTATTGTTAAAGAGTATTCCGCACATCCATCATTAAACTGGTGGATTACTGATATTTTAGCTGCATGTTTCAGATGTGGTGTTGATTTATTTTTAATGCTGTCAGGTGCTTTATCATTAGGGCGAGTATGGGACATCAAATCATTTTTAGGAAAGCGATTACCTAGGATTGCAGGTCCTTTTTTATTCTGGGGATTTGTCTTAAGTCTTTTTGTAGTTATTCTTTCAATGCTGTTCCCTAGTTTCTGGCATACACTTAAAACATTCAACATAATGAGCTTTTTACACTTCCTGTATCAATCTTATATGTCAAAAAATCCAGGATTTACACAATATTGGTTCTTCTGGATGATTTTAGGTACCTACTTGATCATGCCTATATTCAATAAATGGCTATTGCACTGCGACTTAAAAGAAGTGGAGTATTTCCTGGCAATATGGGCTGTTACCTGTATTTTTGATTATACAATAATGGTTCCATTCCCAATCAAATTAACTTATTTCACCGGCCCTATAGGTATGGTTGTTTTAGGATATTATCTAAGGCATACTAAGCGGAAAATATTCAACAATCCATATTCAGGTCTGGCATTACTGTTAATTGGTGCAGCATCATTGATAATTTCTTCATATCTATCCTCAACTCCGAGCAAAATGGTATTCTTGGAAAGATATTCAATATTATATGCTATTGAAGTAACTGGAATATTTGTATTGTTTAAAAGCTTGGACAATGTGAATATTGGTTTATTAAGCAATCCCAATGGAGTATTCCGAAAATCCGTATTTTCCATTGCTAAATACAGTTATGGAATCTACTTGCTTCACAGAGTAATTCTGGTATTGCTTTATAAATATTATGCAGGACATATCCCATATAAATTGTTGCTTCTGATACTGTTTGTTGGAGGACTGGGAATTTCGTGGCTGATAATGTCGTTGCTGAATCGGGTTCCTCACATAAATCAGGTAATTGGAGCGAAATAATTTGCGGTGGTAATCTATGAAAGAACTTCTAATAGAAAGTATAAAAAAGAAAATTCTCAATCATTATTTCATTATTGACCCTAAGGGAGATAAATTGGTATTTCATCTCAAACAAGGCATTCCATTCGTCAAAAAGAACTTGATGATTAAACATAGAAAAACAGGTAAAAGGATTTTAAAGGAAATTAAATCCTCAAAAGTTGAAGTTACCAAAGATGACTTGCTGGAATTTGATGAATTGGGCGTTTTTGAAATTTATCTCCAGGTGAAAATAAAAAATAAGCTTTTCCTGTTTAGAACAAATTTCTATTTACAAAATAACAATTCCATACTCCTTGATAAAACAAACCAACGGGTTTTTGACCCTTACAGAAATTTCAATCATAATCTCTCATTCAATTATGACGAGCAGAAATTCATTGCAAGAGCAACAGATGTTAAAAAGAACAACAATTCCATTGAACTGTCAGGTGAAATAAAATTGCTTGACGACTTAAATTTCGATGCCGTTGAAATTCTAATCAAGTTAAGGAATTCAGTCCGCCATTACATTCCCTGCGAATATGAGATGGATGACGGCATAATCAAATTCAACTCAAGCATAACGTTTGACATTGAAGATGAAAATAACTTCAACAGAACATTTAGGGTAGCTGTCAGATTGAAAGAAAACGACATAGTTCTTGACAGCTCATACATCAAGTCATTCAAGATAAAATCAATCAAAGAAAAATATATTGATTATATTGAAAATGAGCAAATCGTTGAGAATTATGAAGATTATGTAATTTACTTCTACTTCAATCAAAATTTCAATCTTACATTTTCAGTAATTCCAAAAAACAATATCAAAAAACTTTATAGGGATGAAAAAAGACAAATCGAATTTTATCATGAAAAAAGCAAAAAACCTCTTGTCTTTTTCGAAAGTTTCCATGGTCAGTCATATTCAGGTCAGCCAAAATACATCTATGAAAGAATGTTGGAAATGGGACTGGACAAGACTTACAATTTCATATGGTCCTATGAAGGAGATTTGGATATTCCAGGAAATCCTTTGATTACTAACAGGAAATCAAACACTTACAATGACTTTTTAAGAAAATCCAACTATTGGATTACAAATATCAGCTTCCCGATTTTGAAAAACAATGATGACATAATATATCTTCAGACAACTCACGGAACACCATACAAACATATGGGTTCCGATATCGACACACAAAGTAACCTTATCAAAAGAGGTAAAGTTGTGACTGAATCCAAGACATGGAACTATCTTATTTCCCCAAATGACTTTTCATATGATGTATTCAAAAGGGCATTTGAATATGACGGCCCTATAATCAATAAGGGATATCCTGCAAATGATATATTCTATAAGGATTATTCAGACAAAAAGGCAAAATTAATGGACGAGCTGAATATCCCTAATGACAAGAAGGTTATTCTTTATGCACCTACATTCAGGGATTTTGATGTCGATGAAAACAACAAGCCAAGGTTCAACCTGTTTCTGGACTTGAAAAAGCTATATGACAATCTCAGTGATGACTATGTCATTCTAATGAGACTGCATTATCTATTATCCAAAAACCTCAATCTGTCCGATGAATTTAAGGATTTCATCATAGATGTTTCTAATTATGACGATATTGCAGATTTATATCTCATATCAGACATGATGATTACTGATTATTCTTCAGCATTTTTCGACTTCGGACATAGCAAAAAGCCGATTTTATTCTTTGTGCCGGATTATGAGGAATACTTATCATTTAGAGGATTGTACAGTGAGGTTAAGGAAAGCCTGCCAGGTCCTGAAATTTTGACAAACGATGAATTGGTTGAAAATATCAAAAATATTGACAATGTAGAAAGTGACTACAAAGATAAATATGAAACATTCTACAATAAGTTCTGTAACCTAGGTCATGGAACTGCAAGCGATGATGTTATTAATGTTGTATTCAAGGAGATTTAAAATTGGATTCTAATGATGGATCATATAAGCTAACCGCAATAGTCTTAGTGTATAACGGCGAGCCTGATTTGGAGCCTTGCCTTGAATCTCTCGTCAACCAAACATTGGACGGATTGGAAATTCTTTTAATTAATGATGCAAGTACAGATGATAGTCTGAGCATTTGCAGAAAATACGAAATGGAGAATGATAATGTATTCGTCATTGATAAGGAAAAAAACGAGGGATTGGCTATAAATGCAAATTTGGGCATAGGCATGGCAAAAGGAGAGTATGTGATTTTGGTTGACAATGACGATATTATCCCCGATTATGCATATGAAAAATTATACAACAAGGCCAAGGAAACGGATTCCGACATATGCATTGGAAAGGCCAATTTCATAGTGATGGGAAATCAATATGAAATGAGCCATTATGAGTGTAGCGTATGGGATGATGAACGTGTAATAAGTGACATCAATGAATTTCCGAGCATTTTCCATGATGCCTTCTATTGGAACAAAATTATCAGAAAAGATCTTTTGGTTGAAAATAATATCATTTTGCCCCCAGGAATGATTTATGCAGATAGAAGCTATTCCCATAATGCATATGTTAAGGCAAATAGAATAGCAATAATTCCAGACTGCGTATATATGTGGAGAATCGGAAAGGATTCATTGAGCAGCAACAGGGAGAATATCAGTAATTACATCAATAAGATTGAATCATATCAATTAGATTGGAAGTACATCAGCCAATATCATAAAGATTACATTAAATATCTGATTAGGAGAATCCTATTACCTATTCAAGGAATTGTTCATGACAATAAATTTGAGGAATATTATTTTACAACAGTTTACGATATGCTGATTGATGCAAAAAATTTAGTTGATGACATATATGACAACGACCTGAATAACCTCTTTAACATTTATCTTTACTTAACTCTTAATAATGAACGTGGAAAGCTAAAGAAATTACTGATGATGAATCTCAGTGACTGCACAGAAGTGATTGATGAAAATGGAAAAAGTTACTGGAATCTTCCTCAGTTCAGAAATCCAGAATACGGCATTCCTGATGAATTTTTCGAAATTAAGTTTATAGAGAATACCTTTTTCAAAATCGATGAAGTGAAGGCGAATAACGATTCGATTGTCTTCAACAACATCGAACTTCCCAAGAATTATCCAATTGAAAAAGGTTATGTTGTGTTCAAGGGTTTGACAGACTCTTCTGAAATTTATAATGATAACTGTTTATATTTTGAAATTGAAAAGATTGAAAATGAGGGTAGTATCTATCGTGCTGAAGTTCCGTTGGACAGGTTGAACATCTTTGAAAGGTATGAGATATCATTCAAGTCCATTAATCGAAATCAGATCCCTAATGAATTTAGAATATTAGGTAGTGATGAGATGAAATTGACAAATGATAATGAGGATGTTCAGTTAACCTACTCCTCAGACTATAAGCTTGCAGTCACTACAAAACTGTTGAATGATGTATTGGAACTTGACTGCAGCGAAAATACATTAAGGTTCAAGGTCAACGATACAGATAGAATTAAAAAAAAATTGAACATATATATTGAAAATGACCATACTCATCAACATGCACTTCTGTCACTTGATGAGAATGGCGAATGTGCAATGGATTGGAAATTCTTTTTGGATAACAATTCAAATTATAGTTTTATTATAAACGTTTTTAAAGAGGATACAAGATTGGGAAAGGAAATTCCTTTAAACAGAAAACTTATAAGAAATTTCAAAAATCAAACATTCAAAAACAATGAAGACATTAATATTACTATTTACGAATCATCTGGAAATGTCAAATTAAAAACTAATTAGGTGTAAATATGGATAAGGTAGGTATTATTGGAGCTGGAAGTTTAGGAACTGCCATTGCTCAAACAGTTGCTCAGAATGCAGGCGAAGTTATTCTTCAGCTGAGAAGACAAAGCCTTGCAGATTCAATTAACGATACAGGATTTAATAGCGAATATTATCCGAATACCAAACTGATGGATAATATCCGGGCAACAACAGATTACAATGATTTGAAAGACTGTGGAATCATATTCCTCTCAATACCCTCATCCGCTTTCAGGCGGGTTTTGCAGGACATCAGGGAAATTATTTCACAGGACACAATTCTTGTCACAACAGCAAAGGGCATTGAATATCCTTCCCTGAAATCAATGGGAAAGCTTGTTGAGGAATACTTTAATGGAGATTATGTTGCCCTTTCAGGTCCTAATTTCGCATCTGAAATTGTTCTAAACCAGCCGACAGTCTCCAACATCGCTTCAAAAAGCAGGAAAAATGCCGAAGAGGTAAAGAAGGTATTGACCACCAAACAGTTTAAGGTCAAGATAATCGATGATGTTGTGGGTCTTGAGATATGCGGCGTCATCAAGAACATCAATGCAATAGCAAACGGTATCTGTGAAGGAATGAACGTCAATGAAAATGCAAGATATGGTGTTTTGACAAAAGGATTCAATGATACAGTCAATATTATCCAAATCGTTGGCGGAAAAGGATCCACTGCAGTAGAGTACTGTGGTTTCGGAGACCTTGTATTGACCTCAACATCCTTTGAAAGCAGAAACCATACACTTGGAATGCTTTATGGCCAGAGATTGATTGTAGATGAAAAGGCTAGCGGAATCGTATTTGAAGGAAAGAATTCCATAATGGCCATGAAGGACATATGTGAGAAAAATGACATTGACAGTGTAATCGTTAACTTTGTATATGACGTTATAGTAAAGAGAATGCCTCCTAAATTGGCTTTTAACATTTTATGGGAAAATATTGAATAGGTGATAATTATGATTGGTGTAATACTGGCTGCTGGAATGGGCACAAGACTGATGCCGTTGACCAAGGAAATTCCAAAGGCCTTGCTTGAAATTAATGAAACTACTCTTCTTGAGAGAATGATTAAAAACTGTGTGGATGCAGGCATATCCAAATTTATAGTTATTGTGGGATACAATAAGGATAAGGTGATTGACCTGTGCCCAAAGATTGCCGAAAAGTATGATATTGAAATAACCCCAATGGAAAACAAAAAGTATGAGGTGACAAACACTTCCGTTTCCACATTCATTGCAAGCAAATCCATTGAAGAAAACCAGGAAGACTTCGTTTTGGTAAATGGGGACAATGTCGTTGACCCCGAAATCATATCCCGTATCGTTGCCTGCAGTCATACCGGAATGATTATTGACAATTATAAACAGTTAAATGAGGAGTCATTCAAATTAATAATTGACGATGAAAAATTCAATGATGACAGGTCAATTTCAAATGGTGTCATCAATTCCATCGGTAAGGCTTTGGACATTCCGTCATCAAGCGGAGAATTCATTGGAGTCTCCAAGGTAATAAAAGATGACATTGCTGAATTCAATGATATACTGTCAGGTCTTATTGATGAAGACCCACAAAACTATTATGATTTTGCTTATGAATACTTAAGCAGGATTAAGACAATTGACTTTGTACTGACAAACGGATTGGAATGGACTGAGATTGATGACCATACCGATTGGGAGAATGCTCAAATTCTTGTAGACAAATTAGAAAATTAACAACAAAATTAAAGGTGTAACGATGTATAAAAAGATTTTACTTCCGACCGACGGGTCAAAATATGCTGATGATGAGGCTGAAAGGGCAACAAGACTTCTTGCTGACGGAGGCGAAATAATTGTCTTATCTGTTGCAGGTAAATTGACCTCAACCGCTTTTCAATTCAGGTCTAATGTGAGAAAAATCAATAAGGAGTTGTATGAGGAGGCCGAAAAAAACGTTGAACACATGCTGTCTCTGTTTGACGATTCTTTGAATGTGACAGGTAGAGTTGAAGAAGGTTTTGCTGCTGAAACCATCATCAGAGTTGCAGAAGAGGAAAATGCGGATTTAATCATTATTTCTGCTACCGGAAAAAGCGGACTTCACAGATTTATTCTGGGCAGTGTAACTGAACAAGTTTTAAAGACTTCTGAAATCGACGTGTTATTGGTACCCAACAAATAGATATTGATTAAAATGGATAGAAAAAAAGTAGCAATCGTGATTATTTTCATTCTGGTCATAGTCATTGGCGTTTTTGTATTCATCTCTGCAAATACCTCAGAGTCCAAAATCACTATTACCAGCAACCATACCCTGAAAAATGGGGATGCGTTAACATTGGTTCTTAGGGATAATTACAAAAATGTATACCCAAATAAGGAAATCAACGTTAAGATTTTAAGTGAATCAGGATCTGCAAAAAATTACAATGCAACAACTGATGCAAAAGGACAGGCAACCATTAAGCTGTCTGCTTTTGAAAATGGTAATTATACAGTTCATGCAGAATATAAGGGAACCCTATTCCTATCTCCTTGCAAATCTGTCAATGAACTTGAAATCAATGACGGATTGTAAACCTATTAAAAGCTATATTTTTAGCTTTTAAAAATTATTTTTTAATTATCTTCAAGCTATTCCTTCTGAATTGAGGATATATTCAATTTTTTCAGTTAGATTTTTACAATCCGGATTATATCTTTTAATTATTTTTTTATATCCAATTATCCGATATTTCTTGAAGGAAATTATATTAAGAACAAAAATTAAAATAGTAAATAATAATTCTGTATATTGTGTGGTTTTTAGATGGCAACTATCAATAAAAAAATTTTATAATAATGAAACTGAGTATAGTGATGGTTCTTCAATTGAGAATGAAATACTGGATATGGTAAAAAATACTGACGATTTAGAATCAATTTTAATTAATGATTCACGTTGGCCCGTATTTTATCATTTATCTCATTTAAGGGAAAATCTACTAAATTGGTATCCTTTTAATGAAGATGCCAATCTTTTAGAGATTGGGGCCTGTTGTGGAGCATTGACAGGACTGTTCTGCAATAAGGTTTCAAAAGTTACAGCCGTTGAACTAACCGATAGAAGATCACAAATAATATATAACCGGCATAAAATTATTCAAATCTTGAAATTTACCCTGGAAACCTCAATAATATGGAATTCGATGAAAAATTTGATTATATCATTTTATGCGGCGTTCTTGAATATGCTACACAATTTACACCAACAGATAATCCCCATGTTGATTTTTTAAAAAAAATAAAGACTATGTTGAAAGAAGATGGAGTTATTTTAGTTGCTATTGAAAATAGAATTGGATTAAAATATTTTTCAGGATCAAAAGAAGACCATTTAGCAAAAAGTTTTGTAGGAATTGACAATTATCCAAACAGTAATAAAGTCAAAACCTTTTCTCGATTTGAATTAGAGGAAGTTATTAAAGAATCAGGTTTTAATAATTATAAATTCTTTTATCCGTATCCTGATTATAAAATCCCGACAGTCATTCACACTGATGATTTGATTGAAGAAATGCCTGTCTTGACAAATGCCCCAAATTTTGATTATCAAAAAATTAAACTATTTGATGATGGAAACTTGAATTTAACACTATCAAAAGAGAATATATCCAAATATTTCGCTAATTCATTTTTAGTCGAACTTAGAAATAGCGAAGCCATACCAAAAACAGATAAAATCAAATATTCTAAATTAAGTGCCCGCAGAGAAAAGAGATTCAGAATCGGAACACAAATCTATGAAAAGGATGATGATCTTTTTGTATCCAAATTTCCTTTGAATTCCACCTCTGAAAAACATGTTGAAAAGATGCAATATTACTCAAAAAATAATTTTGGTAAAATAAAATGTTTGGATAGTGTTTTGGAAAATAAAAATTTAATTTATTCATATCTTGATGAATTAAATTTATCTACCATCATAACAAATTTATTACTTAAAGACAAAACCAAAAAACAAGCTTTTGATGAATTAAAAAGCATTTATGATGCTATTGCATTTAATTCTTCTGAAACTGACAATTATCATACATCTGAATTTTCAGAGATATTTGGAACAGAAGAAATAGATGAGCCTCTACATTGCCATGAAGTCTCTAATTTAGATGTTATTTTAAATAATCTGTTTTATGTAAATGATGAAATTTTAGCTATTGACTATGAGTGGTGTTTTGATTTTCCAATTCCTGTTGAATATATATTTTGGAGAGCACTTCATTTTGAATTTTCTTATAATAATGCCTTTAAAAAGCTTATAACAATTGAAGAAATTTTCGATAATTTAAAATTAAATAAAAAATGGATCCCAACATTTAAAAAATGGGAAAAGCATTTTAGAAAATATGTAGGCATATTTGCTCTTCCTCATAAAAAGATTGTAACTGGAAAACAAATTATTCATGATTTAAACCATTATAAAAAATTGGCTAAAGGTAAAGAAAAAGAGATAAAAAATCTGAAAAAAGAGATAAAAAGTCTGAAAAACCAGAATAAAAAACTTGAAAAAAATAATTCGACAATGAAAAGCAAGTTAAAATTAATGGAAAACTCAAATTCTTGGAAAATTACTTCACCATTACGGGATATTATGAAAAAAATGAGGTAAATTTATTTTGTAGCTATTTTTAACTAACAAAAATACATAAATATTGAAAAAAATAAAATATATCTTGTAGAAAACTTCTACATACAGTTTGACTATTTGGTGTTTTAAATGAATAAAAAGATATGTTTTATTTTGGCCTTACTCCTAGTATCTGTAATGATGATAGGAAGTGTAAGCGCAGGATTTTTTGATTTTTTAGGAGGGGGAAACACTGATAATCAATTCATAAATGATGAAAATACCTTCATCGTTGGTTTTGATGCAGAATTCCCTCCCTACGGATATATGGACACTGATGGAAACTATACTGGTTTCGATTTAGATCTGGCAAAAGAAGTTTGTAAAAGAAACAACTGGACATTCAAAGCCCAACCGATTGACTGGGATGCAAAAGATGCCGAATTAGATTCAGGATATATTGACTGTATCTGGAACGGATTCACTATGGATGGAAGAGAAAACGACTATACATGGTCCAAACCATATTTTGACAACAAACAGATATTTGTTGTAAAATCCAATTCAAACATTAACAGCATTGGTGATTTAGCTGGAAAAACTGTTGAAACACAAAAAGATTCTTCAGCCCTAACGGCTCTTAAGAAAGACAACAAAACTATCAAAGACACTTTCAAAGCATTAACCGAAGTGGCTGACTATAACATTGCATTCATGGACTTGCAGTCCGGCACATGTGACGCCATATCGATGGATATCGGTGTTGCAGAATATGACCTTAAAAACAACAACGATTCAGGAGATGACTTCAAAATTTTGAATGAATCGATGACTACTGAAAAATATGGTATAGGATTCAAAAAGGAAAATACTGCATTAAGGGATAAAGTACAGACTACCCTGGACGAAATGTTCAAGGACGGTACAGTCAACAAAATTGCACAAAAATACGGCATATCTCAAGATGCATTAATCCAACCATGAACAAACAATGAAAGAAGAGATTACAGTAATTGAACTAATGTTAAGCTATGGTTACGACATAAAATATTTTTACTTACTTTTCTTTCATCTTTCCATCCCACAAATGGCTTTTACCAGCAATATGACAGAAGGTTCTCCCAAAAATCTTTTTCCTCCGACAATGGGACGAGGAATCGTTTTTAGGAAAATTTTATAATAAAGATATATTTTAATATATTTCCACTAGTTTTTCCATAACATATAATTAAATTTACACTTATTTTAATTGATTTTATTAGTACAACATACATTTTATTTAATTCTATTTTTCATTATATCACATGAATATAATAGATTCAAAATTCGGATTCATCATATGTAGGTCATGCAATATATTTTTTCAAATAAAACAAAATAAGATTAACTTTATTTAATACAGTGAATAAAATATTAATATCAATGTAGTGAGGGTGTATTTTTAAATGAAATGTCCTAACTGTAAAGCTGAAAATAATGAAAGTGCTAAATTTTGCAAGAAATGCGGTACTGCGCTTGAAAAAAGTGATGTAAATCATGAAACATTGATCAATTCCGGGAATGGTGAAAAGAAATCTGACAATACCAAAATCCTTATTGTCGCATTGATTGTAGTGGCTGTAGTTTTAGCGGGTGCATTTATATATCTTCAGGGATTCGGCAACGGCTCTCATTCACAGGATAGTAACTCACATAGCGGTGCATCCAATTCAGCATCTCAGGCCGATTCACCATCACAGCAAAGTTCTTCACAGTCAAGCGGCTCCAATTCTGCCAACTCCAATTCTATGAAGATTATAAGCGGAAGCTTCTCAACAGGCAGTGAGTTGAGCGACTTGACCTATGCAAATATTTTTGTAGGTACGGAACATGCCGGCAAAAGCGCAATCTTGCAGATTTGGTACAGTAGAGACGGATCTACTTTAAACAATGGTAATATGGTGCCTGTTACTGTTCACTCTAATGGATATCTTGAGGTTCAAAGTGCAGATGCATATAAATATTATCCAGACCATGCTACCATCAATCTATATGATAGCAACTCAAATCTTTTAGACACAAAAAGTGTATCTCTGACACCGACTAGCGGTACTCAAACCTTCTAGTCCATACACTTTTTTATTTTATTATTTTTTTTAGGATTTTACTATTTTTGTTAGCAGACAGTAACTCCTCAGGGACCCTGCTTGCATAATCCACATTCATCATTCTGATTGGTGATGCAGTGAGGAAATATTGTAAAAGAGATTGTCCACTAGCAATATCTTTTCACAAAAAATTAATTAAACTCAATGAAAAAAGGACAAAAGTATCCATTGAAACATTATAATATTTTAAAAAAAGAGATCAAAACGATTTTAAAAAAAGAAAAATTTAAAAAAATGGTTTAATGTTATGCATCAGCATACAATAAACCGATAGCTCTGTATAAAAACAACAGTATAAAAGGCACTCCGACAAAAATGCCTATGAAAACACCAACATATGGAATCAATCCTATCAGTCCGATGACAAGTGACAAAAGAAATGCTATTATATAAATTACAATCAAGGTGACTATAATCTTTACAAAGCCTATGTTTCTCATGTCCCTTATTATTTGTCTGAATCTCAGACCTTCGGTTCCGCTTCCGGTTTTTGCAAATCTTACCAGTCCTGTAAATGACATCAATGAAAATATGATAAATAGGATAATTGCAACAACTATAGTAACAGTTAACGCATTGGTGAATGTGTTCATTGTTGATTTTGGAATCGCAGCCATTATTGTGGTCATATTGTTTGCATCCTTAGATATTGCATCGATGCTGATATATACGATTTTAGTGAGTGAGGAAAACAGTCCGGTTGCAGAAGCGACAATTATGACAATGATTGCAGGTATGATGAAATAAATTATATCTAAAATCAATGCTTTAATACCTATGACAAATTGTTTTACATAATCAAAATCAGGAAGTGTATCATCACCTTCAGTTCCACCTTTAATGACCTCAACTGAGTATCCTATAACTACAATTGCAACGATTAAAGAAACAAGGCTTAAAATGATGGATGCAGTGGCATCCTTAAGACCATATGACGGAAGAATAGTTGACAAACTCATCAGAATAACTAAAACACAGAATATTAAAAATTTTCGAGTATCGCTAATAGGATATTTAATAGCGTCCATTATAATTTCACGTAAATTCATATTTATCACATAACTTAACTGCTTGATAGATATATATTTTTAGATAATAGTATTTAAAATTTAAAGTATATTCTGTTCGGATTAATAATGCATAGGGGTTTTTCCTATCTTATATTTGCATAATATTAATATATGTGAATAATATAAATATATTGATAAGGAGCATAATATGAACAAAAAAATATTTTCATTAATTCTTATTATATTAATTTCCTTTTGTTTGTTAAGTATTGTCGTAGCGGACAGTGCAATTCATGATAACAACAATACAAATCATGACAAATCTGTCGATAAAGATAAAGTCGATAAAAAAACAGACAAGAACAAGAAAACAAATAAAACGAATGATAAATCCAAAAAGAACTATATTTTAGCTCTGGGAAGTGGAAATGACATTCCCTTTAGCGACGGGTATAGAGGAATTAAGATTGACCATTCAAAACCTTCTGCAAAATCAGGAGATGAATTCAAACGTGCATCTGCTTCACAGGTGGGCGATTCAAATGCACTAAAACAAAAAATATTCGATAAATACGACAAAAATTCTAAAGATAATACCAATGACTCGTCTGCAGCATCAGGCAACCAGAATGTTGTTAAAATAGACGACGATACTGAAGCTGTTTTTGATTTTGAAGTTTTACAATCAGTATCAGGTAATGTATCAGATTATTTTGCATATCAAGTATCATTTAGAAACATTAATCAGCAAGACATAAATCAAACCAATAATCTAACCAATGTAACAAATGCAACAAACATTACCAATACAACCAACATCACAAATTTAACTCAGCTATTCGACAATCAAACAAATGCTACACTCCTGAAAGGATTATTTGATTATTTGGCTTCCCTTGCCAATGCACTCTTTGATGCGTGGAAACCTATTATCGGCACATTAATGAATGCCTTTCTAATGCTTGCAGGTACTTTGGAAATGCTGGGAGATCTGTTTGAAAACTTTTTGATGGACCTTCAGTCTTTTATGGATGCCTTTGATATACTTTTAAAGATGCTTGAATCGTTATGGAATGAGCTTGATGGGCTTTTTAAATTATTAGCTATTCTAATGAATCTCATCCAACAGATTTTAGACCTGATTCAGGCGATAATAAATTTCATTATACAGCTCATCAATGCAATTATCGCATTCATAATGGCACTTTTACAATGGCTGTACAACTTAATAATGTTCCTTTTAGAATTACTCTATCAACTTTTAGCCTTAATTGAAGCGCTTTTAGCATTATTGGCAGCACTTGGTAGTTTCTTGATTTATGTTATAGAAAGTGCAGCAATTATAATAACTGCATTCGTAATCATTACAATTGGAGCATTTGTTTACAACAGAATAAGATAATCTTCATCTTATTTTTTTTCTTTTTTTTCTAATGACATTGATATGTATATTAATGGATGATTCCAAGAGATACACTTTAATGAGCAAATTTCTGTCAGTGAGTTGGCCGTCCTAAACCTTCTTTTTATGATGTTCATATATATTTAAATATTTACAAAAAGAAAAAAGATTAATAGATATACTTTAACGGATTTGGAATAATGTCTTCGAACAATGAAACTTTAAAGAAATCTGACGACAAGAATTATGAAACCCTTTTCAAAGCATATAAAAAGGAAAGAACGAATGCCTTAAAGTTCTATAAAAAAAGTTTAAATCTCCAAAAAAATTAGATTCAAATAAAAAGGAAAAAAAACTTTTTATAGATAAGAAAAATAAGTATCAAAAAGAAAAGGGAAAGATAACAAAACCTCCAATTCTAAATAAACTCAAAAAGGGTCAGTTCGACGATTTGGTCATTGCCATCAAGACTCCGATTTCTACAGAGCAGCATAATGAGGAAGAATATTTGTTTGCCTTAAACCTGAAGGATGCATTGGAAAAAATCGGCTTTAACGTGCTGCTTCATGAACGGGAAAACTGGTACTGTGATGTGGAAACAGACATTTCAATCGTTTTAAGGGGAGCGTATGAATATGAACCCGATTTGGATGAAATTAACGTAATGTGGAATATAACCCATCCAACCAAAGTTTGCGATGAGGAACTTGAGAAGTTTGACATAGTATTTATTGCATCACAGTCCCATTCAAAAAGGATAAATGACAAAATAGATACGACAGTTCTGCCGTTATTGCCATGCACAAATCCGGACATGTTCTATAGATATGAAGATTACCGATGCTATGATGATTTGCTATTCATCTCAAATTCCAGATCCGATTTTACAGAAATCATAAAAGACATAATCAAAAACGGGAACAGCCCTGCAGTATACGGTTCAAACTGGGAAAAATTCATCGATGAAAAATATATCAAAGCACAGCACATAGACAGTGACAATCTGTACAGGCATTATTCCTCATGCAAGATATTTTTAAATGTGCATGGAGGAAACATGGAGAAACTGGATTTCCCATCAGTCAGGATGTTTGATGCACTTGCATGTGGCGCTTTCATCATTTGCGATAATCTGGCTTCGGTTGAATCACTATTTGGAGGAAATGTTGTAAGATATGAGGATACTAAGGACCTTGAGGAAAAAATTGAATTCTATTTAAAAAATGAGGATAAACGTAGAGTTATGGGTGAAAAAGGAAGAGAATTGGTTTTGAGTAAACATACATTTGATGAGAGAGTTAAAATTATTGTGGATTCACTGAGAGAGCTTAAAATAGAATAGGAGGATTGTTATTTATGAAAATTGTTTCAATTACAACAATTAAAAATGAAGCGGACATAATTGAGTCATTTGTCAGATATCATCAAAACATTTTTGACCTGATGATCATATTGGATAATGGAAGTACAGATGACACAAGTTACATTTTAAATGAATTGATCAACGAAGGATTGCCCATTAAAGTAATTTTGGACAAGGACAAGTACTTCGAACCGGCTATAAAATATAACTTTTTGCTGGACAAGGCAATAAATGAATTCCAAGCGGATATCATATGTCCTCTGGATGCCGATGAATTCCTAACATGCGATGAAGGAAATCCAAGAAGATACGTTGAAAAGATTCCAAAGGATACATATTTCACCGTAAACCGGGTAAGTTACGTGCCTACAGAACATGATGATGAAACTGACCTCTTTGTTCCCTCCAGAATCCAATATCTTCGAGACCCCTCCTTGGAAATACAGGGCAAAATCATCATCACAAGACAATTGGTTGAGGATTACGGTGCAAGACTGACCATTGGAAATCATTATCTGAAAATGGATAAGTTAAAAAAGCATAATGTGTCCAATATTGAAGACAATGACCTCTGTATTGCACATTTTCCATTGCGAAGTATCAAGCAAACAATGTCCAAGGTCCTGACTAACTATCCAAACAGCCTTGCCCGAAAGAATGTGGACCCCAATAGGATAAGTTACCATTACACAATCATGTACAACAAAATCAAGCAAAGAGGCACACTTGACATGGAGGATGTCACTGACTATGCAACACAGTATGACCTGAGGCATAACCGTGGACGTGAAGACTTTGACAGGGATGTTGAAATCAAATTATTCAAGCAGCCGATGAACATCGCATTCTGCAAGGATATTGACATGAAATACGAATATCATGAAAATCCCCTTTCAAATCTGCTGGAAAATACAGTATATATGGCTACAGAAATCCATAAATTTAAAAGTCACACCCCTCAGGTCAAAAAGGAAAAACCTAAAAAAGCCGAAGAAGTCAAGGTTTCAGAAGAAAAGGACAATACTTCAAAAAAGTCATTTTCCGAAAAATTCCTGAGCCGAAGCAACAGTTTTACATACTATAAGAATTTCCATGACAGCTACAAAGCCAGCATGAATAGAAAAGACAAGGAAATCGAGTCATTGAAAAAGAAGGTCAAAAGCTATCAGTCACAAGTAAAGACACTGAAAAACAAAGCGAACAAAACTTCCGAAATCATCAAAAACCAAAAGAGGGAGCTGTCAAAATTAAACAAAAGCGTGGATATAAACAGCGAACTTAGGTATGCTTTTGTGTTCAACGATACCATAAGAGAATCCCAATGGCTTAAAAGAAAGGACTTCTCACTGATAAACAGTGCTGCCAATTATTCGCTGATGTATTCATTATACAGAATATTGAATGATGCCCAGCCAAAAAACATTCTGGAAATGGGTCTGGGTCAGACTTCAAAGCTCACTACACAATATGCCAACCATTTTGACGACGTTAAGCTAACAATTCTTGAGGGAGACCCTGTCTGGATTGACGTGTTCAGCGAAAATCTAAACGTTACCGACAACATATCCATCAGCCATATGGAACTGGAAGAGTTTGAATATTACAATACCAAGTCCATTCGCTTCAAGGATGTTTTGGATGTCGTCGGTGATGAAAAATTCGATTTGATTGTCATTGATGGGCCTCAGGGTTTCTTTGAAGATGACAACGGAAGGCATTTGCTTGACTATTCACGAACAAACATATGGCAGCTGATTCCGGACAACATCTCAGAAGAGTTCATTATCATGATTGATGATTTTAACAGAAAAGGCGAAAAGAGAACATTCAAGCGCGTAAAGGAACTTCTTAATGAAAATGACATTGAGTTTTACGACTATACATGCAAGGGCATAAAGCACCAGTATGCGGTTTTCTCAGAGAATTTCAGATACATTTCATGGATATGATGACAAAGATTTCAGTAATTCTACCGGTTTTCAATGGGAAAAGGTTCATCGCAAAGGCCATTGAATCAGTTCTGGACCAATCCCTAAAAGATTTTGAACTGATTATTGTTGATGACGGCTCGACAGACTCAACCAGGGAGATCATAGATTCGTTTGATGATGAAAGAATCATCCTTATCAGCCAGCCAAATCAGGGCCCCGGCCAGGCAAGAAACAGTGGACTTGAAGTCGCATCGGGAGAATATGTGATGTTTTTGGATGCGGATGACTGGTTTTGCAGTGATGCTCTGGAAACTGCTTACAATGAAGCCAAAAGCAAAAGCACAGACATCAGCATATTCCAGATAATCAAATACTTCAACGGCGAATACTCCCAAAATGACTGGTTCAGTCTGAATAATTTTGACGAGTCCTTTGAAAACAGGGTATTCAATCCCCACGAATGCAGGGATTTCCTGTTTGACATGTCTGTAAGTGCCTGCCAAAAGATATTTGACCGGGAATTCCTACTCAAAATCAGTGCACGCTTTCCTGAAGGAATCTATTTTGAGGACATGCCCTTTTTCTTTTATACATTTCTCAAATCCGAAAGAGTGTCCCTTATCAAAAGGCATCTCTATGTTCGCCGGAAACATGAGGGATCCATCACCGAGTCTGTGGATTTGAAATTCCTTGACACTGTTCCTGCAGGCCAAATCCTGATGGACATATTTATAGAAAATGACTGGTATGATATGTATAAGTTTGACCTTCTTGCCTTTAAGATAAATGGTCCTCGATATGCTTTGATGGGCATTGAAGAAAAATATAGAAAACAGCTTTACTCATTGATTAAAAATGACTACGAATCAATTAAATCAAGTCAATATTATGATGACTATCTTGAGAATTTGGGTCCCGTGAAAAGGAAGTTCTTTTCAGACATTCTGAAATCCGAGGACTATGAAAGTTTCAAAACTCTATACCAGACAAAATCATAGCCTGCAAAGTAGCTGACCAGTATTGAAGTCAGACTGACCAAAGCGAATATTATGAAGACCTCAATCGGAGTAAATGCTAAAAACAATATGCATAATACAATCTCCAATCCATAAAAGATTAACTTGCCATTCCTTTGGGGAACATAGCTTAAAAATCCGAGAATTATCGGTGTGACAATGATGGCCAGTATGAACATTGTGGCAAGTTCAAGGGTTATGATGTTTTCCAGAGGCAGTTTAAGCACTTCAACAAAGAGATACATCTCGAATATTGTTAAAAAGAATCCCTGAACCGCACCGGCGATTGCCTGTGCTAAGGTATGCTTTTTCAAAAGGACCCTTGACCAGATAAGTATTGGATAGAGTATTCCAAAGACCGCACCGAAAGGTCCCAAAAGCAAAATCAAAGCACCTACAGGACCGCTCAAACCTGTGGTATGGACGCTTATTTTCCATTTGAATGTAATAATCATAACAACCATTGTGTTTATCGCATAGCACAAAAGAAGTATTGTCAAAAAATTGCTCAGGTTCACGAAGTAGGACACCAGAAATCCAATGAAATATGAAATTATTCCCACAATCAGAGGAACAAAGCGGTCGGTCCTGTTTGAAATGTCCTTGTCTGTTCCAATCTTTTTAGCCCAGCCCACAATGATGAGAATCGGAAATATTGATGAAAAGACAAGTGAAATCATCTCCAGAACTATGAATTTGGACATATTGAATATGCCGTTTTCATATGAAAGAACTACTGACATTATCAAAAATAAAGGAATGCAGAGTATCGGAGGATTTGTAAAGTCGGAAATCCTTTTTGCAATTTTTAGCCTGTTCATATAATTATTTATATTATAATCAAATAAATAAATTATCATGAAAATAAATTTAAAACCGCGCACCATGATGTATCCGGCACCTGCAGTTGTTGCAAGCGCATACGATGAGGATGGAAATCCCGACTGCTGCACTCTGGCCTTTGCGACAATGTGTTCACATCATCCGCCGGCAATAATGATTGCAATCAATTCAACGCTCAAGAGAAAAACCCTGGCGGACATACTGAAAACCAGGGAATTCTGTGTTGGATTTCCAAGCTGTGAGCATATGGATGAAACCGATTACTTCGGTATCGAATCAGGCTATAGGCAAAACAAGCTTGAAAAGGTAAAATATAATTATAGGGGTGCTGAAATTGTTAACGCTCCAATAATCGAAGAGTTCAGGGTTTCTGTTGAATGTAGATTAATGCATATTGCAGAGGTGGGCTCACACACTCAACTTACAGGAGAGATTGTAAACGTTCAGGCCGATGAAAGTGTTGTTGATGAAAATGGTAGAATCATTTTCGAAAAGCTTGACCCGCTGGCCTATGATGACGTTACACATTCCTATTTCAGGATGGGTGAAAAAATCTCGGATGCATTCAAACCGGGGAAAAAATTCATGTAGGTGATTTTCATTAGCTTTTTAACCTTTGACGGAGACAGGGATTTTCCATATTATAGAAATAACCCAAGATTATCCAAGAAAGCATGGTTTGTACTGATGCTTTTGATACCAATTTCATTTATTGGATCTGTCATTTTCGACAACGAACTTGTGGGAAGCATATTCTTCTGTTTCACTCTTCTGATTCCTCTTTTGTATTTTTCAAACTGGGACTATGATCTGCTGTTTCACAGGCCGACCAGAAACGAGCTGATACTTGCAGTGCTGATGTTTGTCGTTTACATGGTCTATTCCATTGCAATGGGTTCTATCCTGGAAATTTTCCAGATGGTGCCTGCCGGAGGCGAATCAGCATTTCAGGATATAGACATCATAAGCCTCATTTCACTTCTCTTTTCAATGATGGGCGAGGAACTTCTGAAATTCATTCCTCTGATGTTTTTCATGAGGGTATTCTACAAATTTACCAGTAGGAGAAACCTTTCATTTATAGCTTCAATGATTCTGGTTCTGGTATTCTTTGCATTTCTCCACTATGACCCTGCAACAACATCAATTGCATCAGTATTGCTTGTGCAAGGTGTGGGTTCACTTGTTGAAATGTATGGATATGCAAAAACCAAGAATCTCTTCGTTCCATACATTTCCCATCTCCTTACGGATGCATTCGTGTTCGCAATCATCCTTTTGGGATTTTAGATGTGTTTTGTCCACATCTCTTTTTTTTTAATTTTTGAGGATGTGACACGAAGTCACTATTTTTTTTAATTTTATTTTGTTTATTTTTTATTTAATTTTATATACTATGAAGTACAATCTTTTATTATAGAGAT
>ONQL01000086.1 GCA_900319985.1 uncultured Methanobrevibacter sp. | reverse complement strand
ATCTCTATAATAAAAGATTGTACTTCATAGTATATAAAATTAAATAAAAAATAAACAAAATAAAATTAAAAAAAATAGTGACTTCGTGTCACATCCTCAGTTTTTAACTCTTCTTTTTTTATTTATATCTGTCGTTTGGAAATGTTTATTAAGTCTAATTTTTAAAATATTATCGTAGATGTAAAATTTTATTGCGAAATGTATGGGGGAATTGTTTTGGAAAGTCAGACAACACCTAAAAGGTTTAGGATTCCTCAAAACGGTGCGACAGTGACAGTCTTTGCACCTTATGATTGCAGGAACGCATGTCCATTCTGCATTAATAAGGAGGATTATCAAAATCATGAGGATTATGATTTCGATTTGGAGAATGTAATCGAATCCATCAATCTGATGGATGGCATCACTCCTGATTGCGATTTTGTAATTACGGGCGGCGAGCCGTTGGCATCACATTCCATGCTTAAAAAAATACTGGATGCCATTCTTCATCAAAACAATGCAGGTTCCAATCATAGGCTTTTTATCAACACCTCCTCACCTTACGATATCGGGGATGTGGAATTTTTAAATTCGTTTCAGGGTTTAATCACTGAAATCAATGTCTCCAGGCATATATCCTCATTTTTTGAAGAGGGCGATGATGATTTAATAGGTGAGTTGGTGTCATCGGTGAGAATCAATTGCGTTATCCTGTCAAAAGATGAGGCCTCTGAGATTGGAGAGTTTCTTGAAAGATTTGATTTTGATAATGTCTCAGGTATTCAATTTAGGGATGACTATGTCGGCGTGAATTGGGATAATCTCTACAATTTGAGGGAAAATGAAATTTTTCTTGCCGTTGCAAGGCAGCTTTCGGGTCATGATGTGACTTTTCCAGAACAGTATTTGGAATCCGTGGAATCTTTCAGATGGAATGCCCGATTTGACACTGGAGATAAGCCTGTCTGGTTTCATCGCACAATGCATAGGTCAAAGTTGGAAAATGATGAGTGTATAGAAATCAATGACATTATCATCCGGCCAAACGGAATCATTGTTGATGACTGGAACGAACATGGCGATAAGCTTGACATCGAAAGGTATAATGACGCAATTAATGACTTTTCAATAGATTCAAATCCTAAAGACTGATTGTTATGGGCGAAGAGATAAAAATTGACTTGGTTTCATCTCCAAAAAAATCCTTTTGGAAATTAACAGTGCCTTTTCTCGGTTTTGTCCTTTTCAATGAATTGTACAGCATAATAGACATGTACTGGATTTCCATTTTTGATGCCAATGCATTTTATGCCGTTGGAGTTTCGATTCCAATATTCATTCTAATCAACTCAATCGGCGATTCGATTGGAAGGGGAACAAATTCACTGATGTCACGGTCGATTGGTGCGGATGAATATGAAAACGCATATAATACATTAATACATGGACTGTTAATTTCTTTTGTAGCTTGGATATTGATAATCATTTCATTGCCGTTTTTGGATGATATGATTGGTGCCATGAGGATTACCAACTCTGTGAATCTGGTTAAGTTATATTTAACGCCCCTGTTTTTGTTTTCCATTGTAATCATTCTGGCCAATCTGTTTCCCGAAGCGTTCCAGTCCGAGGGGGATTCGAAAACCCCTACGATAATCATCATCGCCTCGAATATTTTAAATCTTATATTGGATCCCATTTTTATATTCTACTTTAAAATGGGAGTTGAAGGAGCGATATACGCAACCCTGATATCCTCCGCATTGGGCGTTGCAGTATTTTTCTATTTGTATCTTACAAATTATACCAAGATATTCCTGAAGCTGAAGTATTTCACCTTCAGGCCCCACATCATATTTGAAATACTGAAGGTGGCCGTTTCCACATTGCCGGGAAATGCGATATATTGCATTTCTACAATATTCATAAATTCGGTTTTAATCAGCGGAATCGGTGAAATCGGAGTCATTATTTATGCAACCTCCTGCAAACTCCAGTCACTGTTGGTTACTCCGGTCAGGGCATACGGCAAAGCGTTATTGAGCGTTTCAGGACATCTGTTCGGTTCCAAAAAAATTGATGAGATAAAGGACATGTACTATTATGCCCTTAAGATTGCAATTGCAAGTGAGATACTCATTCTCATACCGTTTGTGTTCTTCAGGGATTCTATCTTTTATGCATTTCAGATTTTCGGCATGAACGAGGCGGTAACATACATCGTACTTCTCGGGTCTGTAATTGTCCTAAGCATAACCGTCATAATGATTTCCTCAAAGATTTTGGACGGATTTGGAAAAAGCTATTACTCACTGGCACTGGACATAGCGAATTTGATAACCACTGCCGTGCTGATATGGCTGCTCAACAATGTCTTTCTTAACGGATCTTCAGTACTAATCGGAATATTGATTGCGGATTTGATCTTTGCAGGTTCATTCAACATTCTGTTAAATTACATGTTCAAAAAGATGAAAAGGCAAAAGGAAGAGGAAAAGCTTGTTGTAATTTAATCTTAATGCCCTCCAAAATAATTTTTCTTATGCTAATAATATAGTTTGTGTAAAACTTGTATTGTTGTGATGAGATTAATTCAATTATTTTTTAGTAGCGGAACTATGGATGTTAGAAATATTGGCTAAAATTCTAATTATTCGGGTATTACTTTTTTGGTATATAAGTATTAAAAATCTTTAAAATAGTGGTCGGTTCACATTGGAGTTCGTATAGATTCCTTAATTTCTTTTTTTTTTAATAATAATTAGTCAAATTATTATTAAGTAATTTTTAACTTTTTAATAGTATTTTAACTTATTAAACTTTATTTTTTCTTGTTTTTAACCATGAACTGGTGAATTAGTAAAACAAAAATTATTTATATATTCATCGATAAAATTGTCATTGTGTTTCGAATATGAAATTTAGAAAAGAACTTATTATTTTTTCATTAGTAATACTATTCATGCTAATGTCTGCCGTTAGTGCAGAAGAAAATATAACAGTTGATGATGGAACTGATTCAACTTCAGATTATGTTGAGTTAGACTCCAATCAAGGTTATAATGAGAATAATATTAGCGAGAATCCTATTCTAGATGATGATGAGGTTATGGATGATGATGAAAATATCTCAGAAGAGGACATTGGACTGGATATTCATCATGGCTCATGGGACAAGCAGGATGCTTCTGCAGGCTATGAATTTAATGGTGTAGCCTATGGTAAATCTTCTTCAATTAAGGATATTGCTATTCACAAATCTTCTTCATGTCCACATTATTCAAAGGGTGATGACGCAGATGTTAGGGATAATGAAAATAGTATTGATGGAATGCTTTCTAATTTTCAGTCCCCTGATGCTATGAGTGTTGAAGCATTAATGAATATTCATGCCGAAGATCTTTTTGCGCAAACATACTCCAGTTACAGGCAATATTTTGATTATTTAAAATATGATTCATTAGAAAAATTAATTGAAGAAAATAAAATTGGAGATGTTTTTAATAGCAACGGCCATATTGTTGATTTTATGAAGATTAATCAGTTGAAATATGATTTAATTAATTTTATGGACTCTGGGGTGAAATATGTTGATTTTTATATTAATTTAATTGATGTAAATGCATTTCTTGATATTTTTGATAAAATCATGAATTCGCCATCTACTCATAATGTAATGACTACTATTCCATCGTCCAATTATAATCCGATGTTAAGAAACCATAAATACGATTCTAATTATTCAGATTACAGTTTTTATCAAGATGTAGATTTAATAATAAATTCTCATGATTTGAATGATGAAATGGAATTATCTATAGAATCTGATAGTAATATTTCGGATATGCTGATTATTCAGGACAATATGACATTAATAAATCAAACATTTGATTTAAATACAATACCTGATGTTTGTATTAATTCATTTGATATGGAATCTGATTTACAATTATCTGATGAGGTAGGGTGTTGGCGTGATGCACAAGACAATTCTGATAAAACTTTAGAAATACAAAGTTTTAAATTTGACCAACAGATCAATTGTTTATCAAGCAATATATCAGAAAATATTCAACCTACTTTTTATCATATGATTGGATGTGAATGTACTAACACCAGTTTCACTAAACAGTATAAGAGTTATGAAAATCTTCCAAAAGTTAGTGAATTTGATACCATTACCAGTGCGGAACAAGAAGACAACCACGATTATGTTCTCTTTAAAAAACATAATGTTATTTCTCCATTTATTGTAGAAAATACTTCTATTTTTGTATTATTTGGAGTAATTGAAATCAAAATCCCTTAAAAAAATTTTAGGGATTTT
>ONQL01000085.1 GCA_900319985.1 uncultured Methanobrevibacter sp. | reverse complement strand
AGGTTTTCATGACCTAATGGAGTGTGTGTTGACAGATATACTGTTGGATTGTTTTTTACAAATTCCCTTACATTGTCCAGGGTTTCCCTTGCCTTTTCAATATCTTCAAAAACAACTGACAACTTGTTTGCATACAGTGCCTCGTCAGTATATGTAATGTCTCCCTGGAACATGTAGAACAATCCGTCATCTTCCGCAATCACCAGACTGTTTCCGGTAGTATGACCTATTGCTTCAATCAGATATATTCCATCAACTATCTTTTGTGATTTTTGAAAATTGTAGTATGCACCGCCATCAAATTCAACAGGCACAATGTTATCTCCATCAAGATTCAATTCCTCCGCTTCAGTTTTGGAAAGGTATACCTTAGCATTTGGAAATTTATTTATCTCACCTGAATGATCCATGTGCTTGTGAGTGAGAATTATCTTGGTTACATCATCCTTATCATATCCCAATTCCTTGAGTGCGGTTAGATATGGTGTGAATTTATCTCCCATATATAGGGAGTTGAATCATCAGGCTCATTTATAGGCATAGTTTCTGGAACACCTGTATCAACCAAAATTACATCGTCCCCAGTATCAATCAGGAAATTTTGAATGCTTGATCTATATTTTATTGAATCATCAAAATTTTCCGCACCATCTTCAGCGCCAAAAGCGAAGCTTTGAGTCATAAAACCATTTTCTATTGTTTTTACAGATTCAATTTTCATATAATTACCCTGAAATAAATCTAATTGGCAGATTGATCATTGATTAATAATTGGGTTAAGTAGTTTTGCTTTCCAATCATTTTACACAAGTCAAGTTGCTGTTCGCTCCAGTACATGTCCTCTTCTTCATCCTTGAGATATACTTTCATCAAATCATATGTGGTTGCATCAAATATTCCTGAATCCATCATATCATTTATGAATGCAATGCCATCTAGGAAACATTGTAATCTGCTTCAATGAATTCAACAATGTCCGTATAAACCTGTTTAGCTTCCTGAGCTTCCTGTTTGATTTCACCGCCAAGATCTAAAATGCGGTCCATGAACTGCTCTACAAAGCCCATTTCTTCAGCTGCATGAGTAGCGTATTTATCGCCTAAAGATTGGAAACCTAATCCTGCAAAAATCTTGGATTGTATTCTGTGTCCAAAGGAGTTTGCGGACAAACCAGTGACAATAGCCTGTAATACTTCAATAGTTTTTTCCTTGTCTGACATAATATCACCAGCAATATGACTTAAGATTCTTAAGTCCTAAGAAATAATATGTAAACATTAATATTTAAATATTCATATATAGTCAATCGCCTTTTGTGAATAGTCATACAACATCCTTTTCAATTTTTCAACATCCTCCAAAGGATAATCCTTAAAGAACTCACCTTCCCATTCATACATCTCTTTCAGCAACGAAAAGATAGTGAGTTTTCCCTTTTCAGTCAAATTAATGATTTTACGACTTTTATTTTCAGTATCTGGAGTTCTTTTGATGAACTCATTTTTCTCGAGTCTCTTGATTATCTGAGCCACATTAGCCTCGGAAACAAATAACAATTCTGACAAATCCTTTTGAGAACAATTTTGATGATAGAATATGTTCATAAGATATGTCACATCACGAGGAGTAATATTTTTCAGATTCTTTTTGTAATAGTCATCCTGAAGCAAATGAATATAGTCGATATACATAATCAAAGGAGTGAAATTAATCAGTTCATCATCAAAGTTTAAATCTGCCATACAAATCACAACCTTAAAAAATACTTTCTAAAAAAGACTATTAATAATTTTACACTGCATTTTACAAAAAGATTAAAATACTAAAAAAACAAATATCACATAATATTGCTATTATTTACTTGGAGGTGAATTATAATGAGCGAAAATAAAATTACTTATGAAGATATCAAACAATACGAAGGATTTTTAAAATTGGCTCCTTCTTTTTTACTTGAAAGATGGGCTAAAAAAAATACAAATCTTGTTTCTAAATTCAAATCACAAATTGAACCTCGTATTCTCAATTTAAATGAAGAAAGAAAGAAAAAGCTTGATATGGTATTGAACAGTGAGGTTGAGGAACTTCAAAACATTTTAAGTGACGCATACGCTCAAAGTAATAAAAAACAATATAAAATTTTAGCAAAACCTAAATACAAAGGTTTCATTGAAGACAATCTCAATGAAATTCGTAAAATGCTAAACAACCAATAATCTTTTTTTTAAATCAATGTTTTAATTGAATCAAACAACAAATATATTGCTCCTAAAATTATCAGAATCGAAAATATTTTAGGAATATATTTTGTTTTTGATATTAACTTTTCTAAATTTATTTTTGATATCAAAAGGCTCAGACCAGCAGTGTCAAAGCAAATCCAATTAGATTAATGGAAAAAATATCATCAAAAGATAGCAAAAAAATATGTAAACATGAGATTTTTAACAGCACCTATAATTTCTGCCAACCCTCATGTATTTAAAAAAAAAACATTTGAATAATATTCTGCACGGAAGATATAATTTTTCTATGATTTATGATCAATTTAAACAATAGTTAGTATTTTAGTTTTAATTTACTGAATCGAATTTTACATTAACAAATGTCATTTTTAATATTTAATCTAATTTTAAAATGTGATATATGAAAGTTTTTTGGAAAGTAATTTTTGTATATCTAATGTGTTACGTTAATCATAATTTCAATAACTTGCAAATTTCATTAAAAAAATAGACGAATAAAATTCTAAAGCCCAACCTTTTTGCTGTTTCGAAGTTTATAAATCATCATCAGATTTATTAGTTTCTTTAATATTCTTCAAATTTGTTTTGAGTACCTTATATATGTTTTCCGCGCCTATAATCTCTTCATCTGAGACATTCCAATCTGAAGGATATAATATAAAGGGTTCTGATTGGCTTCCTCCAGCACCCCCATGGCTTCCAACCAACTCCTCAAAGGCACAGACCTCATCTTTTTCGGCATCATAAAAACTGTTGACTAGAATATCGGGTGCATATTTAAATGAGCTGTTTCTTTTTAAATGTTGAACTATATTGTCTCCGAAACCTTCAAGAGGATTTTCTCCATCTATTTCATCTTTATCTAAATAATATGTTCCGTTTTTACCGATTGCCATATCACCCATCAGTGATGATCGAACCAGAATAAATCCAACATACTCGTTATTGACTATTTCATCAATCATATCCGGAAACATTTTGTTGATTTCTTCATATGTTAATCTATGACCCCATTGGGTTAGATAAACCATTGCAAGATTTCCAGATGCAAGAACAACAACTTCAGATTCCAATAGCTTTTTTTCCTTATATTCTTTTCTTCTGTTTTTAAAGTATTTGATTTTGTCTGAAAATGGAACGTATACCTCCGCAAAATGGTCTTCATTTGATGACATTTCAGCATACATGTTAATATCCTGAGGAAGCAGTGATTTAATAAAGTCTTCAAATGATTGTCCATATCTCTGTTTGAATGTTGCACCATTAGTTTGACCGTGGTCTGATTGTATCACGAACTGATATTCCCTTGGGGAATATTTGTTTCCATTGAATAAACGTTTTATCTGTTTGTCCATTCCTTTAAGGGCAAACCATGCATCCTCATCCTTAACTCCCGAATGGTGGGCAATTTCATCATAACCCAAATATGTGGAATAAGCAACATCAATATCTCCAACCATCATATCTCCAATTAGTGTTTCGGTGTTGATTTCCCTCATGAATACATTTGTAGCAGCTCTTGTTGGAATATATGCGATTCCCCGTGAAATTCTTGGCCTAATGTTTAATATTTTGTGTTTCAATTGGGAAACTATTTCATGAATCATATCCTCAACCAGCAACACCACTATCCGTGCGAAATTGTTGGGATTTGAAAAAATGGAATACCATGCACCATTATATAGTTTTTTCATATCTGTTATTTTACTGAAAGTGAATATTACATTGTCCGTATCTCCAGAAAATAGATTTGATCTGCTAGCCCCGTTATCAACAAGCAATCCATTTCCATCAGATATTCTTTCTTCAAGTATCTTGACTTTTGTAACTCCCGAACATTGCATTATTTGATTGTCATTTTCTTTTTCAACCCATCTAAAAGCGGTAATATCCTCATTATTTCCATGGAGGATTCCCGCCTGGCTTGCTCCGGTCTGTGAAGACAAATCTGTTTCCCAATTTTTAAGGGTATGTGTTTCGCTATCAATCATTGACTTGACTGTCGGCATATAACCCTTCTCGATAGCTTCACATAAAACGTCATATGCAAGCCCATCTATTTCAACAATTATCAATCCCGGATAATCCTTAATATCACCTTTTCTTTTCTTTTGAGCATACCTTAAAACTGATTGGTAATATGCTCCATCATCATCAAGTGAAAATATTGTTGATAGAACAAGTGTGATTAATGCAATGAATATTGGTGTTAAAATTATATTCCATCCAGTAATTTGTATACCAAAAAATGGTCCAAAAAATGCATAAATTCCACCATTTAAGGCAATAGCTGCAATTCCAAAAGTCCAAACAAAAAAT
>ONQL01000008.1 GCA_900319985.1 uncultured Methanobrevibacter sp. | reverse complement strand
TGTATCTGACCAACTTTATTCTGCATATGCAGAAGGTCGTGAATTAAGAGACCTCGTTGCGGTTGTAGGGGAAGAAGCACTTACTGAAAGGGATCAAAAGTTCTTAGAATTTGCTCAAGCATTTGAAGACCAATTCATTACCCAAAGTAAAGATGAAGACAGAACAATCTTTGAAACTTTAGATCTTGGTTGGAGTTTACTTAAAATCTTACCTAAATCTGAACTCAAAAGGGTTAAAGAAGAATTTATTGAACAATACCTTCCAAAAGATGACTAGTCTCATTACAGTACTGTAGGTGATTAAATGGCACAAGATATTATAGATGGAATTAATCCAACTCGTATGGAATTACTGTCTCTTAAAAATAGGACAAAACTTGCTGTTAAAGGGCATGGTTTGCTTAAAGAGAAAAGGGACGCTTTAATTAAAGAGTTTTTTGATATCTTGGATCGTGTCAAAGGTATTCGTGAAAATGCAGAAAAAAGTCTTAAAGAAGCAAATGATGCATTACTTGAAGCTCAAATTGCAATGGGGGATTTGGCTGTTAGAAAAGCAGCTTTATCTGTTAAAGAATCCATTGATGTTGAGATTACTTCAAGAAGTGTTATGGGTGTAGCTGTACCTGTAACTGATGTGAAAATGGAAAAAAGATCCATTATTGACAGAGGTTACGGATTTTCTGACACTACAATTCAATTAGACGAAGCTGCTAAAAAATATGAGGAATCTGTTAAGTACTTAATCGAACTGGGTGAGGTAGAAAAAACAATTTTCTTACTCGCTGAAGAAATCGAAGCTACTAAACGTAGAGTAAATGCTTTGGAACATATTATGATTCCAAGATTCCAAAATACTGAAAAGTATATTGATATGAGACTCCAAGAAATGGAAAGGGAAAACTTCGTAAGATTGAAAATGATTAGGTCAACTATTGAGAAAAATGAAAAAGCTGCTGCTGCAGCTGAAGCAGCTAAAAATGCAGAAGCTTAAAATTTTCTTAATACTTCTCATTTTCTTTTATTTTTTATTATTTTTTAAATTAAAGTTATATGAATTATTTATTTTTAAAATTCGTTTGTTTTATTAAGTTATTGTAAAATTATTTTTTACTAGAAATTTCAAGAAAGTGTGTTTAAAATGAAAAGAAATCCAATTGACCAGTATATGAAAGACCCTGACAATAAAGCTAAAGTATTTATTTGGATTACTAGAGCTATGATTATTACTACTATTTTGATAACAATTGGGCTAATAATATTCATTTTACATTTGGTTGGAATGGTATAGATAAGTTATTTACTTTTTCACTGGATAATTCAACTTTTTCATATAATTTTTCAAAATCTTTATCTTTATCAATTATTGTAAGCAGAGGCTCTGATTTTTCTGTGATGGAACCGATGTGTGGCAGGTCATAGATATTGTTCAGGTTGATTTTTTCATATTTCATTCTTGTTGGTGAATAAATTATTTTTTTGTATGTGTAATATTTTGCTTTTGGAATTTCAATTATTTCACCCTGACAGGCCTTAATATGTGCATCAAGCATGTTGATTCCCAAAGTTTTTTCAACACATTCGAATGTGCCCTGAAGCCTAGGATTAATTTCAATAACATACAATCCATTTTCATTAAGGATATAATCCACACCATTTGATCCGTTTAACTTAAATTTTTTCGCTAAATTTTCCGAAGTATCTTTCATTTCAGCGTTTATTTTATTGATGTTTTCAACATCAGCCATAATCGATTTTTTTGTTAGGGGCAAAATATTTCCAACATAAATGAAACTGTTATTTTTTTCAAAGTCATGCATTGTTAACAGTCTGGAGTTCATTATTGTTTTTGCATCATTTTTATTTGCAAGAACTGATGAACTTACATTGATTCCGGATACATATTCTTGAAGAATAAATTCGGTATCGTTAAATGATATTTCACTATTTTTATCTAAAAGATTGATGTCATATCCACCACTTCCTTGCACGGGTTTTAAAATAAATTGAGTGTTTGGATAATTTTTAGATATTTCATTCGCTTCATTTATATCACTTACACTAAAAGTCATGGGGGTTAAAAATTCTTCTTTTATCTTTTTGTAAAATCTGAATTTATTTTCAATATCTTTAACATCAGTATTTCCCAAAATCTTTTTTTGATCGTTTTTTGTAAAGTCAGATGGTGAAACTCCAGAAATCGGAATGATGTAGTCAACTTCATCAATGTAATCTCTTGATAATTCTATAATGTCTGTGCTGTTAAACTTATCTTCAAAAACTCCGCAACTTATTCCGTCTTCTTCATTTAGAATAATTTTTTGGTTTTTAATTGTTGGCGTATCTGATGTTGAAAAATAACTGGTAGAATAAATAGTATAATCTAACTTTAAAGCACTGTTAAGCATACTTCTTGTATCAGCGGAGTCGAACCGCCGTCTCCGGGTCCAAAGCCTAGAAGGATTACCACTACCCTACGGGACTATATTTGTTGTATTACAACATTTAATATATCTTTATTATGTAGTATTTAAAAGTATCGGTTCAAAGTTTTTGGTAAAATAAACATTCCTCATGCCATTTACAATTATGGCAGATTTTACTCACGCTTTCTTTTGAATTAAATATATTTTCAACTTCTGCAAATAATTCCAAACTGTCATGTTCCTGTGTTGCATCAATGCGGGTTAATACTTCATTATCCATTGACCGGATTAATTCGTTTTGAGCCTGATTTTGACATAAATCATTTTTCAAATTCGGGCAGTATTCGCAGATATCATCTGCATCGTTTGTAAGCAAAATGGTTGTATCTTCTGATTTTCTTTTTTTGTTGATCAGGGTCATGTTTTTAACAAAATCATCATCATAACCATATCCCTGAAAACCCTGAAGACATAACAAGTGGTGTCCTCTTAAAACAAGTTTCATTATATCAAAAAATAAAATAAATAAAAAAAGAAAAAGGTTAAACCTTTTTAGTCTTTTGGTAAAAATACTTTGGATACTGAAGCGGCACCTAATATTTTAACAATATCTCCTGCGATGAATGGAACAAGACCCATCATTAAAACATTTGCAATGCTTACTGGAGTTCCGGTAGCATTTAACCATAATGCAAGGCCTGCAAGACCTGGAATGTAAATTAGTGCAAAGTTTGCAATACCAATTACTATTACCATTCTTGTAAAGTTACGTGCACTGCAATATTTGTCCCTTATTGCTCCAATGAAATAGGATGCAATAATGAATCCGATTAAGAAACCTCCTGTGGATCCTAATAGTACTTCAATTCCTCCGGTCATTCCACCAAACCATGGGATGAATGCAATACCTAAAATTACATAGAGTATTTGGCTTAAACAACCGTATTTTTTACCTAAAAGTAAACCAGAACATAAAACTGCAAATGTTTGTGCGGTAATAGGTACTGGAGTCCATGGGAGAGGTATAATAATTTGTGCCATTATACCAGTGAAACATGCCATTAATAAAGACATGACCAATTTAGTTGCGGTACTAGCGTCTTCAAATCTTTCGAAAACATTTTTTCTAGTACGATAATAATTATCAATATTAATATCCATTTTTACCCTCCAATTGTAATTCCTATATTATTTATGTGGATGGTATTATATATTGTTTGCGAAAAAGCGGTTCGATAATCAATATTGTTTGATTTAAAAAAAGAAGTAAGTTTGGAAATAGAAATTCTATTTCCTTTAAATTTTATTTTAGTTAGTCTATAGTTATTAATTTCACATCATGTGGTTTTTTAACTATATTCATTGATTTAAAAGCAACTAATTTTTTGATTCCTTTTTGTGAAGCTACATCAACTAATCTTTGGCTGATTACACCATCGAATATCACACTATTGGCGGTACCTTCTATGGCTTTAATTTCTTCATAGATATTTTCCACTTCAACTTCTTTGGTCATATTCAATGCTTCATCCAAAATAGCTCCGCTTCCAGTTCCTTCAAACTCTTTTAACATGTCTTTCATTAGGCCAACTTCATCATCTTCGATAACAGGCTCTTCGACAACTTCTTCACGAGGGGTGAATTTTTGATGTTTTTTAGAGTTTTTATTTTGATATCTTTTGTTATCTTTATTTTTATTTGAACTGTTGGATTCATTTAAAATGTTGTGAGTTGCTAAAAACTGTGCTGTAGGAACTTTATCTCTAAGTGCGACTAATACTTCATCTTTTTCTAAGTCTTCAACTTCTTTTCCTTTTGGAGCACGGGTAATGTAGTCAACGTCACCGATTTGTAAGAGTTCTTTTAGGATAAGTTCTCCACCTCGGTCTCCATCGACAAATGCAGTTGTGGTTCTTTTTTTACTTAAATCACCAATTGATTGAGGAACATTAACTCCTTCAACTGCAACTGTATTCTTAATTCCATATTTGAGTAAGTTCAAAACATCGCTGCGGCCTTCCACTACAATGATTGCATCGGATGTGTGGATACTTGGGCCAGCTGGCAAACGATCATCTCCGTATTCGGAAATTTCGTGTACTCTCATAGCTTCCCTTACTTCTTCAATCATTTTCATGCTTGCAGGACCAACGCTTTCAACCATGTTTTTATAGATTTCTTTTGCACGGTTGACAACTTGTTCTCTTTTAACAGCCCTCACATCTTCAACTTTTAAAGTTTGAATTTCAGCTTCACAAGGACCGACACGATTGATTGTTTCGAGAGATGCTGCGAGTATGGCGGTTTCAACTCTATCTAAACTGGATGGAATAACGATTTCGCCTTTTGCTCTTCCGCTATTTGAATGAATATTAACTTGTATTCTTCCAATTCTTCCAGTTCTTTGAAGTTCTCTTAAATCTAAATCGTTACTAAGTAATCCTTCAGTTTGTCCAAATACTGCACCGACAACATCTGGTTTTTCAACAATACCGTTTGCAGTAATTTGGGCATGAATTAAATATTTTGTTGTAGTTAATTCTTCACCTTTTCCCATATTTAAGCCTCCTAAGCTTAATTTAATCGGGATAATTTATGTCATAACTAAAAATTTGATTATTTCTGGGAAATAATCTTTTCATAAATTATACGATAAACATATTTTTACCTATTATACACTAAAAAGAGCCAATACATCAGGAGTGTTATTCGATTAAGGGTTTATTAATTCATTCCATATGATTAATTTGAAATTTATAAAACTTGCCAATCTTCGATTCCTTAATATTTGATTTTTCTCCTGTCTTTGAATTAAATTAATAATAATTATAATAAATGATTAATGTAAATAAACTCTATGAGTATATAATAATTTTTAAGTATTTTTTTATAATACTACATTTATTAAATTTGATAAAACTAATATATAAAATGTGTTATATTGAAAAAATATTTTAACATTGTTTTTATAATATCAATGTATACAAAAATGAAAAATGGTGAGGTAATGTCAATAACTCCGAAAGATGTTTTGAATAAAAATAGAGATTTAGAAAAAAGGGTTGATGTTGAAGATATAGATTTGAAAAATGTTACTGTTGATGATTTAAAGTTTAATGGAGACAATTATAATGAGTATATTAATCTTCAGTCTTTGCTTGAAAATATTTCCGCTTGTCAAATTTCAGATGCGTTTAAAGGTATTGCACAACGTTCCGGAACAATAAAATCAATCAAACCGATTAATAACTTAAAGGTATGGGGAAGCATATATCCTGTTGAAACATCATGTGATGATTGGGGAACTTCTGCTTTAGCAATTGATGATGCATGTGAAGGAGATATTTTATTCTTTAAGGTAGACAGTGATGAAAAAGCTATTTGGGGTGAACTGGCTTCAACTTCTGCTAAGTATAATGGCATTAAAGCAACTGTAATTTATGGATCAGTTCGTGATTTGGATGCTTTATTAGATATGGATTATCCTATTTTTGCATCTAATTTTGTTCCTAATGCTGGATTGGCTCTTGGTTTGGGTACTTTGAATCAACCTATAGAAATTGAAGGCAATAAAATAAATCCTGGAGACTTTTTCTTTGGCGATGAAACTGGAGTTATTATAATTCCTAAACAGTTATTCAACAAGGTCATGATTTCCGCCCTTGAAGTTAAATTAACTGAATCGGCCATTGTGGATAAATTGGGTGAAGGCATGACTTTGGCTCAAATTGCTGGTCTCAGATAAAAATAGTAAAACATTTAAATATGAATTATTACTTTATATAAATATTACCGATATATTTATATACTACTTTTTTTATAATATAAAACCGATACAGATTTGATTTTAAGTTTGATTATATGAAATTCTTAGGAAATAGTTTGCATATTGCAAACTCTGGTAAATTAATAGCTAGGTCTTCCAAAACCCCATCACCTGGTGGAATAGTTTTCGATAATAATAAAAACAAAATTGGTAAGGTCAGCTATGTTTTTGGACCAACTAAACAACCATACGTCTCTATTAGATTATTTAAATCAGCAAATAGGGATCGTATTGCAAAAAATTGTGGTGAAAAACTATTTGTATCAAAACCAAAATCCAAAAAACCTAAAAGAAGGAGGATGAAAGCACGACACAAGAAGTAACAGAAGCGCCTAGTAGAAGACGTAGGAGAACTAGGGGAGAACCAAATCAAGATAAAGTTTTTGATGATAATAAACAAACTGTTTGTCCGGAATGTGGTTCTGAAGAGTTAATTGGTGATTATGAAAGAGCAGAAGTAGTTTGTGCTCGTTGTGGTTTGGTTATTGATGAAAACCTTGTAGATATGGGTCCTGAATGGAGAGCATTCGACCATGAACAAAGAGATAAACGTACTAGGGTTGGAGCTCCAATTACTTATACAATTCACGATAAGGGTTTAAGTACTATGATTGACTGGAGAAATAAAGATATCTACGGTCGTGATATTCCTGCTAGAAACCGTGCACAATGGTATAGGTTAAGAAAGTGGCAAAGGAAAATTAGGATTTCAGGTGCTACCGAAAGAAACTTGGCATTTGCATTGAGTGAACTTGATAGGGACTCTTCAAGATTAGGTCTTCCGAGAAGTGTAAGGGAGGCTGCATCAGTTGTTTACAGAAGTGCAGTAGATAATAAGCTAATCAGAGGAAGAAGTATTGAAGGAGTAGTTGCTGCTTCATTATATGCTGCATGTCGTCGTTGTAATGTACCTCGTACTTTAGATGAAATTGCTGAAGTATCAAGAGTTACCAAAAAAGAGGTAGGACGTACTTACAGGTTCTTAACTCGTGAGTTAAACATTAAATTGCCACCAACTTCTCCAGTTGATTATGTTCCAAGGTTTGCAAGTGAATTAGGACTTTCTGGTGAAGCACAATCTAAAGCTATTGAAATTATAGAAAAGGCAATGGAAAAAGGTTTAACTTCTGGAAGAGGTCCTACTGGTGTTGCTGCAGCTGCTTTATATATTGCATCTGTCTTGTTGGGTGAAAGAAAAACTCAAAGGGATGTTGCAGACATTGCAGGAGTAACTGAAGTAACTATCCGTAATAGGTACAAGGAATTAACCGAACAATTGGAAATGGGTGTAACTTTATAGTTTCACTCTGATTAATTAATTTTTTAATTAATCATTCTTTTTTTTATTAATTTTTTTTTGTTTTATATTCTTAGTGTTATTTAAAATTTAAATACTTTTCAAAATAAACTATTATATAATTTATAATAATGGTGTATAATTATGGATATGGGTGAAATTTTAAGAAATTCTTTGTTATATCCTTTGCAAAATATAAAAGCATTAGTAATATTTATTGTACTGGGAGTCATTGCGGGGATTTCAGGTGGTACAACTACTATAGATTTTATTTTAGACTTCTTGGGTATAAATAATATTATTGCTAATGAATCTGGTATATTGGGCATGCTCCTTTTTATAATTATCTCATTATTAATCGTGGGTTATATGTTGGATGTTGTTAAATGGAGTATTTACAGAAGGAGTGATTCACCGGGGATTGATATTAAGAGACAATTTTCAAATGCACTTAAATTTTTAGTGGTTGAAATTGTTTACCTGTTCGTGCCGTTTGTTGTTTTTATTATTTTATCAATCTTTTTAGCTAGATGGATAGTCTCATTGATAGGCATTGTTTTATTCATCATTTTTGCATTGGCGGAGTTAATGGCAAGGTGCAGGTTGGCTAAAAATGATAGTTTAAGCGAGGCTTTGGCTATTAATGAAGCCATGGGAGATATTTTTAAAATAGGTTTAATCAAAATTATTTTTACTGTAGTTTTGGCTTTTATTATGGCATTTGTTCTATTCATTGTTTCCGATTCAATCTCTGATTATAATTCAGTTATTGGCGGAATCGTGTTGGGCGTGTTAAGTGTCTATATAATATTTTTCTATAATAGAGCTACTGGTTTGTTATACTCTAATATATAATTGACCTTTTTTTCTTTTTAATAATGGCTGAATTATCTTTCTGTTAATTGGATATTAGGATTGTAGTTATTTTGAATATTTCTCAATTCTGTAAATTAATTCATTAATAATTCCATCATTATTGAATTTTTTGACCGTTTCAAGTTTTTCCCTATATCCTGGAAGCCTTTTTAAAAAGGATTTTACTCTTGAAGCATTCATTGCTTCATGATACTCTCCATAACCTAATTTTTGAACATAAAATGCATTCAATACTTGTTCAAAGTTTCCAATTGCGGGGATGGAATAAATAGGCTTTTTAAGATAAATGGCTTCCGAAATAAATGTAAAACCACCATTACATATTACGGCTTTTGATGAAGCAAGATCATCATAGAATTCATCTTCGTTAAATTCTTTAAAAGTCAGATTTCCATCCTTTTCATATTTATTGAATCCATAAACAATAAATTTTTCATTTTTAATTGCTTTTAATTTATTGACTAGCTTTACACTTTCTTTACTTGTCTGGTAAACGATGATGTGGTCTCCTTGTGTAGGCTTTAATTTTAAAATATCTTCACGAATTATTGGGGGATAGATAACTGCTTTTTTTCCGGCTCTAATTTTCGGATAAAAGAAGCTGGTTAAGATATGCACTTTAGGTTTTACAACGTAGGTTTTAATAACTCCTTTGGCTTTTATCATTTCCACATATTGATTTTTCGGATAATCAATTTGTGCCTGGGTCATTATGTGCATGTTGTCCAGGCTGATTAAAGGAATATTTAAAATTTTGGACACTGTGGTTGCATAAATCTCAAAATCGGTTACAATAACATCCGGACGCAACTGTCTTGCTTTTTTGTATAATGTTTCATATCCTACTTTTATGTTGGTTGGATTCCTTTTTAAAGCATTAGCCAATGTTTTTAAGTTATTTACTTTATTGTTGATGTAAACAGTATTAAAACCACCAATCTCATAAACATTATCGAATTTTTCATTCAGATAGTTATATGCCCTTTCGCTTGAGAAGATATACACATCATATTTGTCCTTAATTCTATCAACTATCACTCCGGTTCTTATTGCATGACCCATTCCTTCACCGCAAACACAATAAAATACTATTTTTTTATTTCTTTTTCGTTTAGGTTTTATTTGGCGTCTGGTTGAGTTAATTTTTTGAATAGACCCATTATAACTGTCTTTGATTTTATTTAGACTCGCAGTAGTTTTTTCCAATCTGGATAAACTGTCGGTAGTTACTTTTTCATGGCCAAAATTATAATTGAGGGAACTGGCATCTGTTCTTTTTCCTAAAAAATCATTAACAGTACTCTTTCCATATTGTCTAATTAATGTGGTGATTCCTTCCTCTTCAAGACGCCTTGTTGAAACTCCGATTTTGGCATTTCTCAAAACTCTAAATTTTTCTTTTTTGGCTAATCTTTCAATGTAATCAGTATCTTCACCAAATGTCAGTGTTTCATCAAATCCTCCGCATTTGTCATGCAACTCTTTTCTTGCAATAATTCCATAACATCCTGCACCGTGAGGCTTTATTTTTTCAATGCCTATCATAAAATAATTGGCAAATTCGTGGTATATTTTATCTTCAATTTTTGAAGACAGTGGGAGCATTTGTGTGATTGCGATTCCCAGTTTTTCCATTCTAAATTCATATAGTACATTTCGCAAGTAATCGTCAGTAAGCTCCAAATCGGAATCTAAAAATAACAGATATTCTCCTTTTGCTACCTTAGCACCATTATTTCTACCTGCTCCTGGAAGGCCTCCTTCAACTATTCTGCATCCATGATCTTTGGCAATTTCTCTTGTTCTGTCGGTTGAATTAGCATCTGCAATTATGACTTCATAGTCCGTGAAGCTTTGTTTTTCAATGCTTTCCAAAAGATTCGGAAGATATTCTTCTTCATTATATGTAGGTATAATAATGCTCAATATCATATGTTTAATTTTATTTTTTTAAAATTAATAAATTTTTGTAATATATATTTTAAGTGATATTGGATTCATTTTTTCTTTTTTTCCTAATATTGTCATGGTCGATATAGTTAATGCAAATCCGCAAAACATTATTATTGTCGGTATTTCTGAATATATGCCTTACATTATTCTGGATTTTGAAAAAATCATCAGAGTCTTTTCTAAAACTCAGGTCATTTGAAAGCATCATGTAATGGCCAATATTATAAAAACAAATATAATTTTTCCATGCTAATCTAAATAGGAATAGATGTTCCAACTGACCGTATAATATTCACACGAGTCAGTTAACGGAATTTTTAAGTCGTTTAAAAGTTCCATTTCATTATATTCTGGTGTTACATGATAGGTAATGGTATTGTTTGTTTGGCTGATTTTTTCAAGGGGTATGTCTCCAAAATCAACGTTCTTGTCCATGTTTGTGATTTCAACGGTATAATAATCAGGTTCAGCACCCGCAAAAGCTACTGTGAATCTTAAAAAGATCACGGCAAATATAACAAGTATATATGCAAATCTGTTAAAAATATATCTTGCCTCGCTTAAACCAACGTTTCTGTAGGGTGCCTGGAAGTCTTCATTTTTAGCGAGTAAATCTTTATCTCTCAATATGTGTCCGATGATATAGTTCATGTAATAACCGTTCCTGTAAACAAGATGCAGGCCACAGATTCCAACGAGTGCTGGTGTTCCAAACATTCCTCCGTCAATGGCTCCTATTATTAAACAGCTTCCAAATAAAGCTATTAAAAAGTTTGTAAACCATGGTCTTTTTTGACTTGCCAGAACAATCATCACAAATAAAACTGGAATCAATAACACGACTAGCTTTGCGATGTCGGGAACATAGGAGTATAGGCCAACACCTGTGTTGATTTCGCTTTGGATAAATGGTCCCATAACATTTGCTAAGATTTCTCCCAAAATTGATTTTATAAGATGGGTGTGCAGAATGCTTGTGGAACTCATTCCATGTGTCATGGATGCAAAAATGGAGTTTAAAGATATTCCCATTTGCAGTCTAAAAATAATTTCTATCAGAATTCCTAAAGTCAATAAAATAACTCCAGTTACGATGGATAATTTCAGATATTTTGTTGCATCAATTTCCTTTTTGATAACTTGGGACATTATTAAAAACAGTCCTAAAAGACCAAAAAATATTATGTCCTTTCCTTTTGAGGATCCCATTAAGAATTGGTATGTAACTGGTCTTATGATTGGATTGAACATGTCCGTTACAAAAATTATTCCTGCAAATATGATGAATATGAATCCAACTAAGATAGTTTTATTAACTTTCATTACAATAATTTAAGTATTAATAGTTTAAATAAATTGATATTTATGTTTCCAATTGAATATTTCTTGGGTTTGATTTTAATAGGTATTTGTGCGGGATTTGCATCCGGTCTTTTGGGTGTTGGCGGAGGATTCATTATTGTTCCATTGCAATATTTCCTGTTAAAATACATTGGAGTCGAACCTGACCTTGCAATGCTGATTTCTTTAGCTACAAGTTTGGCCATTATTGTTCCAACATCCTTGAGTGGAGCATATAGGCATACCCGATCAATGGATAATATTGTCAGGCCGGGATTGCGTTTGGGAGTTTTTGGGATAATTGGTGGTGCTGTTGGGGGATTTGTAGCATCAGGATTGCCGTCAAGAGTTTTGGAGATAATTTTTGGATGTTTGCTGCTTTTTATCACAGTTAATAATATTGTGAATATAAACAAGGAAAGGGAAGATGCTAAAATCCCATTTAATTTGATTTCAACAGCGATTATTGGCCTTCTTGTCGGATTTTCATCTGGCCTTTTGGGTGTGGGCGGAGGAATATTTTTAATAGCTATTTTAACTTCACTTTTAGGATTTTCCATGATTGAAGCTATAGGCACATCTTCTATTTTTATTTCCCTAACTGCTATTGGCGGATTTTTATCCTATATTGTGTCAGGTTGGGGGGTAAATACATTCCCGTATTCTATTGGTTATGTAAGCATAATTAATTTTGTTCTAATAGCTGCCTTTTCGGTTCCATTAGCTTCTTTAGGTGCAAAATTTGCACATAAAGTCCCTCAAAAGAAGCTGAAAATAGTATTTTCAATTTTGGTATTTTATATGGCATTGAAGATGTTGGGTGTCCTGCCATAATTTGTTTTGTGAGTTGAATTTTCAACAACTTTTTTAATAAAAAGTTATAATATATTTAATTAATTATTTGTGTGATAACATGAAAAGAAAAGATATTATACTATTTATGATTGTCGGAACTGGTTTTAATTCAAAGTCTGGCGATGAAGGGTTTAGGTTGCTTGCTCAAAAATTATATTCAACTATAACTAAAATATATCCTCATCATGTCGTTTTTTTTGCATCAGATAGATCTAAAGAAACAATTGGATATATTGAAGAATTATTTGAAAACGATAATGATGAATTTATTTTTGAAGAAGATTATCATATTGTTCCAATTGATGCTATTGATGATTTTAATGCCTGTTTTGAAGTATTTGAATCAAAAATATGGGAATTTGATATGGATATAACAAAAGAGTATCAAATCATAATGGATTATACTTCCGGAACCAAAACAATGTCTGCAGCTATGGCATGTTGTGGTATGTTTTATAATAAGGATTTGATTTCCGTTGGGGGAGATAGAACCACTGGTGAAGTGTCTGTAGGTACTGAAATCATAAACTATCAAAATCTCTATAAAATTTATGACAGGTTTGCAGTAATAAGGATAAGACACAATTTCAATGCTAATCGTTTTATGGCATGTATTGAAACTTTAAAGCGAATTGTTGATTTAAATATTGAGAAAGAATCATTTTTAAATCTATGTAAAGCTTATTATTATTGGGATAACATGGATTTTGAAAATGCTTATAGCTTTTTAACTAAAGTCAATATCAACCAGAGGCATTTTATTGAAATCGCAGTTAAATTGAAGAAGAATTTAAAAGCATTGGGCATTATTGTTAACTCAAAGTCTGAGAATCTGAAAAACTGTTATGCTCTTGCAAGTTTGATTAATAATTCTAAAAGAAGAGCTGCCGAATATAAATATGATGATGCTATAGCCCGTTTATACAGGTCTTTTGAATTGATTGCTCAAATTAAACTGTCTAAATACAATCTTATTAGTTCAGATATTGATATTGATGTTCTTTTAGAAAAAAATGTATCTGAAGATTTCATTAACTATCTGAAAAAAATGGAGGAAGATGGAAAAATAAAAATTGGTTTAACAGCTGATTTTTTATTGCTTAATGAATTGGGTGACGATTTGGGTAAATATTATAAAGAGCATGAAAATAAGATTAAAGATTTGACCCAAAAGCGTAATAATTCTGTATTGGCTCATGGGCTTGAATCACAATCAAATGAAGACTTTGAAAATTTCTTGCAGGTCGTTGTTGATTTAGCATTAAAATTGGATAAGGACATGAAAAGATTTTTAAATGAAACTGAATTTTCTAAATTCGATTTAAAATTGCAGTATAATCAATTTTAAATAATAATTTATCTTATTAATTAAATTAATAAGATTTCTACTTTTTTTTATTTTAAGACAATGAGTCTTAATATCCAGCTGATAACGAATACTGCTATTGAAAAATATATTATGAACCTGCCATGCTTTCGATATAATACAACGTCTTTTTTTGTAAAAAATAGTATCGCTCCATAAACTAAACCAATGAGTGGTGATATTAATGTAATAATGTATCCAATGATTGGTATTATGATATTTCCTTCATTCTCCATATTTTCACTCCCATTATTTGATATTAATGCCCATTCCTCGTGCTGTAATTTGGATATTGTCTCCACCTACTCCAATTAAATTATATGTCATGGATAAATCTAAAACTCCATTTCCTCCATTTTCTTTAATTTGTTTGGATAATTTAATTAAGCATTCATCCTTTCCAGCTTTGATGTTGTTGAGCCGTTTGATTTCAGCTTTTTGAGGTCCTAGTTTTATCAAATCTTTATCTTTTTCTAGAATAACTTCGCTTTGATAAATTCCAATAATGTCATGATTTCTTGTTTTCATGTCGCTGCTGGTTATAAAGAAAAAATTCAAACTGTTGATTTTTTCGTTACTTCCAGTCTCATCATAATCAGGTATTGGGTCAGTATTCAATTCGGCATCAGGCCCATCCCATTTGACATATTGCTGCTTTTTCATAAATAACTTAAGTTTCGCCCAGTATTCCTTAAAAGTATTAACGAATATGGAAAGAATTCCACCAACCACCACTAAAAGGATATAGTTAATCAATGTCGGAAATGCTGCCTGTAGAATAACTATTATTGCTCCTGCTGTTATCAAATTGAAACCCAAGGTTGGATTTTTCAAAATAAAACTGTAAAAAGTAGTATCAATGAAAAGTATGAACGCACTTATCGCTCCAATATCTTCACCGATAATTCTATTTGCAAGGATTGTTTCAACATAACCTGCAGCCAGTGGGGCGAATATCAAACCTAAATTCCATCCGAAGATGTCTATCTTAAAATATAAAAAGATTCCATAAACTAAAAGCCCTACGGCAGTTCCTATTCCTATACAAAATATGGCGCGTCGTAGTCGTTTTCTATCGATTTTTTTATTTCTGATTTCCATGTTATTCGAATTTGACGGCTGTTCCGTATGCGGTTACAAGTATTGTATTTCCCATGGTGCCTCCAAGGTTATCATAAGAAATTTTCAGCCCAATAATTGCATTGGCATTTAAACTTTCAGCCTTTTCAATCATACTGTTTATTGAGATGTCACGTGCTTTTTTAATTTCTTCTTCATATCTTGAAGTTCTACCGCCTACAACATCACGAACACCTGAAAATAAGTCTTTATAAATATTAGCACCAATTAAGGATTCTCCAGTAACTAATCCCTTATATTCTAATATTTTCTTATTTTCAAGTGTGTTTGAAGATGTTAATATCATTTATATCACTATTTCATAAATGTCAAATATGCCCAGATTATTAGGAATATTGCTATAACTATATATAAAATTATTTGGGATCTTTTCCTGTGATTTAATCTTGCATCCCAGACTTTTTGACAATCTGGTGAGCAAACAAGTTCGTTTAAAGGTATTGGTGTCCCGCAAATAGGACAATGTTTATGTGGTTCTACTGACATTTTTTCATCTCCTTTTTATATTTTAAAAAATTCTTTAGTATTTTTAGTAACTTGGATTGCAAGTTCTTCAGCATCAAGGCCCATGCAAAGTGCAATTGTTTTGAGGATATGTGGTAAATATTTTGGTTCATTTCTATTTTTTTTAGGTTTTTTATCAAAATTTTTTGGTATTAAAAATGGAGCATCTGTTTCAATCATTAACTTTTCTGGAGGGATGACACTTACAGCTTCTTGTAAATTTCTTCCTCTTTTCATATCACAAATCCATCCTGTAACACCAATATGACAACCTAAATCTATGTAATTTTGTGCTTCCTGTTTTGTTCCTGTAAAACAGTGAACAACTGCTTTTTCAGCAATTCCTTCATGTTTTTTTAATATATTGTACAAATCTTCATGAGCTTCTCGTTCATGTAAAAATAAACCCATGTCTAATCTTTCAGCCAATTCAACTTGTGCTTCAAACCATTTTTTTTGAATGTCTTGTGGAGAAAAATTTCTATTATAATCAAGACCGCATTCTCCAATAGCTACAACACATTCGTTTTTAGCTATTTTTTCTAATTCATTGATTGTATGTCCATTACAAGTTTTTGCATCATGAGGATGCACTCCTGATGTTGAAAATAAAGTTTCAGGATATTTTGATGCATATTCTGCTGCTATGTGACTTGAATGTACATTGGTTCCAGTAATTATAAACTGATTAACGCCTACTTTTTTAGCTTCTTCAATTATTTCTAACCTGTCTTTTCTAAATGAAGAATGCATAAGGTTTAAACCGATATCAATGAGATTTTCCACTTAATCACCTATTCACTTATAACTTTAGTACCTATTTTTTCACCATTAACAGCTTTTATAAGGTTTTCAGGTTCAAAACCGTTTGTGATGACAGTTTCCAAATTTGACCTTTTAATCATTTGAACAGCTGTTGTGTCGAAAAATTCGTAGGTTCCAGCTTTCATGTCTTTTCCACTTAAAAATTCAAGCAAATCAGTTGCAGAGATTTCCGGAACAAGTTCAGCATCATCAAATTTATTTGGATCTTTAGTATACATTCCATCAACTGAAGTTAAATTGATTAATTTATCAGCATGAATATATTCAGCAAGAATTGCAGATACTGCGTCTGTACTGTGTGCTGGTTCAGTTCCGCCCATAACGATAATCTTTCCACTAGCTGAGAATTCCAATGCTTCCTGGAAGTTATGAGGTACTCTTTGGTATGCCACATCTCCAAGTGCAGATAATAACAGTTTAGCATTTATTCTTGTAACTTCTATTCCAATATCGTCGCATTGTGCTTCTCCAGCACCCAAATCACGAACTACTCCAATATATTCTCTTGCAGGTTTTCCACCACCTACAACAACAAATAATTTGTGTTCTTTTGAGAGGTCTTTTAAGATATCACTATACTCTTGGAATTTTTTACAATCATATTCTTTTAATAATATAGATCCTCCAATTGCAATAACAATCTTCATAAATTCACCTTATATATAATATATCATTTCAATATTATTTAAATTTTATATTGTATGAAATATAGATTAGTATAAAGGTGATTTTCGATGAATTTAGTCAATCAGATATATCTTAGGAAATCTTGTCGTAAGTATGTTGATGATGTAATTGATATGGAACCTATTCATGACTTTATAGCCCATGTTAAACCATTAAATAGTGAGATTAGTTATAGGTATAAGATTCTTAAAAAAGATGAGGTTAAGATTAAAACTCCTTGGAGTGCACCATATTACTTGGCATTATATTCTGAGAGAAAAGAAAATTATCTGGAAAATATTGGATTTATTTTTCAACAGGTTTCCCTTTTTTTACAAAGCATTGATATTGGGAGCTGTTGGGTCGGAATGGCTTCAGTTAAAAAGAAAGACCCTGATTTTATAATTCTAATTGCATTTGGAAAATCCGATAATAAGACTAGGGATGTAGCTGATTTTAAACGAAAAAAATTATCCGAAATTAGTGATTTTGCTGATGAGAATTTAATACCTGCACAATTGGCGCCATCAGCTATTAACTCACAGCCATGGTATTTTAAACATAGTGGCAATGGTTTTGATGTATATCAGGTTAAACAAAATATTTTAAAAAGACAAATCCTTAAAAAATGGAATCCGATTGATATGGGAATCGCTTTGGCCCATATGTATCTGGCTAACGAAAATACGTTTAAATTCAATATTAAAACTGATTTTGAAAAAATTAAAGGATATACTTATATTGGAAGTTTTGAAATATAAAATAAAAAAAGTTAGAGGATTTAAGCATCCTCTGAAATTAAACCTTTGTATAAAAGACCTGCAATTACTGCACCTACGATAGGGGCTAAAATAAATACCCAAACTTGCTGGAGAGCTTGTCCTCCTATGAATAATGCCGGTGCTAAACTACGTGCAGGGTTAACAGAAGTACCGGTTAATGGAATTCCCATAATATGTACAAATGCTAAGGTTAAACCAATAACAATACCTGCAATAGTTGCGTTTTCTGCTTTTTTGGTAACTCCAAGTACTGTGAATACAAATACAAAAGTTAAGATAATTTCCACAATGATTGCACCTGTGACATTAAGGCCGACGAGTGATGCAGATCCAAATCCATTTTGACCTAATCCTGTTACAGCGTATCCTCCAAGACTTGGAGCAGAGTTGATGATAGCTGCAAGAAGTGCAATACCAATTATTGCACCTATACATTGGAATACGATGTACATAATTAAGTCTTTTGCTTCCATTCTTCCATCAATCCACATTCCGATGGAAACTGCAGGATTGATATGACAACCGGATATATCTCCGATTACATAAGCCATAGCAACAATAGATAATCCAAAAGCCATTGCTATACCAAGATTACCTAAAAGGGTTCCAGCTACAGCTGCACTTCCACATCCGAATAGGACAAGAACCATAGTTCCTATTAATTCCGCAATATATCTTTTCATTTATTCTCCCTTCTATGTTTTATTATTCATTTATTAATGAACATTAACATTTTGTATTTTATTATATTTAATGTCTACCTTCTTATCCGTTTATAAATCAGATATGTCACGAATAATATGAATAATATTAATATGAATGGGAATACATCTAATAGGAATGAATTATTCACTCTGTCGAAGTGATATTCGCTATCAAAGCCCATATGATAGGTATCTGTATGATTCTGGGTTATTTTTGCAAAGTTATATAATAAATCGTAATAACCGATTTTAGCTCCCTTATAATCAATATAGTCTGGGGCTTTTCCATGTTCATCCATATAATTTCTTACTATTCCTCCCATTTTGAAATAGTCTGAAATTGTGTATGTGCCTTTGTTAAATATTGAAATGCCCATCGGATTTTCTGGTTCTCCAAATGTCTTAGGGATGTCTAATCCGTTACCGTTTAAATATGAACTGGTCTGATATAACAATTGTGGTCCGGTGTATGCTCCGTATGGACCTTTAAATTCTTTATCTCCACTATTTATTAATGCTTTACTTGCATCTGCCATTCCTTTTGGTGGAATGTTATTTTTTACAATTAGTTCGTTACTAAGCACCTTAGTTTCATTATCGTGGGTATTGATTATGTCAACTATTTCTTGAGAAATTTCTTTGGCCATTTTATCGTCATAACTGGATAAAATACCATCCTTAAATTTATCAGGATATTTTTTCGCAGGTTGGACATAGTATATTCCCGAATTTCTGAGAAGTTTTCCAGGGTCATGAACTCCAGCAAAACTTTCATTAGTATAATTATCGTCCCATGCTCTTCTAAGGAAGTTTGAAGAATTATCTAAATCATAATTTCCGATATTGACAAAAACAATTTGTTTATTTGAATTTGCACTATAATTTGCTAATTGCAAATAGTTTCCAGCATCCGAAGCCGCCAGATCTATACTCACATCACTTGTCACTGCTATTGATCGATAACCTTCGCCAGGTGCTGGGGCTTCGTTATCGATTATCACTTGGAGTTGTCCACCACTCAATTCTTGTACATAGTTTTTAATGGCTGTTATTAATCTGACATCAAAATCATGATCAACTATATTGTCTGTTGTAATGAAAACAGTCTTAGTTGCAGTAACGTCCTGCATTACTGGCGCAATTAATAATAATGCCATAAGAAATATTGCAATTTTTTTCTTCATGTCAATTACCTTAACCTTTTACTATAATTTAATATTTATTTTATAGATAAAATATTTTTTTTCATAATCTTTTATCAAGTTTATTTTTGAATCTAATATTTTTTATAAATAAGAAATTGCAGTCGTTTTTAAGAAAAAATTTAAATATATTGGAGTTTAATACTCATTTTGAGGATTTATAGGAGGTTATCTTTTATTTTAAGTTAAATATGATGAGTTTTTAAAAAAGTTTATTTTTGCATGTAAAATTGGTTTAATTTTAAACTTTGAGCAGATATTTGAAAAAAATATATTGTGCTAGAATGCTAAGAAATAGTTTTTCTAATGATTTTAAAATTATTGTTTAAATTTTATATGGATAAAGTATTCTTTTTAGAATTTAAATTAAATTAAAAAGTTTAATTGCTGGTTAATAGCTTTTGTTAATTAATAGTATTTTGTCATCGTCCTCAAAAGGTGATTAAATGTTGAAAAAAATTCAAAATATGGCTATTAGCAAAAATTTCTTAATTTCATTGCTATTCGTTTGTTTAATTTTCACAACATTTGGATCTACTATTGGCGATTCATATGCTGTGGATTTAAATGAAACTGGTAAGGGGATGGAAATTGGATTAGATGTTGAAGATACGCTAGAAAATTCTCAAGAGGGTTTGGTAAATTTAGATGAGATTCAGTCTGGAAATATATTATTATCAAAGTCTTATGAAGTTAAAGGAGGTACTTTTAAAGATATACAAAATGTGATTAATAAAGCAGAGAAAGGTGATGAGATAGTTTTGAATGGAAAGTACAGTGCTGGGAGTAGTTCAGACCGCATTTCCATTAATAAACAATTGACTATTACAGGTACATCTTCTGCTGTTCTTGATGCTAAAAATTTTACTCAAATTTTTTCAATTGGGTCCAAAGCTTCGGGGACAGTAATTAAGAATATAAAATTTATTAATGCGTATTCAAGAGTTGGAGGCGCAATTTTCACTTATGCGGATGATGTTCAAATTGTAAATTGTGCATTTGAAAATAATAATGCATATGAAAGGGGTGGAGCGATTGCAAGTGTTTATAATGATACTCGTTGCGTAAATGTTGTTGTGGATAATTGTAAGTTTATAAATAACTCTGCTGTAATTGCCGGCGCAGTATGTTTATATGGAAATAATTCTACGGTTAAAAATTCGGTTTTTGTATCAAATAGTGCTCATAATGATTTTGGCAATCAGTCTTTCGGTGGTGCAATTCAAATGAGTATGGATAATCCAAGTACTGCTTATGTACTTAACTGTATATTTATTAATAATTCCGTATATTCTGATAGTGCTCATACTCATGGTGGCGCTGGATGTATTCGAGATGGGGTGATTTATGATGGTTGTATCTTTATTAATAATTCTGCGGATGAAGGTGGTGCATTAACCTATCATGCTTCTGGATCAATTAGTAATTGTATTTTTATTAATAATACTGCTAATGAGTTTGGTGGTGCATTATCTACTGGATATTTCTTTGATAAAACTATGGATTTGGACATTAATAATTGTAGTTTTGAAGGCAATATTGCCCCTTTGGGAGGTGCAGTTCAGTTAGTTGGTGAAAATATTAAAATCACTGATTCTAATTTCAATAATAATTATGCATATGTGAATGGAGGTGCAGCTAATGTAGTTGCAACATCAGTTATTTTCTCAAATTCATCATTTAAAGGAAATATTGCTGAAACTGATGGTGGTGCTATATTTATAAATGGTAAAAGTACATTAATTTCAGAATCTTCATTTATGAATAATAGTGCTATTCCTGATTTCGATAAATATGATGAAGGATTGGGTGGAGCTATTTACGTAAATAGTACAAATGCAAATATTGAAAATAGCAATTTTTTATTCAATACTGCAAGAAATGGAAGTGCAATTTATTACGATAAATTTGGTAAAAAATTAAGGTTATCAAATAATACCTTATATCAAAACCAGGCATGGGTATATTTGTTGCCAATTTTTGCTAAAGATATTTATTACGGTGATGTTGAGGTTATCAAATCAATTATTCATGGTGGAAATAATATTGGGAAATATGGTGATTTGGCTGTATCTAATGCTATTTACAATGCTGCAGAGTATTCAAATATTCAAATTGATGGGGAATATCCTGTTAATGGAGCAACAAATATGGGTATTTTATATCAAGATGACCGTGAATATAATATGGGTATTTTATTAACAATTGAAAAGGATGATGGCACCATCATTTTTAATAAAACATTAAACTCTAATTATCTTGGTGAAGTTTCAGAGAAATTTGCTGGATTGAAACCTGGTAAATACTATGTAACTGCTAGACATTATGAGGATACTTACTACAAGGCAATAACCAATAAAACTACATTTAATGTCATTCCAAAAGTTGATAATCAAGTTAAAAAATTAACTAAATCTGAATCTTATAACTATGAAGATGTAGTTATCTGGACATTGAATATTACTAATAACGGACCTAATGATGCAACTGGTGTTGTTGTAAGGGATGTATTGCCTGAAGGTTTGATTTGGATTGATGATGATACTAACAATCAATATGATCCAGTAACTGGAATTTTAAATATTGATAAGTTGGATGTTGGTGAAACAATCATTGTTAATATTTACACTGTTGTAAATAAAACCGGAAAAATTGTTAACAATGTTAATGTAACATCTAATGAATATGATTTTGATTTGACTAATAACTTTGATGAAAAATTAATAAATGTTCTTCCTGCCTGTGATTTGGAAGTTATAAAATCTGTAAATAACACTAATCCTAATTATGGTGATTTTGTTAACTGGAGTATTAAAGTTAGAAACAATGGTCCGGATATAGCTCATAATGTGGAGGTTATTGATGTTCTTCCTAAATCTTTGATTTGGTATAATAATACTCAGAATTATAATCCTGATACTGGAGTTTGGAATATTGGTACATTGAATCCGGGTGATGAAATTATGTTAAATATTGTCTGTAAAGTTAATTCCACTGGAATTATAATGAACAATGTTTCCGTCAATGGCAGTGAGTTTGATTATGATTTGACAAATAATAACGATTCTGAAATTATCAAGGTCAGTCCTTCTTCAGATTTATCAATTATTAAAGTGTCTAATGTGTCAAGTACTAATTTCAATCAGTTAGTTAAATGGACATTGATGATAACTAATAATGGTCCGGATATCGCACATGATGTGGTTGTGGTTGATATTCTTCCAGAAGGATTCATTTATATCGATTCCATTTTGGAAAAAGGAACATATTCTGATGGTGTAATAAATATTGGTACTTTGTCTGTCGGTGAAAAATTGAAAGTAGAAATAATTTCTAAAGTAAATCGTACAGGCACTATCGTTAATTTTGCTAATATAACTGGATATGAGTATGATTCTGATTTGTCAAATAATAAAGATAATGCATCTGTATTTGTCAATCCTGCTTGTGATTTAGAAGTAATTAAGAAGGCCAATGTAACCAATCCGAATTATGGGGACATTGTTAATTGGAATATTATTGTTAGAAACAATGGTCCGGATGTTGCACATGAAGTTAAAGTCATCGATGTTCTTCCTAAATCTTTAATTTGGGTTGATGATGATGGTAATGGTAAATATGATCTTAAAACTGGTATTTGGAATATTGGCCAATTAAATTCAAATGCTTTTGTTCAATTAAATATTGTTACTCGTGTTAATGCAACTGGTGTTACTCAAAATAATGTTTCTGTTTCAGGTCGTGAATTTGATTATAATTTGGATAATAATTATCATAATGATAGCATTGATGTTGAAAGGACTGCTGATGTTCAAATTATTAAATTGGTAAATAATACTAATCCAAATTATCAAAGTACTATTAAATGGACATTGATTGCTAGAAATAATGGTCCAGATAAAGCAACTGATGTTTATGTGGAAGATATTTTGCCTAAAGGTTTGATATTGATTAATTCATCTGCAAGTAAAGGAATTTATGATAATGGAATCTGGACAATGTGCTGTTTAGAAAATGGCGATGAAGAGAAATTGGAGATTGTTTGTATGGTTAATAAAACTGGGGTTATTACAAATTTGGCTTCAATTACTGCTGATGAGGTTGACCCTAATTTAACTAATAATAAAAATAATAAATCCATATCTGTTCCAACAACTGTTGACTTGGAAGTTATTAAACAGGTGTCTAACGAATATCCTTTCTTCGGTGAAGATATTATTTGGTTCATATCTGTAAAAAATAATGGTCCTGATGATGCCACAAATGTCATTTTGTATGATTTATTGGATGATGGATTAATTTTCAACAATTATTCCTCAACTGTCGGGGAATTTGTAGGTGGTAAATGGGTTATTGGTCAATTGAAAAATAATCAGGTCGTATATTTGAATATATCATGTAAAGTTAATCGTTTAGACAATATTGTTAACGAAGCATTTGCAAATTCTTCTGAAGTGGACAGGAATGAGTCAAATAATAAGGATGATGAATTGATTTGTGTCTTTCCGGTTGTGGATTTATCAATCAATAAACTTGTTAACAATTCAAATCCTAATTATAAGGATTTAGTTAAATGGATTATCATAATAACCAATATGGGTCCAAATAATGCAAGTGATGTCTTTATTAGAGATATTCTTCCTAAAGGTGTAGAATTTGTCAAATCCAGTGGTTATATTGATATGGATGGTAGTTGGTATGCTGGTGATTTAGCTGTTGGTGAAGTTAAAGATTTGGAAATAATATGTAAAGTAACTTCAACTGGCAACTTTAGAAATATTGCTAGTGTATATTCAAACGAGTTTGATTTAAATCCGGAAAATAATGAAGATGAGGAATGGATTTTTGTTGCTCCGGCATGTGATTTGTCAATAACCAAAACCGTTTCTAAATATAACTATAAATTGGGAGATGTTGTCAAATATTCCATTAAACTTACTAATTATGGGCCTGATGATGCAAAAGGAGTTGTGGTAAATGAAGTTTTAGATAAGTCATTAAAATTAAAATCATTTAAAACTACTCTTGGAAGTTTTGATAAATCAAATCATGAATGGTCAATTACCAAATTGGCTGCAGGCGACTCTGCAGAGTTATTTATTAAAGCGGTTGCTACTGGTAAGGGAATGGTTGAGAATTTGGTTTCAGTAACTAGTGATACATTTGATTATAATTTAAATAATAATAAGGATGTAGCAAAAGTAAATGTAACTGAAAACAATATACCTAACAAAAATTCCACTAATGACTTCAATAAATCAAATCCTAAAAATAATGTTGTTAATAACAATAAATCTGAAAATAATGCTCTTGGTTTGCTTAATAAACATGTTACAGGCAATTCCTTTGTATTTTTGGCATTGTCATTGTTATGTTCAATAATATTTTTTGGTGGTAATTCCTCAAAGAAAAGATAATTTAAAGTAGCTTTTACGCTACTACTTTTTATTTTTTTCAAACGATTTTTTAAAATTTTGTAACTATTAAAATTATTAATTTTCTCTTATAGCATTTTATTAGTTGTACTAATAAATGCCTAAATACTACTTCAATTCTCTAATTAAATCAATACATTTAAATAGAACTTTTGATAAATTATTAATTAGATATTGATGTATTGATAATTTTTTTTAAAAAATTACACATAGACTCAATATTTTAAAATAACTAAATGAGGTGTAATTATGTCTGAAGAAGAAATGATTGATGAAACTTCCGAAGAATTTATCGACGAAGATGATGAAAAATTACCTTTCGCTAAAGCTGAAGTTGTCCGTTTAATGAAAGAAAATTTAGATGATGACAAGATGATTAGGGAAAGGGTAAAAGTTGAAATGAACAAATTCTTAGGTGATGTTTTAAAAAATGTATGTAAACAATTAAATGATTATCCATACACCACTATAGAATACGAAATGCTTAAAGAATCCACTTATCCATACACTAACATTGAAAGGATTAATCAAGAAAAAGAAAGAATTTTATTACATTTAGAAGCTATTAAAGCAGATTGTAATGCATTAGCTATGGATGTTCAAAAAACTTTAAAATTAAAAGATGTTGTTGAAGAAGATTCATTCACTGATTTTTCAGCAAATGTCGATGATGAAGAAGTTGAAGAAGAATAATCTTCTTTAATTATCTTCAATTTTACTAAAACCTGTTTTTAATTCACGAAGTTCCTCTTCAGGAATTTCCAATATTTCTGCATTTTCACTTACTATATTGCTTTGTCCGAATGGATCAAGCATGATTAATGTTGCAGTACCATTTCCTTTTTTTAACTCTTGAATATTTTTCAAAGTATTTTTTGCATTAATCTGGGATTCTTCATCCTCAAATAAGTTCAATGCTTTTTTAACGGCACTTTCAAAACGTGTCAGCACTCCTTCAACATTGGTTACATATCCTTCGGATTTTGGTCCAGGTTCTACTTTAACGCCTATTTCCGGTATGGAAATTGTTGCGGACTGTGACCTGACGACTCTTATAGATAGATTATTTTTATTTATTTCCAGAATGTATTTTGCAGGGTCATTCTGTTCCAAAGCTATAACATCGCTGTGTTTGAATCCGCAGGAAGGGCAGAGTATTGTTGTTTCTAAAACCTTGCCGAAATGGGGAATTTCAAGCTCTTTCATCACGGATTTTGCAACGCCTTCAATGCCGCATACAGGACATTGAATAATCATTTCATTAATTTCTTCTTCATTCATTTAATACATATCCTTTAGCTTTTAGTTTGTTAATAATTTTGGTTAATTTTTCCTGATTTGAAGCACAGATAACTGTGGTTCGATAGTCAGATAAATCGTATAGTTTAGTTAAGTATTCTTTTTTGTCTTCTTTTTCGTTTATATTTTTGATAAATCTTTCTGCGGAATTGATGTCTGAAATATTTATATTTCTAACCAATGGTTCGCTGAATCCTGAAATGTTGTATGTGATTTTCTCTATTGATCCGTTGTTTTCTTTTATAATGATATTGATGACATCTTCAAGTTCATTAACGTTGTTTGTCAATTTCACTGTAGTGCATGCTTTGTTGATTATTGATAATATGTTGTCTAGCGATTTTTCGATGGTTTCGGTGTTGATAACGTCCACATCGTTTTTTCCCGCTTGTATTAATAAATGGTCATGTATTATTCTGTTTTCTTTAAAGAAGTCTAGTTGTTTTCCGCCTCTGTGTATTTGGACTGCTCTTTTAACGAACCTTTCCTTATGGGATTCCTCGTCGGAGCTCAATACAAAAAAGTAGATATTTGCAAATTCCCTGAACTGTTCGATATCGATTAGTCCTGGAACTAAGTGAACTCCTTCGATAACGATATCGTCATAATCTGTTATTGCTCTTTGAATTATTTTTTCAAGTGCCGGAATCACATAGGATGCATGCTCATCAAATCCTGCGGATACTAAATCGTTATAATTTTCAAAACGATTTTTGTTTCTTAATTGTTTGTATGCATCATAGGATGAACTGTGTAGTGTTGGTGCATATTCTTTTCCAATAATTCCACGAACAACAGCTCTGATAAAATCGCTTTCAATTAGATGTTTGATATTCAATTGCTTGGCTAATTCTGCAGCTATTGTTGATTTTCCAATTCCAGATGCACTTCCAATTAAAATAACGTACGGTTTTCTCATGCAACTTTCTCCTTAATTTTTTTTCAGTAATAATATATTTATGAATTATTCTTCTTAAAACATTTACATTTATTAATATGAAAAATTATATTTAATAATATAATATTATTTTTATGATTTTTTCAAAAATAGTAGGATAAATTACAGGGATAATTATAAATTATAAGTTATACGGGTGAGATTGTTGTATTCAGTAAAATCAGTTAAAGATATTCAAGAGTTAAATCCATTCATCGTTGTTGGTTGTGGCGGTGGAGGAGAAAAATTCTCTAATCTCGAAGGTGTAGAAGCGGTAGGATTCATTGATGATAATGTTAATAAACAAGGAAAAGAATTTTGCGGGCATATTGTAGCAGGCAGTCTTGATGAATGTTTAAAACAGGCTCCTGATGCAAAGTCTCTTGTTGTAATGTTGCCAATCGGTGCTGAAGGTTCAGCTTTAAAATATGCTGTTCAGGCTATTGATGCTGGCTTAAATGTAATTACTTCATTTAGATCATTATCAATCGAGGATAATTCATCTTTAAAGAAATTCGCGTCTTCAAAAGATGTTGTTATTAAGGAAATAGGTTCCAGATTGGATGTTGTTGAAATGGTAGCTGGTGTGGCTCCAGAAAAACCTTGTGAAATTTTACCAAAGATTTCCTATACTCCAAAGGCTCCAGTAATATTTGTTGGTGGAACCTCTCAGGAGTGTGGAAAAAGAACTACTACTAAACAGTTGGGTAAGGCTTGTATGAAAAGAAATTTAAATCCCGCCATTATTTCAACTGATGAAATGGGATTGGAAGAACCGACTGATTTTAATTTTAGAGCTGGAAGTTTATCTGCAATGGATGTTCCGGCAGCAGTATTGTCTTCAATTAAATATGTGGAAGAAACTAAACAGCCAGACATTATATTTATTGAAGGTCAGTCCAGTTTAACTGAAGACGGAAATCCTCATCCAAGAGGTTTGTCTGCAGCAATATTGATTGGATGTGCTCCTGATGCAGTTATTGTTGGACATAGGCCGAATCACCCTTACAGAGAGCCTAGAGGTATTGCAGAGGAAATCAGAGCTATTGAAGCAGTTGAACCTACAAAAGTTGTTGGTTTGTCAATCAATCTTAGAAATGCAGATTCAGATATGACACTCGGATCTTTCGAATCTGAATTCGGATTGCCTGCTGAAGATGTTTACAACAATGGTGCGGATAAGTTATTGGATGCTATTTTTAGATATTTAGAGGAGTAGTTAGAATGGGATTTAAAGACAACATAAAAAGAAGTTTGGGATTCGAAGAAACAGAATCCTCTGGTGAAAACACTAATGAGGGTCCTAGCATTACAGAAAGATTTAACGATATTAAAGACAATATAATGACTGAAGTTTCTAATTTTCAAAATTCAAGAAGAGATTATCAAAGTTCACAACCCGAACAAGATTATGATTCTAATATAAATTATCGTTCCAGTCCTAGACCTAATTCAAATCCTAATCCTAGTCCAAATCAGGCTCCTAATTATAATCCAAACCCTGAACCTATGCGTAATTCAGTCCCGATTTATGATGCATTTGACGATTATGTAATTACTCCCGAACAGTCATTTTATGAAATCGCGCTTATTAGGCCAAAATCAATTGATGATGTTAATTATATTGTTGATCAGGTAATTGAAGAGAAAAATCCGGTCATTGTAGATTTATCATTTTTGGAAAGAGAAAGCCATGCCAATTTTAGATTGGCTGGTGAGAAGATTAAAAAAATGAGAACTAGATATGGCGCTCAGGCATTGTTGCTTGCCCGTTCAGAAAATAAAAATTTAATCATTATTTCTCCAAAACAAGTTAAATTGGTAAATAAAAATTAAGTAGATGATTTTCTACTTAAAAATTTAATATATTTCATTAATACGTATGCTACAATAATTGTAGCTATTACTGTTTCTATATTTAAAATATTATTTAGAATGATATTTGGTCCTATTTTTGATATTACGCCTTTTGTTGCAAGTCCGCTTATTACAAATGGAAATGAAAATGCTGCAAAACTTGGATAAAACTCTAAATTCCTATATTCTATGAATTTAAGTAGTGCAAATATGTAGAATATGCATGCGAATATGTACATTACCATTAAAAATTCGTCTGATATTGTGTTGAATGAATTGATATACCCTACAATCAATATGCTTAAAACAGCAGTAAAGATACAAATCAGGGGTTTGTTTCCATTTGGAATATTTGGGTATTTTAGATATCTGTAGATTATGAGGGGCATTGTAATAATCATTGCCATAAAACCGACTAGGAAGAATATGATTCCTATCTCTTCGAGATTGTGTGCATGTGCGGTTATTGCTCCCATCGTAATTCCAACATACACTATCCAGTAGCTGGGATAGACTGTTGAAATATCAAAATTATGTATGATAAAATGATAGGTAAAGTAAATCATCAGTAGAATGTGTAAAGCTACACCTAATATCCAAACACCAAATGCAATATTCGGTATAAATGGTGAAAGGTATGTAGATAAAAGCATTAAACTCATTGAAAAAGTACCTGAATTGCTTGTCAGTATTGGATTTTGGAAGTCCTCTTTTATCTTTTCAGGGTATAATATTAACTTGGATATAATTAATATTAAGAATATCAGACCTATTGTCGCACATATGGCCTTTAAAAGGGGATGTGTGTCATTTAAAAGATTTCCAAGCGAAAATAATGCAAGAATTACTCCACATATTGGAAGAGGTATTTTTTCAATCATGGTAATATGTTAATTTTATATGCCGAAAAAATTTTCGGCATTTTCATGTGATACCTTAGCTATTTCTCTTTCATCGTACCCAAGCCTTTGCAGTTCTCGTATTGTTTTTGGAACGGAAAGGGGATCGGAAGGCTTGTTGCTGATATCACTATTCAGCAGGAATTTGTCAAATCCGTACTCATCTAAAATTGAAATTGCTTCGGTTTTATCCATTTTTTGAGGTTGAACTGTCAGGCCCAATGTATAATCTGTATTTATCACATCATCTATGACATTTGGATTGATGTGGTCTATCACAGCTTGTTTTTCATCTAGATGCTGTGGCACGATATTTAAGATTTCTTTTAAAACTTCCATTTTGTTTTTTCTCGGAGTATGGATAATCACTTTCGAATCTGTTTCATCTGCAATGTCCAATTGCCTTTTAAATATGCTTATTTCATTTTCAGTCAGATCTTCAAGGCCAATTTCTCCGATAGCCACTATTTGCTTGTTTTCTATCCATTTATATAAATTTTCAAAGATTTTTTCTGGATTTGCATTGGAATTTGCGGGATGAATCCCTAAAGCTACTTTCAAATTTAGTCCGTATTCCTTTGCTCTTTTGGTGTCCAGTTCTAAAATTCTGTTCAGATGATTTAAAAGGATTAGCTCATGTTCTATTTTGTAAGGGTAAAAACTGCAGGTTATTGCAGTGTCGATTCCTGCAAGATACATTTCTTTGAAATCTTCCCCGCTTCTTGAATCTGCATGCATATGTGTATCAATCATATTTATCTCTCAGTGTTATTTTATATGTTTTTTTAATTTGTTTATCATATTTTAAAAAAATATCTGATTTTATTTTGTTTTTAAATTTTTCGGAAGTGTTACTTTTCGCACTTGTTCACTTCAAGAGATTTTATATTTTTAGTAATAAAAATAAGAGTATAAGTAATACTAATAGGTGGTCTACTGTGATCGAAAATAAATGTTATTTAAAATGTTATAATTCAATTGCAAATGAGTTGAAATATCTTACTAACTCATTATCTAGGTTAAAAGTACTTGCAGCACTATATGATGCTCCTAAAACCATGAAAAATTTAACAGTTACAACTGGATTGAGCTATAGTTCTGTATCAAGTACTATGCACAAGTTGGAGTTGGAAGGTTATATCTATCGTGAATCCAGTAAATATTATCTGTCTAACTGTATGAGGCTGAAAATAGAGACTATAATTGAGTTGAATGAAACTATGGATATATTAAACAAGTTTTTCAATATATTGGATAAGCATTTGGTTGATATGATTCCAAATGATTCTGTGGCGGAACTGTATCTTTTGGGCAAGGCAAGTCTGATAGAATCAAATGATATTGACGCGTATAGGACTTATAACTATATTGAAAATGCATTGGACGAGGCTAATGAAGTAAAATGTATTTTGCCGTTTAATTATGATAATTTTAATAAGCGATTGGATAATCTGATGGAACGGGGCAAATATGTTGAAGCAATTGTAGGTGAAAATATCTTCAATATTTTTGAAGAGGAATCAAAAGTTGAAAAAATTTCTTCATTCAGCGGAAACAATAATATTTTACTTATTATCACTGATGAGGTAATGATTTTGGGTTTATTTAAGGAAGATGGTAGTTATGATCAAAATAGGTTGCTGATTTCTAAAAATAATGATTCGATTAGTTGGGCAATGGGTCTTTTTGAAAATTTTAAAAATGAGAATAAATGAGTTTTAAACTCATTTATAATATTTTTCTAAATAGCTATTAATTTCATCGATAGCTATTCTTTCCTGAGCTTCACTATCTCTGTCTCTTATTGTAACCTGATTGTCTTCAAGAGTATCAAAGTCTACAGTAATTGCAAGAGGAATACCAATTTCATCTGCTCTGGCATATCTTTTTCCGATAGTTCCTGTTGCATCATATTCCACTCTAAATCCTGCCATTCTTAACTCTTCGGTTAAGTTTTGTGCGATTTCACGAGGACCTTCTTTGTTTACGAGAGGGAATACTCCAATCTGCACTGGGGCTACAGACTTGTCAAATTTAAAGTAATCTTTTTCATCAGTTTCTGTAAATGAATGCAATAGGACTGAATATACAATACGGTCAATACCGAATGAAGGCTCGATTACGTGGGGAACAATCTTTTCACCGGTTACGTCCTCTTCGATATCTTCAAAGATGAGAAGTTCTTCATCCACTTCATAGACCTTGTCCAATTCAACAGTGAATTTTCCATCTTTTTCAAGTGCTGCTTTGATGTCTTCAGGATTAGCATCTTCAATGGCTTGTTTAACTTTAGGTGAATCTCCCTTAAAGATTGGTCCGAATTTGGATAGGTTAGGTTTCACAATGGTTTTTTGAACCTTTTTAGGTTCGTCGTATTCGACAAATACGTTCAAATCATCGTTACTGAATTTTGAGTGGGATGACAGGTCGTAATCTCCCCTGTCTGCAATTCCGATAATTTCGACCCATCCATATTTGTCAGTTTTAACTTCAACGTCCCAACAGTCAAGTGCATAATGAGCCATTTCTCCTTTTAAATGTTGTCTGAATCTTAAAGCCTCATTTGGAATTCCAATTTCATTTAAAAATTTACGGGCTAAATATAATTGATAAATGAGCATTTCATTAGCAACAATGCCTTTGTCCAATGCTTCGCGTGCAGTTATTTCAATCGGATCGGTGTTATTTTCCTGAACTTCCTGTGAATTAAGAGTTAAAATCTCATTTTCAATTTGTGTGAATTTTGGATGGGTTTTATCTTTGGGATTTAAAAATATTTCCGCTTCTGCTTGTGTGAATTCCCTAAGCCTGATTACTCCTTGTCTTGGGGATATTTCATTTCTGTATGCTTTTCCAAGTTGAACTGCACCAAAAGGAAGTTTTCCTCTGAAAAATCTTTCCAAACGTTTAAACAAAATGAATATTCCCTGAGCGGTTTCAGGTCTCATATATCCTACTTTATCTCCTTTTGCACCGATTTCGGTTTTGAACATTAAATTGTAGTTCCAGATGTTTGACAGTTTTCCGCCACATTCGGGACAAGTGATATTGTTGTCAATAACGATTTGGTCAAGTTCTTCATTCTCTAAACTTTCCACATCTTCCCCAATGACTTCTTCAATAATATGGTCTGCTCTGAATACTTCGCCGCATTCTTCACATTTACACATTGGGTCTGTAAAGTTATCTACATGTCCGGATGCTTTCAAAACTTCTTTAGGCATTACGGTAGGACCTTCAATTTCATAAAATCCTTCACCGGAAACATATTGTTTTCTCCATTTTTGCATGATGTTGTTTTTTAAGCTTGCTCCGAGAGGTCCATAGTCTGTAAATCCTGAAACTCCTGAATAAATTTCAAATGATGGCCATAAAAATCCTCTTTTTGCACTTATATTGGTCATTTTGTCATGATTCATAAATATTAGCTCCTAATCCTTTTTTAATTCATAATCTAATTTAACTCTGCTGCTTTCTGGGCGAGTTTGTCCCATGTATTTACTATTTCTGTCTGGATGTCCATATGGGGTTTCTGAAGGGGTGGTCATTGTTTCAAATACAATTTGGCATACTCTTTGGCCTGGATAAAGTGCCACAGGCATTGCTCCAATGTTGGAAATTTCTAGGGTAATTCTTCCTTCAAAACCAGGGTCAATGAAACCTGCGGTAACATGCATGGTAACTCCCAAACGTCCCATGCTTGAACGACCTTCTACTCTAGCCACCAAGTCTTCAGGCACTTTAACATATTCTAATGTTGTTGCGAGTGCAAATTCATTAGGGTGTATAATAAATGCTTCACCTTCTTTAACTGTGGTATATTCCATATATGAGGCAATATCCTCTTCATCTTTAGGGTCGATGTAAGGTTTTCTAATAACTTTAAATACTTTAAATTCATCTCCCAATCTCATGTCAACAGATGAAGGTTGTATCTGTTTTTCATCTAAAAGAGGTTCAATAGATATTTTTCCTTCATTTAAATATTCTTTTATAGTTTTGTCACTTAAAATTGCCATATTTTCACACAAACATTATAATTCTTTTTTATACAAATTGTCCATCCTATTAATTACATTATCAATAGTTTCGTCAGAATAATCAATTGTAATAGCATCAAATTTGCATGCAGTTGTACAAAGGCCACATCCTCGGCAAATATCATAGTCAATTGAGATTTTGTTGTCTTTCAAACTTATGGCTTGGAACATGCAAACTTCTTTTAAACATTTTTTACACATTTTGCATTTATCCTCATGAAGAGTTATTGTAATGCCGTCGAGCTTTTCTACTTTATCGCTTATTGCATTATCCAGATTAGGATAAACTTTCCATAGGCAGCAGCATGGGCAACAATGACATATGGTTAAAAGTCCTTCTCCAGGGTGTATATTCATCCAAACGGTATCTATTTTATTTCTTCCGATGAGGTGGCTTAAACCTGCTGCATCCGCTCTATCGATGTGAGCTAGAGCTTCATCAACTGTCACCTTTTTACCAACATGTTCTGGAATCTTGTTTGCTGTTGGTCCAAGGAAAATACAACCGATGTCTTGAGGATAATCTTCACAGCCGTTAGAACTTCTGCATAAGCATGTATTCATGATTACAATGTCATCACACCGGCTAACAACATCTTTGAGAATGTCTGTAGGTAAGAATTCAGAGCCTTCGGATTCTATTTTCTTATTGACATTGATGCTGTTAGGTATGATGACGATTTCATCATTTTCAAAAAGCATCTTGTCAATGAATTTTCTGTATGATTTTGATTTTTTGGTAATTTCTGCAATCCAAAATCTCCAATTGAATATGTATTTTAGAGTAAAAATACTAATATCTACAAATCTAGGTCGTCTCATTGTTCACCAAGTTTATTTTTTAATCTTCTTAATATCCCTTTAAGGGTATGTGCTTCTCTACTAGTTATAAATGCTCTTGAAATTATGTTATTGAATGTTTTCAATCCATTTCTCTTTTTATGCTCTGGAATATCCAAGTAATCTATTAGCTCCTTCATGTCTTTTAATAGGTAATCCTTTTCAACTGCACTGCTTTCATTCAAACCTTCAACACCAAATTCATGCTTGTTTTTGAATAGTTCATAGAATATTATGGCTGCTGCATGAGAAATGTTCATTATTGGATAAGTAGGATCTGTTGGAATGGATACGCAGATGTCACAGTCGTTGATTTCCTTATTTGTAAGGCCGTCTCCTTCTCTTCCAAATAGGATGGCAATTTTATTTGAAGCATTCAAAGATTTTCCCAATTCTTCTGGTTTTATTGGGATTCTGGCCAAGTTATAGCTTCCTCCAGCCATTCCTGTTGATGCAACTTTAAAATCAATCCTTTGTGATTGATAGAAATCATCTAAGGTCTTATAGACTTTTGCATTTTCAACAATGTATTTTCCATGAGTAGCCTGATAATAAGCTTCATTGGTTAATTTTGGAGGATTTATAAGTATTAAATTCTTCAATCCAAAGTTTGCCATGGTCCTTGCAAGAAAACCAATGTTCCCGGGAGTTTCACATTCCACAAAAACAATATAAATGTTTTCTTTAAAGTGACTCACTTCTTTTTCTTCGTTTTCACGAATGAGTTTTGCTCGTGCTTTTCCTCTGGATTGGGTTCTTGCTTTTGATTTTTTTGTGGAAGTTGATGTGGATTCTGCTTTGCTGTCTTCTTTATTTTCTGATGAATTGATTGCACTAGTTTCTACAACCTTTTGTTCACTTACAGCAGTATCTCCCATATTAATCAACTTCTAGATAATTATTCATAAGCTTTTGTTAATAATTCAAGTAAATGCATTGTTTTGATATCTTCACATCCGATTGAATCCAATCCGTCCTGAATATTTAATTCACAAAACGGACAAATTGTAATTACTGCATCCGCTCCAGTTTCTTTAACCATCTCTGCTTTTGATTTAGCTAAATCTAAGGCAATTTCAGGTTTTCCAGATTTGATTCCTCCTCCGGCTCCACAACATTGGCACGGATATTTCATTTCATTAAATGTGACTCCAGGAATCTTTTCAATAATGTCACGAGGGGCATCTTTAATGCCTTGGCCTCTGCCTAAATGACATGGGTCGTGGTAGGTAACAGTCATGTCCACCTCTTTCAATTTGTCGGTATCCAGTTTATCCACTAGAAATTCGCTTATATCCATCACATTCAATTTGGAACCGAATTCTGGATGATTATTTTTAAGTGTAGCTCCGCAACCTGAACAGATTGTAATAATTGTGTCGTAATCCTTGAAAACTTCTTTATTTTTATCAACAAGGTCTTGAACTATGTCTGTCTGACCTGTCCTCAATAATGGTGAGCCACAGCAGACCTGTCCTTCTGGAACATCAATGTCTATGCCATTCTCTTTTAAAACATCAACCAGCATTTGTCCGATTTCAGGGAATTTGTAGTCAACCATACACCCTGTAAAGAATGCGATTTTTGAGCCTTTATAATTTTCAGCCTGTTCAACAAATGGTGTTTTGTCGGTTTTAATTGACCTTCCACTTTCCAAAATGTTTTCTTTAAATGCAACATGCTCTGGAAGTGGGCCTGAACCATTTGCAACCGCAATTGCTCTCATCTTTTCAATCGCATCACCGAATGTGTTAATGTTTTTAGGACAAACTGCAAGGCATTTTCCGCAGCTGGTACATTTGTATAAACCTTCATCCAGTGCTTCTTTAAGTCTGTCAAAGTTTTCTCTTGGATCGGTTTCAAACTTGTCAATATATCTCATTAAGTAAGGTCCACCAAATTCCTCTGTTGCTATATTGACAACAGGGCATGTTGAAAGACAGGAATAACATTCTATACAACTTCTTACCTTTTTTGTATCTCGAGTGTCTTCTTTTGTAATTGAAGTATCAAGCTCGCTACATTTATGGTCACATTGGAGGGATAACTCTAAATCTTTTACTTTGGCTTCGATACTTGATTTATCAACAATCAAATCTTTAATGACAGGGAAGTTCAGCGGTTCAATTATCGCTCCATCCTTAATTTCCTTTTGACAGGCAAGTGCACCATTTCCTTTAAACAATATTCCGCATGATCCACATTGTCCTGCCCTACATGAACTTCTAAAGCTGATGTCCGCATCATATTTTTTATTAATAGCTTGAAGTGCATCAAGTACTTTCATATGGGGTGTTTTTTCGATTTCATAACACTCCAAATGAGGTTCTGCATCGGTTTCACTATTGAATCTTGAAACATATACTTTAATCATCATTTCCCCTCCAATTATTATAAAGCTTATAAAATATTATAATATACTATTTATATCTTAAACTATTATATAATATATTGTATTAAATGATATTTTTGAGGAAAATATAATGAATTTAAAAGAATTAGTTACAGGAGTTAGTGGCGAAAAACAATTTTTGTTAGGTAATGAGGCTGCTGTAAGAGGAGTGATAGAGGCAGGTGTTTCTATTGCAGCCACTTATCCGGGAACTCCTTCATCAGAAATTGGAAATGTATTATCAGTATTGGCTAAAGAAGCTAATATTTATTTTGAGTTTTCTACTAATGAAAAAGTTGCTATGGAGGTTGCAGCTACTGCTGCCGCTTCAGGGCTACGTTCATTTACATTTATGAAACATGTGGGTATGAATGTAGCTGCAGATTCTTTCATGACTACTGCTTATTCTGGAGTCCGAGGAGGAATGGTTATCTTGTCTGCAGATGATCCTTCACTTTTTTCATCTCAAAATGAACAGGACACACGTAATTATGCCAGATTAGCTAATGTTCCTATTTTGGAACCGTCTAACTGTCAGGAAGTAAAGGACATGGTCAAATATGCATTTGATTTATCTGAACAATTCCAAATTCCAGTAATCGTTAGGACAACAACTCGTGTGTCTCATATGAGAGGGGTTGTGGAATTCGGTGACGTTAATGATAACTCATCAAACAATGATAATCACTGGAAAAGGGGCCACTTTAAAAAAGATCCGTCTCAATTTGTTCCGGTACCTGCTTTTGCCGGAGAAATGCATGTTAAATTATGGGATAAAATACATGAGATTGAAACTATTGCCAATGCCAGTGATTTAAATAGTGAAGTGAATTTTGCAAGTGATAAGAAATATGGTGTGATTTCTTCAAGCAGTGCTTATAACTATGCTCATGATGTTGTCAAATTCAATGAGTTAGATGCGGATATTTTAAAATTGGGATTTTCATATCCTTTCCCACAAAAGAAAGTGGCTGAGTTTTTAAGTGATTTGGATGAGGTGTTCATTGTTGAGGAAGTTGATCCAATAATAGAAAAAGAAACATTGGCCACAATCGGTGCTAAAAAGTTGGATGTAATTGTTCACGGTAAATTGGACGGAACATTCCCACTTTATCATGAATTTAATTCTGATGTTGTTGGCGAAGGATTCAATAAAATATTGAATTTTGATGAAAATGAATCCGCTAGTTATTCTTCAAGTCTGGAAAAATTATCTCAGGATATTCCGTCCCGTGCACCTGTTTTATGTGCCGGATGTCCTCACAGGGCAATGTATTATGGAATCAACAAAGCTATTGGTGAGCTTGGATTGAAGGCAGATGATGTTGTGTTTGCATCAGATATTGGATGTTATACTTTAGGTATAAACCCTCCATATAATGCGGCAGATTATTTGCTGTCCATGGGTTCAAGTGTTGGTGACGGTTGCGGATTTTCTGTTTCAACCGACCAGAAAGTGGCAAGCTTCATTGGGGATTCAACATTTTTCCACAGCGGTATTTCTCCATTAATAAATGCAGTTCACAACAAACATAATTTTGTATTGACTGTTTTGGACAATAGGATTACTGCAATGACTGGAGGTCAACCTAATCCTGGTATTCCGGTTGATGGAATGGGTGATGAAGCACCTGAAATATCTATTCGTAAATTGGCTTTGGCTTGCGGATGTGATTATGTGCGTGTAATCAATCCATTTAATTTAGAGCAAGTTGTTAAAACTTATAAAGAAGCATTTGAAAGAAATGATGCAGCTGTAATTGTATCAAAAGCTCCATGTACATTAATTAAAGGTTTGACTAGAAAACCTCCTGTTAAATTGGTTGAAGGTAATTGTAATAATTGTGATAAATGTGTAAGTGAACTTGCATGTCCTGCCATTTCAAAAATTAATGGAAAAATTGTCATTGACCAATCACAATGTGATGGATGTAACGTATGTATTCAAGTTTGTAAGTATGGAGCTTTAGAGGCAGGTAGGTGAGAAAATGGATAATCATTATAGTATATATATTTGCGGTGTTGGGGGTCAAGGAATTATTAAAACCTCTACAATCATAGGTGAAGCTGCAATGAATCAGGGTTTGGATGTAGTCATGAGTGAAATTCATGGAATGTCCCAAAGAGGTGGGTCTGTTTCTACTGAATTAAAAATTGGAGGATACAATTCTTCAATCATTCCAAATCATGGTGCAGACATGTTGCTTTCTTTTGAACCGATTGAAACCATAAGGGGATTGGATAAGGTAAACAGTGAAACTAAAATTGTATATAATACTCATCCAATTATTCCTTCTTCATCAGATAAGGCTTATCCGAGTGTTGACAGTATAACTAAAACTTTAAAAGAGAATTTTAAGCATGTTCTTCCTATTGATGGAACCAATTTGGCTATTGATGCTGGAAGTGTTTTGGCATTGAATATGGTTTTGTTGGGTGCTGTGACTGCGGATGATAAGTTCCCGTTATCAAAGGATTCTGTCATTGATGCAATGAAAAATAATTTGAAACCGAAATTCCATGATATGAATTTAAAAGCTATTGAAAGTGGATATAAATCCATTAAAGGTTAAATATTTAAATACTATTTAAAATAAAGTTTTTAGTAAGTGAAGAGTTGTGGTATTATGACTTACAAAATTGATAATGCAATTGTAAAAAAAGATGTAACAGGCAAACTTACTTTAATTGATCCGGACAATGTTTTTGCTGATGAAGATGCATTTATTGCTGTTAAAAGTGATGATTTAATCACTATTCAACTTTTAATCAATGGTATTTTAAAAAATGACTTTAAAAGTTGGAGGGAATTGGGTTCAATTCCTGAAAATGAATCTCTTAAAAATCTTTTTGTTCGTTTAGGTTATTCAAAAGAAGATGTGGCTAAGATGATTAAAGAATTCTAGCTATTTTTCTTTACTTTTTTCTTTTTTTTTTCATGTTTTTGGCATTTTTTTAGTTTTTTTTGTTTCATTTAGTATTGGATTTTAAAAATTAGTTTATATTAGATGTTATTATTAATATATGGCTAAAAAACAGAAGTTCTTTGATATTCTAATCTAAAAAAATAAAAATAAGTTATAGAAAAGATTTTAATCTTTTCTAAAGTTCTTTAATGTCATCAGTGTTTAAAATGTTGGCATCACTATCTTCTAAAACTCCAATAGCTTTTTCCATATTTTCCAATCTCATAACTACTATAGCTTCATCAGTTTTACTACTTACAAATGCATATAAGTATTCTAAATTGATTCCTTTTTCATCAAAGATTGCTAATGTGGAATTTAATCCGTTTGGTTCATCAGGAACTGCTACTATGATAACATCATTTTCTTTTACAACGAAACCGTCTTTTTCAAGTGCATTAATTGCCTTTTCATTGTCGGAAACGATTAATCTTAAAATTCCGTATTTTGTTGTATCGGCTATTGAAAGTGCGCGAATGTTAATGTTTTCTTTAGCTAATGTGTCAATAGCTTTTTTAATTCTTCCCTCTTTGTTTTCTATAAATATTGAAATTTGTTGAACTACCATTGTATCACCTATTCAAAATTCCTTTCATCAATTACACGAACAGCTTTGCCCTCGCTTCTTGGAAGTGATTCTGGTTCACATAATGTTACATCTACTCTTAAACCAGTTTCTGATCTAATTGATGCTTGGATTTGTTTTTCTACTTTTTCCATTTCTTTCATTTCATCGGAGAATAACTCTTTGGAAGCTTCTACCTTAACTTCGACTTCATCAAGAATGTCTGGTCTTGTTACATGAATCATATAATTAGGACTGATACCTTTGATTTTGAGTAATGCCTTTTCGATTTGTGATGGGAATACCATTACTCCTTTGATTTTAAGCATGTCATCACTTCTTCCAGTGATTCTTGTCATTCTGACGGTTGTTCTTCCACATTTACATTTTTCATCAATCAATGAAGTTAGGTCTTTTGTTCTAAATCTTAAAATAGGCATTCCAGTTTTGGTTAGTGATGTTAAAACAAGTTCTCCTTTTTCACCATAATCTAATGTTTCACCGGTTTCTGAGTTGATGATTTCTGGGTAGAAATGATCATCTTGAATGTGCATTCCATTTTGTTCGCCACATTCCTGAGCAACTCCGGGGCCCATTACTTCGGTTAATCCATAAATGTTGTAGGCTTTAATTCCAAGAGAGGTTTCAATTCTATTTCTCAGCTCACTGGTCCACATTTCTGCTCCATGTATTCCTGCTTTGAGATTAATGTCTTCTAATGGAATTCCAGCTTTTTCTCTTGATTCTCCAAGGTACGCTGCATATGAAGGGGTACAAGTTAGTATGTCACTTTGGAAATCTACCATGGTGTCAAGCTGCCTTTTTGTATTTCCTGCAGAAATTGGCAAGGTTATTGCGCCCATTTTATTTCCACCGTGGTGAATACCGAAACCTCCAGTAAATAAACCATATCCATATGCATTTTGGATAATATATTCTTTTTCAGCACCAGCCATTTTAAGACCACGTGCAATACATTCTCCCCAAATATCTAAGTCATATTGTGTATATGCGGTTACTGTTGGTTTGCCTGTTGTTCCAGATGATGCATGAACTTCTACAATTTCTTCACGTGGAACTGCTAGCAATCCTAAGGGGTATGCTTCTCTTAAATCACTTTTTGTTGTAAATGGTATTTTTTCGATATCTTTTAAAGTTTTTATGTCTTCTGGCTTTAATCCAATTTCATCAAATCTTTTTTTATAAAATTCAATGTTTTCATAAGCATGCTTGACAGTTTTCTGAAGTCTTTCAAGTTGAAGGGCTTCTTTTTCATCTTTGCTCATACATTCTGCTTTTTCATTCCAAAACATAGTATCCCTATTTTAATAATTTTTTTTAATATGTTTAATTATTGGCTCGAAGTACTATAAAAATTTATAATGCTGTTTAATATAATTGTCTGAATTTTAGTGTATTTTGACCAATAATATTAATGTACTTTATTGTACATTAATGTATCTTTATGCTAATGTTTATATATCATTTTATAGTATATAAATAATTGTAATATTGAATTATATTTTTAATATTTCTTTTTAAGAGGTAATTATTTATGGATGTAATGATTTTGGCAATTGTATTTATAGTCTACATTTTTGCTTTGGTTCTTGTAGGCTATTATGCATACAAAAAAACTAATTCCTCTGAAGATTTTATGATAGCTGGTAAAGATACACATCCATTTATCATGGCAATGAGTTATGGTGCTACGTTTATTTCAACGGCAGCTATTGTTGGTTTTGGAGGTGTTGCGGGCCAATATGGTATGAGTGTTTTATGGTTAGCATTCTTGAATATCATTATTGGTGTGTTCATCGCTTTTGTATTTTTAGGAAAAAGAACTCGACGTATGGGTCATGCATTGGAATCATTGACTTTTCCCGAGTTTTTAGGTAAACGTTTTGACAGTAAATTTATTCAGTCAGTATCTGGATTAATTATTTTTTGTGCAATGCCAATCTATGCAGCTGTTGTATTGATTGGTGCAGCTAGATTTTTGGAATCATCTCTATTGATTGATTTCAGTATCGCACTTTTAATTTTATCAATCATTATTACATTTTATGTTCTATTTGGTGGTATACGTGGTGTAATGTATACTGATGCACTTCAGGGAACAATAATGGTTTTAGCTATGGTGTTCCTGCTTGTATTTATATATTGGTTGCTTGGCGGAATCGATACTGCAAATACTGCACTTACGAATATGGGTAACTTGTATCCTGCCGATGCTTTGGCTACTGGTGGAACGGGTTGGACTTCGTTCCCGGAATTCGGAACACCATTCTGGTGGTCTTTAGTTTCATCTACATTAATTGGTGTGGGTATTGGGGTACTCGCACAACCTTCATTAATTGTAAGATTCATGACTGTTAAATCTGATATGGAATTGAACAGGTCTGTTTTGATTGGTGGAATATTCATTGCAATCATGCCTACAACTGCTTACATTGTAGGATCACTTTCAAATGTATATTTCATGGATAAATTAGGTAAAATTGCAGTGGATGTTGTTGGAGGAAATATTGATAAGATTATTCCTACATTCATTACAATGGCATTGCCTGAATGGTTTGTATATATTTTCTTATTGTCCTTAATTGCGGCTGCAATGTCAACCATATCCTCACAATTGCATACTCAGGGAACCGCATTTGGTGTGGATATATATCACACTTTAAGAGACAAATCAAAACAAAAATTGGATCAAGTATCAATTTCCAGAGTGGGTATTTTAATAGCTATTATTTTAGCATTGGTTATGGCATTTTCACTTCCTGGAAGTGTGGTTGCACTTGGAACTAGTTTATTCTTTGAAATCTGTGCAGCAGCATTCCTGCCGGTATTTTTAGGTGCACTTTATTGGAAAGGAATTACAAGACTTGGAGCAATTGCAGGAATATTGTCCGGAACATTCGTAAGTCTGTTCTGGTTAATGTTTGTATTCAAAAAGACTGCAGTTGGTCTTGGAATTTGTAAATTCATATTTGGTATTGATACACTCTTGCCTGCAGCACCATGGCCGTTTATTGATGTGATGCTAATTGCTGTTCCGGTTTCAGCAATATTTGTAATAGTAGTAAGTTTACTTACCAAGCCTCCTGCTCAAGAGGTGGTTGACAAAGCATTTGAAAACATAGACAAAAAAGGAAGTGATGTATAATGATGATTTTAGGAATAGAGGACCCATTGATTTGGGGAGTTTATGTTGGAATTATTTTATCCACACTTTTATGTATTGTTTATGGTATTGTGAACTGGAATAAGGGAGAATGATTCCCTTATCTTTACTTTTTTTTTATTGAGCATTATTTCTTTGCTTAATCTCTTTTTTTACAAATTCTCCTAAGTACCAGCCAGCATCATCATATTTCTATGACAAATCGGAAATTTAATTATTTAACAAAATTAAAGATATTATTATGAATGATTTATACGACAATTTTGGAAGGATTCAGAAAAATGACCCGGAATTTCATGAGATATTTAAAAGATTTGCTTTCAATGAAGTATATGAATACTCTACATTAACTCAAAAAGAATCAGTATTGGTGACATTGGCTTCACTGATTGCCTGTCAGTCACCTAAGGCTTTTAAAAAGATTTTGCTTTCGTCAGTTAATAAATACGTAACTCCGGAAGAGGTTAAGGAATTGCTCTATCAGTCTGTACCTTATGTCGGATTTGGTCGGGCACACAATTTCTTCGGAGTTGTAATTAAAGTGTTTGACAAAAAGGGGATTGATTTACCTTTGGAAAACAGGTCAAATACAACTTCCGAAGACAGGCGTCAAAAGGGACGTGAAATTCAGGATAAGTATTTTGGAGCTGAAATGATTCAGGCAATGAATGACAATACTCCTGAAGGTCAGAAACACTTCAACACTTTTCTAGAAGGATTTTGCTTTGGTGATTTTTACACTCGTGACGGTTTAAACGATAAGCAAAGGGAACTAATCACTTTTGTTTTCATTGCGACACTTGGTGGTTGTGAAAACCAGCTTAGAGGTCATACTCAAGGTAATTTGTCTGTTGGAAATACCAAAGAGAAATTAGTCTCAGCCATAACAATAGTTTTACCTTATATTGGCTTTCCAAGGTCACTCAATGCACTATCGATTATTAACGAAATTTGTGAATAGATAAAATATTTATAATAGGTTATTCCTTATTAACTCAAGAGTTGGTTACTATGATATACAAATGTACTATTTGCGGCCACATTCATAACGAAGAAGCTACAGGAATACTTTTAAAAAATTTAGATAAATGTCCGATTTGCGGTCAGCCGATATCTAAATTTGTAAAAGTAGAAAATTCACACTCTAGTGAAAATTCAACACAGGAAGATTCTAATTTGTCCTATGACAAGAAATATGCAAAAAGCGATAAAGACATAAGACAAATGGATTCAATTCATCAAATGGCAATTACGGGCAAATCATTGGTATCTGCAATGTATACAGATTTGTCAATGCCCAATTGGGATGAAATACTAATTTTGGGAAATCAGTTAAACCCTCAGCCATTGGAGGGTGATGTCGATGTAAACACTCAGACAGTCATAGGTAAAAATGCTAAAAAACCATTGGTCATTGAAAGTCCAATCTACATTACCCATATGTCATTTGGAGCATTGTCAAGGGAAACTAAAATTGCACTTGCGAAAGGTAGTGCGGCTATTAAAACAGCACAATGCAGTGGTGAAGGAGGAATACTTCCCGAAGAGATGGATAATGCTTACAGATATATTTTTGAGTATGTTCCAAATCAGTATTCGGTAACTGAAGAAAACTTAAAGAATGTCGATGCAATCGAAATTAAAATTGGTCAGGCAACCAAACCGGGTCTTGGAGGACAGCTTCAAGGTGAAAAAGTAACTTTAGAAATTGCAGAAATCCGTGGAAAGCCTTTGGGAGTTGATATCCATTCTCCAGCAACAATTCCGGGTGTTGAAACTAAAGATGATTTGAAAGAGTTGGTGGATGATTTAAGAACAAGATCTCGTGGCAGACCAGTTGGTTTAAAATTTGCTGCCGGAAGAATTGAAGATGATTTGGAATATGTGCTATATGCTGAACCAGATTTCATCACTATTGATGGTCGTGGAGGCTCAACGGGTGCAAGTCCAAAGTTAATCAGGGATGCTACATCCGTTCCAACTGTTTATGCTCTTTCAAGGGCTCGAAAATATCTGGATGAACATGAAAGCGATATTTCCTTAACAATAACTGGCGGTTTAAGGGTATCCTCTGATTTTGCAAAGGCATTGGCAATGGGGGCAAATGCAATAGCAATAGGTACTGCTGCAATGATTGCCGCTGCATGTCAGCAGTATAAAATTTGTGATAGTGGGGATTGTCCTGTTGGTGTTGCAACGCAGGATGAAGAATTAAGACAAAGGTTAAAAATAGAATCTGCTTCAAAAAGAGTTGAAAATTACCTAAAAGTTTCAACTGAAGAGTTAAAAACTTTTGCAAGAATAACTGGTCATGAAAATGTGCATGACTTGAACATTAATGATTTGTCTACAATAAATTCGGAAATATCTGATTATACTGATATTAGACATGTTTAATTTTAAATAAGAGTTTGAGTATTGTTAATACTCAAATTCATATGTTTCTTCAACTTCCATCATGTTTCTGATTTCGGCTGTAGCATTGTCTAGGAAAAAGACTCCCATTTCCCAGCCGTTTGCCTTGTATGCTTCGGCAATTTCAGGCATGAGTTCAAATGCTTTTTCAACTATTTCTTCATTTTTGGTTAAATTGGCAACACCATAATATCTTAAGAAGTGTTCTCCGTCCCATGCAGCGATTTCAACATTTGGGTTAGTTTCCATTTGTTTATAGACTGCTTTGAAGGTTCCAACACCAAAGTAGATTTTGTCCCCATCTAATAAGTGGAATCCTAATGGTCTTACTTTTGGTTTGTCTCCATCGACGGTTGCAAGGTAAAATTCTTCTACTTTTTCTAATATTTCGTTAACTTTTTCTATATTTGACATTTGTATTCCTCTAAAATTTTTAATAGTTATTGTTATGTTTTGGGTGAATATATTAATATATTCATTTTTTAATATTTTGCTCGATATGAATATATTTATATCGATATGTAAATATTTATATATCATGTTATTATAGTTATAACTATGGGCCAAAATATTTTAATTGTAATTTGAAAAGGTAGGATGAATGGTGGGAAAAATGCGATAATTGGATAAAAATTAATTTATTTATTCAAATTATTTTTATTTTCGTGATTTTCTTGTCGGTAATTTTTGGATATATATGTGGGTTATATTGGGAATATTTTAACATATATTTTCTAGAAAGTTTATCACTTTTTTCACTACTTTTCAATTCGTATATTGGATATTTGGTCATGGTATGGTTAATTAATTTAAAGGAGAATAATTATGAAGTCTACAAAAAAAATATTGCTCATTGCAATTTTTGCTGCAATAGTTGTTGCTGGTGCAGGTATTGTTTCTGCAGGTTTCTTCGACTCTGTAGGTGCTAGTGATTCTAATAATGCACAGGATTTAAATGGGAAAGAAGTTAACTTAGCTGCAGCAGCTAGTTTAAAAAATGTTTTTGATGAAAAATTAATCCCTATGTTTGAAAAAAAATATAATGGTGTAAAAGTTACACCTACCTATGCTTCAAGTGGGGATTTGCAAACTCAAATTGAAAATGGTTTAAAAGCTGATGTGTTCATGTCTGCTGCTAACAAACAGATGAATGCTTTAGCTGATAAAGGTATTGTTGACAATAGCACCAATCTCCAATTTTTAGAAAATAAGGTTGTTTTAATTGTCCCTAAAGATTCAAATGCTAATATCTCTTCATTTGATGATTTGAAGAATGTAAAAGGTAATATTGCTATTGGTGATCCTAAATCTGTACCTGCTGGACAATATGCTCAGGAAGTATTAAATAATACTGGTATTTGGGATAGTGTAGAATCCAAATTATCATTGGGTACTGATGTGACTGCTGTATTAAATCAAGTTGCTCAAGGATCTGCAGATTGTGGTATTGTATATGCTACAGATGCTAAATCCAATGATAATGTTAAAGTAGTCTGTGAAGCTCCTGAAGGTTCTTTAAAAACTCCAGTTATTTATCCTGTAGCAGCACTTAAAAATTCAACTGATTCAGATGCTACAAAAGCATTTATGGACTTCTTACAAACTAAAGAAGCTAAAGATGTATTCGTTGAATATGGTTTCACAATTCATGAATAAATTTAATAGTGTGTTCATGTAAAATATTTAAATAATTAATATTAAAGTGATAAAGACATGATGAATTGGGACCCGATTATAATTTCGATGAAAACTGCAAGTTTATCAATTCTCATAACCTTTTTTATAGGTTTGATTGTTGCTTGGGGCATCGTTAAACTTAAAAATGACTCAATAAAAATCGTATTGGATGGTATTTTTACACTTCCAATAGTATTGCCTCCTACTGTAGTGGGTTTCTTTTTATTGTATATTTTTGGTGTAAGGGGACCTATAGGAAAGTTCTTTATAGATTTTTTTGCTGTAAAAATAGCTTTCTCATGGTCTGCAACAGTTATTGCAGCAGTCGTCATGTCTTTTCCTTTAATGTATCGTTCCGCTCGGGGAGCATTTGAACAAGTGGATTCTAATTTGGTAGATGCTGGCCGTACATTGGGTATGTCTGAGTGGAAAATTTTTTGGAAGGTTTTATTTGCAAATGCATTACCTGGAATTATTAGTGGTGGAATTCTTGCTTATGCTCGTGGTTTAGGCGAATTTGGTGCTACAGCTATGCTTGCAGGTAATATTGCAGGACAAACCAGGACACTTCCTATGGCCGTCTATTCTGAAGTGGCTGCGGGAAATATGGGAAGTGCTTTTGATTATGTAATAGTCATTGTTTTCATTGCATTTATAGCTATTTTCATTATGGATTATGTTACATTACGTAAGGAAAAACAGTGGAAATAACTTACTTTTTTTTATATTGAGGATTATTATGGGCATTAAATTGTTGAAAGTCAATATCTTTAAGAAACTTAAGGAATTTGACTTGGAAGTTGATTTTGAATTGAAACAAAAACGTTTAGGTATTCTTGGTCCCTCTGGCTGTGGTAAGAGTATGACTTTGAAGTCTGTTTTAACTTCAGATGAAGAAACTGTTTATTTTGATTCTAATAGGAAAATTAATTTAAAACCTCAAAAAAGGAATGTAGGCTACTTGTTTCAGAATTATGCTTTATTTCCAAATATGACTGTTGAAGAAAATGTAGCTAGTGGTTTATCTAAAGGTTCAGATAATAAAATTGTATCTGAAATGATTAAACGTTTTCATTTGGAAGGGTTGGAAAAGAGATATCCTCGGCAATTGTCTGGAGGTCAGCAGCAGAGGGTTGCTTTGGCTCGTATATTGGCTTATGGTCCTGATGTTATTTTGTTGGATGAGCCGTTTAGTGCTATGGACACTTTTTTGAAAGAACAATTGCGTATTGAGCTGGTTAATTCACTGAAGGATTTCGATGGATTTTCAATTATGGTTACCCATGACCGTGATGAGGCTTTTCAGTTCTGTGACGAACTTATCGTATTGGATGAAGGTAAAATCATTGCTAAGGGTGATATTTATGAGATTTTTGAAAATCCGAAGAGAGTTCAGGTTGCAAGGCTTACTGGCTGTAAGAATATTTCTAGAATTGAGATTATCGATGATTTTCATCTTAGGTCTTTGGATTGGGGTGTTGATTTTGAGGTATCTGAGCGGATTTCACCGGATATTACTCACATTGGAATAAGGGCACATGATTTTTCTGCTGCTGAAAAGGATGATGTGAATGTTATGGATACTATAGATTCGACTTTGTTGGAAATGCCTTTTGAATGGGAGGTAACATTGGCGAATGGTTTATGGTGGAAATACGATAAGCAGATTGATAATCATGAATTTACTGTTCCGGAGTATATAAAAGTGGATCCTAAAGATATAATACTTCTGGAAAAGTAGTTTGATTAATTTTTTATCTAAAAATTTTCATTGCATTGATTTGTAAATGTTGCATATTGTGATTTTAAGTTTAATTTTTTTTTGTTTAATTAATAAATATTTTAATTTTCTGTTTGATGAAAACTGTTTTTTCATCTTTAAATTTCTTTATAAATTATTTGGAAGCATATATTATTTTTTAATATTCTTAAATTCTTATTTTTCTTTATTAATGGTATTTCACTTCGTAAAATTGATTTTAATTCAATAATTATTTAAATAATGATTATTAAAATAATTTTAATTAGATTTTTGTCATGTTATTTACTTGAGATTATAATTTTATTTTATATATTTGGGGGACTGTTTTGTGAAAATGTTAAAAGTTAACATTCTAAAGAAACTAAAGGAATTTGACTTGGAAGTTGATTTTGAATTGAAAAAAGGGTGCTTGGGCATTCTTGGTCCTTCTGGTTGTGGTAAGAGTATGACTTTGAAGTCTGTTGCGGGCATTGTTAATCCGGATAAGGGTGTTGTAAGTTTAACTTCAGATGAAGAAACTGTTTATTTTGATTCTAATAGGAAAATTAATTTAAAACCTCAAAAAAGGAATGTAGGCTACTTGTTTCAGAATTATGCCTTATTTCCAAATATGACAGTTGAAGAAAACGTGGCTATTGGTTTGCCTAAAAATCATGATAAAAACATTGTGGAGAATATGATTAAACGTTTTCATTTGGAGGGTTTGGAAAAGAGATATCCTCGGCAATTGTCTGGGGGTCAGCAGCAGAGGGTTGCTTTGGCTCGTATATTGGCTTATGGTCCTGATGTTATTTTGTTGGATGAGCCGTTTAGTGCTATGGATACTTTTTTGAAAGAACAATTGCGTATTGAGCTTGTTAATTCACTGAAGGATTTCGATGGGTTTTCAATTTTAGTTACTCATGATCGTGATGAGGCTTTTCAGTTCTGTGATGAGCTGATAATTATGGATGAAGGTAAAATCATTGCTAAGGGTGATACTTATGAGATTTTTGAAAATCCGAAGAGGGTTCAGGTTGCAAGGCTTACTGGCTGTAAGAATATTTCCCGTATAGATGTTATCGATGATTTTCATATTAGGTCTTTGGATTGGGGTGTTGATTTTGAGGTATCTGAACGGATTTCACCTAATATTACTCACATTGGAATAAGGGCACATAATTTTTCCGCTGCTAAAAAGGATGATGTGAATGTAATAGATACTGCGGATTCGACTTTGTTGGAAATGCCTTTTGAATGGGAGGTAACACTGGCAAATGGTTTATGGTGGAAACAAGATAAAAGGATTAGGGAACATGAATTTGTGATTCCTGAGTATTTAAAAGTGGATCCTAAAGATATAATTCTATTGGAAGAGTAGTATAATCAATTTTCATTTGATTGTTGTTTGTGGGAATTTTTAATTGGATATGCATGTTTTTAGATATATTAATATTTAAAGCAGTCTTTCTGATGGTTATCGATTATTCCGATAGCTTCCAGATAAGAATATATTATTGTCGGACCTACAAATTTCATTCCACGTTTTTTCAAATCTTTAGATATATTCTTCGATAAATCGGATTCGGTCAAATACTCAGCTTTTATTATCTCACCATCGGTGAATCCCCATATGTATTCATCAAAACTTCCGAACTCTTTTTGTATTTCAAGGAATATCTGTGCATTATTGATTGCTGAGGTGATTTTTCCCTTGTGGCGGATAATTCCAGCATTTTCTCTAAGTTCATTTATTTTATTTTCATTATAATTTGCCACTTTAACGACATCAAAGTTATCAAATGCTTTTTTAAAGTTTTCACGTTTTTTTAAGATTGTAATCCATGAAAGTCCTGCCTGAAATGATTCCAATACTAAAAATTCAAAAAGTTCCTGGTCATCATGAGTCGGAACGCCCCATTCTTCATCATGATATTTGATATAAATTTCTTCCACATCTGTTGCCCAGTTGCATCGATTTTTGTTCATGGAAATAATTATTATGTACATCAGTTAAATATATTTTTAGGGAAAATTTTTTACACATTGATGAAATGGGCATTATAGTAAAGTGAGAATAATCTATTCATTAATGATAAAATTGTTTTATATGCATTAGGTTATGTTAAAAACTATATTTGAAAGAAAAAAGTTATTGTGGTGTATTTGAATGAAAAATTTAGGTATGGGAATGATGAGGCTTCCTCTTTTGGATGAAAATGACTTTGCAAACATTGATTATGAACAGGTCAATCAGATGGTAGATGCATTTATGGATGCAGGTTTCAATCACTTTGATACTGCATTTATTTATCATGAAACCGTAGGTGAGCAGGCATTTAAAAAATGTGTCGCCGATAGATATCCTCGTGATTCATATAAGATTGCAACTAAATTACCTTTGTTTATAATTACTGAAGAGTCACAATTGGAACCGCTCTTTTCACAACAATTGGAAAATTGCGGCGTTGACTATTTTGATTATTTCATGTTGCATAATGTAAGTGGATTCACTGAAACTGCATGGAAAAATGTCGATTTGTATTCATTTATCCAAAAGAAAAAAGAAGAGGGATACATTAAACATATTGGTATTTCCACTCATGGAAATGCTGAATTTTTAGAGGAAATCCTATTTGACCATCCTGAATTGGAGTTTGTCTTGCTTCAAATCAACTACCTTGACTGGGAAGATGAAAACATTGAATCTAAGAAATGTTTGGAGGTTGCAAGAAAATACAATAAAAAGGTAATGGTCATGGAACCGTATAAAGGCGGATTTTTAGCTGATGTGCCTGAAGAGGCTGAAAAAATTATGAAAGAATATGCTCCTGACCGGTCTGTAGTTTCTTGGGCAATGAGATTTGTAGCTAATATTGATGATGTCTGTGTTGTGTTGACTGGAGCAAATACTGTAGATCAGCTTAAAGAAAACATCAAAGAAATTAAAAACGCTGATCCACTAAATGAGGATGAATTAAAAATTTTAGAGGAAGTTTCAGAAATTATCAATAGCAACATTACTGTGGACTGTACAAAATGCAGATACTGCGTTGATGCATGTCCGGAAGAAATTGACATTGCAAAAGTCTTTGATTTGTATAATAAACATAAACTTCTTGAACAGGATGACTGGACACAATTTGGAAATGCCTATTTGAATTATTCAAAGCTTGAGGGCGTTGGAATTGCTTCAGATTGCACTGAATGCGAATCATGTATTGAGGAATGTCCTCAACAAATCAATATTCCAGAAGTATTGAAAGATGTTGCAAAAACATTTGAAAATGAAATTTATGGATTTAATGAATAATCCATAATTATTTTTTTTTAAATATAACCAAATTTTTAATAATAATTAAAAATATAATTATAAACAGTTATTTTATAGAGGATTTATTATGATACCTGGTATGAATAAAAAACAAATGAAACAGATGGAAAGGCAAATGAAAAAAATGGGTATGAAAATGGAAGATTTGGAAGGTGCCCATGAAGTCATTATCCGTTTCGATGATAAAGAATTGATTATTGATAATCCTAGTGTAAGTTTAATGAATGTAATGGGTCAGGAAACTTACCAGATTGAAGGTAAAGCTCGTGAAGTTGAGCTTGAGTATGAAGTTGAAATTCCGGATGAGGATATTGAAATGGTAGCTAATTCTGCTAATGTTTCTAAAGAAGATGCTAAAGCTGCTTTAGAAGAATGTAAAGGTGATTTGGCAGAAGCTATTATGAAATTAAATCAATAGATACTATGACTGTTATTGCTCATATTTCAGATTTGCATATCAGTAAATCTGATTTCAATGAAGAAATGTTTATGACTGCTGTAGCTGAAATCAACAGCTTGCAGCCGGATATGATAATACTGACTGGGGATATCACCAATAATGGTTATTATAAGCAATTCAAGCAAGCAACCAAATATCTTGCAATGTTTGAACCACCATTGTTTGCAATTCCGGGAAACCATGATGCTCGTAATTTGGGTTATCAAACTTTTGAAGAGTTGATTGGTGAGAGAAGTTGGAAATTAACAGTCGGTGATGATTTTACTGTTATTGGATTGGACAGTAGTACTCCTGATGAAAATAGTGGAGATATCGGTCGTCCTCAACATTTATGGTTGGAACATCAGTTAGACGAATGCGTAATTAATGAAAATTTTACAATTGTTGTTTTGCATCATCATATTATTTCTATTCCTCAAACTGGACGTGAACGTAATGTCCTGTCTGATTCTGGAGATATTTTAAAAACATTGACAACACATGAAGTTGATTTGGTTTTATCCGGGCATAAGCATGTTCCGAACATATGGAAAATTAATGAAACTGTAATTGCCAATGCTGGATCTTTATGTTCTGAAAAATTAAGGGGAAAAAATGGAAATTCATATAATGTGTACCATATTTCAGAAGATGAAATAGAAATTTATCTTCATAATGTTGGTGGTGAGAAGTTTTTATTTGGAAAATTTCCTCGAAACGGAATATAATATCAAATATTAAATTAAATTTAAATATTGATTTAAACATATATTAAATATTGAACAATTATTTGGAAGATTATTTAGGTGATATTATGAAAGTTGTAGTAGATGCATCAAATGTGGCTCATAATGTAAAAAACGAAAAAGGACAGCCTAAAATATCTAATATCATTGCTGCCGTTAAAGCTTTAGAAGAAAGCGAGGATGAATTTGTTATTATTGCTGACGCATCACTTCGTCATGATATTGATGATAAAGCGAAATTTGAAAAATTGTTGAATAGTGATAATGTTGAAGAAGTTCCGCCGGGTAATGATGCCGACCATTTTATTTTAGAAATAGCCACAAATGAAAAAGCTAAAATATTGTCTAATGATAAATTCAGAGATTATGCTGCTGAATTCAGAAATATTGCTTCAATGAGAATTCCATTCATAATTGAAAATGGAAGATTAACTTTCGGAAAACCTAAACAACCTAAAAAAGATAAAAATATTTTACAAAAAATCTGTGATGAAATAATCAAGGAGCTAAACTTTAAGAAATGGGAAATTTACACTGGAAAAGAAGGTTTGGAAATTTCTCCGTTGAATATAGCTAAACAGGCCATAATTCGTATTGATAATGAGAACAACGCTGAATCTAAACTTGAAAACATTTTTGCTAAAATTCCTATGTTTAACAAAATTGTGGAGATGGTCGATGATGTTGAAATTGCAGCTCCATATGTAATTTTTGTTTTGGTTCATCCTAAAGACTATAAATTGGCTGTTAAAAATGCTGGAAATATTTCTGTCACAGTTGCTGATAGGTTAGGTCTTGAAAAAAAACCGTTAATAGCTGTTCGTAATGATTTATTTACAAAACCAGGTACTTTTGAATTAAATATCATGTTGGCTGATGAAGTAACAGAAATAGCTCCATATAATGTTTTAGTGCGTGTAAGTACTTTTGATGAAGTCTTTATTAAAAGAAACTCTAGAAATATTGCAAGTACTATTGCTGGCAGATTAGGATCTTGGAAATTCCCATTTGTTTCTGTTAAACCGGACATGATTTTAGAAAAACCTGGAGATTTTGAAATTGAACTTGAAAGGGGAGGAGGTTTAGATGACTAGTGCTCTAACTAAAGCTTACATTAAATTTACAACTAAACTTAATCCTATTTCTGTTGGAACTAAGTTTTTTCCGACTAATTCTCTTGAAACTGAGTATGTAGAGTTATTTAATTATACTCAAACCATATTATTCGAACTTGAAAAAGCGGAAATTACTTCTGATACTATTTTGCAAAATCTTATCCGTGATGTCGGTGCTGAAAATATTCCTGTGGAATACACTTTTCATGAGTTGAAACCTGCAGAAAATAAAATTGAGGAATATGCATTGGTAAGTAATATTATTATGGGAAGCGACCGTTATTTTTACATTGAAATACCTAATCCTTCTAACTTAATTAATATTTTTGTTAAAATTATTGAAAATGAAGAGGGAGAAATTGTCGAAAAAACCGCTACCGAACTTGTTGCTAAAATGTTAAGCAAGAATGATGCTATAAGGGTAGCGATAGAGCTTATTGGTATTGGATTGTCCGAAGGTGTTCAAGTTATATCTGCTGTAGGTATGACTGGTGCGGCTTCAATCGAAAGAGCAATTCATTATACTCAAAGTGTTGGCAGTTTTCCTGGAATTGCGTTTACTAAACTCGGAGGAGAATATGCTTTAGTTTTCGATGCTCCATTTCTGTTGAAAGAATCTAGACCTGTTGTCCTGGAGAATTATCTGTTCATTGACTTGATTGATTCAACAAAATTCATTAATAAAAATGGTAGGAATCAACTTGTTGACCTTATGACCGGAATTAAAAATTTTATAGAAACTGAATGTGAAGGTGAACTTGAAGGTTATAGGGAAGGTGGGGATGATTTCATTGCAAGATTCCCATCTAAGGATTTAGCTATTCGTGCAGGTTTGGATGCAGCATGGTTTGCATTAGATAATGGTGCAAAAATAAGGGCTGGTGTTGGAAGAAGTAGAAGAGAAGCCGGTGAACGTGCTCAATTAGTGGATGATTTACCGTCAACATCTCCATTATCATTAGTTGTTTTTGAATTGGCTAATGGATTATATGCTTATAATATTCCATCTGAGTTTTCCAGAACTTTAATTAATTTAATTGAAAATGAAAAGGCGAAATTGATTGGAGTATTTGCATTTGTATTTATTTTCGTGTATTTGATGTCTATTTTGGGCCTTGGAATGTTTGGTTTTGTAGGCGTTATCATAGCATTGGTTTATGCAGTTGTAACTTAATAGTTGAAAAAGTGAAAAGATTATGAGGAAACGAAAAGATAAAGATAAATTGGTGTTGAAATCAAGATTCAATCAACATCCTGCCAATGTTCAAAAAAGGCAATACACACGTAAACCCGGTAAAACCAGTAAAACCACAGTTTTTTTAATTATTATTGCATTGATTGCATTTGTTGTAGGTGCAGGAATTGGTATTTCAATGGCTCTTAGCGGAGAGCCTATTGTTGGAAATTCAACTGAATCTTATGAAAATGTCACAGTTGAAATGACATCTAATATATCCAATGGTTCAACAGATCATTATGTGAAGGAGCCTCATGTTGATTTTAACAGTGCAGAGGATATTAACAAATATAATTTAACTAAGAATGATTTATCGTATTAATTAACTTATTTATAGGGATTTATATGGAATATATTAAATATATCGATGGTGGATTTTCAGTAATTGAAAATCTTGAAGTGTCAGGTGCGCGTGAAGGTAAATATGGTGTTACAATTATTGTTTCTCCCAATAGTACTGCTTCTGCTGTTTTCACAAACAATAAAGTTGTAGCTGCATCTGTTAAATATACGAAAAATGTTGTTAAAAAAGGAATTGTTTCCGCTGTTTTTGTCAATAGTGGTAATGCCAACTGTTTTACAGGGGAACAAGGTTTAAAAGATTGTGAAACTTTGGTTGAATTACTTTCTAAAGATTTAAAAATACCTAAGGATGAAATCGCTATTTCATCAACTGGAGTTATTGGTCGTGAAATGCCGATTGATACTATTTCAAAAGTCGCTTATGAATCTATTTCTAAGTTAGGTAATGGTCCTGAAAACTCACTTGCAGCTGCTCGTGCGATAATGACTACTGATACTTTTCCGAAAGAATGTGCTGTTGAAGTTACATTGACTACAGGCGAAACTGTTAAAATTGCTGGTATTACAAAAGGAAGTGGTATGATTGCACCAAATATGGGTACAATGTTGTCATTTATTGTTACTGATGCTATAATTCCTGCTAAAGAGATTAATAAGGCATTGAAACAGGCCGCTAATATCAGTTTTAACATGATTGTAGTTGACGGTGATGAAAGTACCAATGATACATGTTTGATGATGGCTAATGGGGCATCTGGTGTCGAAGTTGTAAATGACGGAAAATTGGATCCTAATTTCCAAGAGGCATTAAACTGTTTATGTATTGATTTAGCTAAAAAAATGGCTCGTGATGGTGAAGGTGCAACTAAATTCATAGAAGCTAATGTTGGTGGTGCCCGCAATCTTGAAGATGCTAGACTTGCAGCCAAATCTATTATTTCCTCAAGCTTATTTAAATCAGCCGTATTTGGTGGAGACCCTAACTGGGGAAGAATTGTTTCTGCAATAGGATATTCCGGTGCAGATTTAAATCAGGATATTGTAACCATTTCAATTGCTGATGATGAAGAAGATGTGGATTTAGTAAGAAAAGGTGAAATTTTAGCTTTCGAAGATACTCCATATCTTGAAAGGGCTGAAAAGATTATGCAATCTAAAAATGTCATTGTTAATATTGACATGGGATTAGGTGATGGTCAAGCAACCGCTTGGGGTTGTGATTTAACTTATGATTATGTTAAAATTAATGCAGAATACACTACTTAAAGAAAAGCTTTAAATATTTTAAAAACAAATATTTTTTTGTTATAGATTTAATTCTAATTTTGTAATGATAAATTTTAAGGAGGGGAAAATATGGCAAAAGTTAAAGGAACTAACAGAAGAACCAGACCAAAAAGAAGTTATACTAAACCTGGTAGTAAAAGAGGAAGAGGAGTTAAACAAACTTGGAAAAAATAATCCTCTTATAACTTTTTTTATTTATTTTAACTATTTTTTAACTGTTGTGAATATTTTATCATATTGAAAATTATTAAATACTATTTTTTAAAGATTATTATTTAGGTGATAATTGATGATGCCTGAAAATGGTCATAGAGCTCATGGATTTTCAAGTGCGAATTTTTTGGATTCTGATGAAATTTTAAAAGAATTGAATCTCAACGGTGATGAAACTTTTATGGATGCTGGTTGTGGTGATGGTCACAATGCAATAAAGGTTTTGGAAGATTACAATCACAAAGGAACTGTTTATGCAGTGGATATTTATGATGCATCCATTGAAGATATGGAAACTTATAAAAAGGAAAACGATGTTAAAAACTTAATAAATATTGAAGCGGACATTACTGAAGGGATTCCTGGTGTGGAAGATGCTTCAGTTGATGTTGTTTTGCTTGTCAATGTTTTCCATGGTTTTAAAGCATCAAGAAAATTGAATGAAGCAGTTTCTGAGCTTGGAAGGATAGTTTCTGATGATGGTAAAATAGCTATCATGGATTATAAGGCATGGGATGTTCCCAATGGACCTCCTACAAAAATGAGATCTTCACCAGATGATTTGGAAAAACTGTTTAATGCACATGGTCTTAAAAAGATTTATTTGAATGAAGAAATAGGTGAAGATATTCCTCAGGGCAAATCTCACTATTTAATCATGTTTGAACGGGAATAATTTTTTAAAATAGGGATATCATATCTCCCTAACTATTTTTTTGAAAATTTTAAATACTATTTTTTATAGATTTCTATTTAGTAGAAAATTTCGTGATTTAATCGAGTATATTTAAAAAGATTAATTCTAATTATTTTGCACATTATTTTCAAAGGAGTAAATTCAGATGATTTTTGCAGCAATATTGGCAGGTGGAATAGGATCTAGAATGGGGGGAACTGACACTCCGAAGCAATTTTTAACATTGGGTAATAAGCCTGTTATTGTTCACACTATTGAAAAATTTGTTATTAACGATAAAATTGATAAAATAATTGTTTTGACTCCAAAAAATTTCATTAATCATACTAATCACTTGATTGATAAATATATTTCAGATTCAGATGATATTATTGTTATTGAAGGAGGTCAAACTAGGAATGATACTATATTAAACAGTATCAATTATATTAATGAGAATTATGGTATTGATGAGGACTCAATTATCATAACTCATGATTCAGTGCGTCCTTTTGTGACTCATCGCATTATTGAGGACAATATCCTGGCAGCAAAAAAATATGGGGCCTGTGATACTGTAATTCCGGCAACAGACACAATTGTTGAAAGCATCAATGGTGCAACTATAGAAAGTATCCCTGTGAGGGATTATTATTACCAAGGCCAAACTCCTCAGAGCTTCAATATAAAGAAACTTTTTAATTTGATTAATAGTTTAACCGAAGAAGAAAGTAATATACTTACAGATGCATGCAAAATATTCATACTTAAGGATGAGGATGTACATCTAGTCGATGGTGATGTGACAAATATTAAGATTACTTACCCATATGATTTAAAATTAGCTAACACAATACTTGAGGATATTCATGATTAACATTGTTTACAGATTAAAATCTCCGAAATTCTTTGAAGAGGCTATTGATGAAGTGGATTTGGATGGTGTTGTGGTAAGGCCGACTCATCTTTCAATCTGTCAGGCAGATCAAAGATATTATCAGGGTTCAAGGCCTTCTGAAGTTTTGGATGAAAAATTGCCGATGGCTTTGATTCATGAAGCAATCGGTGAAGTTGTTTTTGATAGCAAAGGCAATTTCAAATCTGGCGATAAGGTAGTTATGATACCGAACACTCCTTTGTGTGATGATATTTATGCTCCGAATTATTCGTATAATTCAAAATTTAGAGGAAGTGGCTTTGACGGATTCACATCTGATTTGATTAATTTACCGAGAGATAGGGTTGTCAAAATACCTGATAATTTTAATTTAAATGTCTCAGCTTTTATAGAATTAATTTCTGTAGCATATCAGGGTATTACTAAATTTAAACAGATTGCCATAACTCCTAAAGATAAGTTGGGCGTTTGGGGTGATGGTAATTTGGGTTTTATAACTGCATTACTTCTAAAGGAACTATTTCCGGAATCCAAAATAATTGTTTTTGGAAAACATCAGGAAAATTTAAATTTGTTTTCATTTGCCGATGAAATATATAGAATTCATGATGCCGATGGTGTGACAATTGACCATGCTTTTGAATGTGTTGGTTCAAGCGCATCACAGACAGCCATTGACCAGATTATTGATTTGATTAATCCTCAGGGAACCATTAACCTGTTTGGAGTTAGTGAATATCCAGTACCTATAAATACCCGCCTGGTTTTAGAAAAAGGTTTGACTATTCAGGGAAACAGCCGTTCTGACAGGGAAGATTTTATTGGAGTTGTTGAAACTCTCAAACAAAATCCTCTGTTATTTGAATATTTAGAAAAATTAATAACCAATGTCTGTGAAATAAATTCTTTAAATGATTTGAAAGAATCATTTGACAGAGATTATATTTCTAAATTTGGCAAAACCATATTGAAATGGAATATTTAATATTAAAATATTTTGTTCATGATTCTAAAATACTCTTTTCTGAAATAATTTCTTTTTTCAGGCATGCACTTTACAGGCAACATTGCAAGCGCATGCAAATCATCCCCATCAAGCATTTCATTATTTTTTATTTTATTTTTAATCATCTGTAGAATAATTTCGCATGGATCTTCCTCAATGCACGCCAGCTTTATTGTAAAATCTGCTTCGGACATGATTTTACACTCTTTTACACATATATTTATGTTATTTGGACAGATTATATAAATTGAAACTTTTTTCTGGTGTCTTTCATATAATGCTTCAGCTAGTTCTATGTATTTGACAAGTTCATTCTCATCAAAATCGTCCATTTGAAATTCCAAATCAATAAACTCTCCATTTTCTGTTGTAAAGATGTCTCCTCCAGGATAAATGTCCTCATCAACTCTTCTTATTTCTTTGGGAGTGACACATTTTATTTTCCTCATGTCATTAAATGTTTTTTCGATAACTTTTGTTCTCATTTTAAAATCTTTTTTATTCATAATTTAGCCTGTATTTTTATTTAGTACTTTGTATATATGAATTAAAGATTTATAAATTAGTATGTATTTTTTTAAAGCAATTTTATGAGTTTAAAGCAATTTTGAACTCAAATAAGAACTTAATCTATTTGTAGTGTTTCAACCATTAATTTTATTATCTTCGTATTTAAATTTAATAATGGTGATGTTGTGGATTATGAAGCGTTAATCTCTGAAAAATTTCCAAATTGTGATGTGGAAGTGCTTAATCCGGATATTTTTGAATTGGATGATTTGATAGAATATATAACTGATGATATTGTCATATACAAACCTTTTTCGGTAATGGTTCATAGGCACTTGATTAGATTTATGATGAATGTTGGTCATAGGGGCAAAATCTATTATCTGGAAGGATTTTCAGACGAGGATTTAACGGAGATTCATGAAGGACTTTTGAAATTCACTTGGAAAAGTGATGTGAAAATTAATTTGTTTAAAAACGCAAATCCCGACAAGGATATGTTGGGATTGTGATTATGCATTATATTTGTGGTTTGATTTTTTTTTAAATTTGGAAAAATTCATCACAGTATTCGCAATAGTAGTTATGATTGCTTTCACAACAGTTTCCAATTATGATTTCACTATCTAATGATTCAATTGCCAATTCATCGGTTGGTTCTCCGTGAAATACTTTTTTTAGGGGTCTTTTACATTTAGGACAAGTTTTCATATTGTTTAGTTTTATTAACAATGAATTTTAAATATTATTGTAGGTGGAAACATGTTAATTAATGTTGGTGCTGATTTTGGTAAAACTTTAGAGTCTAGTGAAATAGCTATGGAATTGGTTGACATCTTAAACAAAATAGATAAGGATGATTACATTCTTGATTTTAAAGATGTGCATTATGTTACAATGAATTTTGCTCAAGCATATTATACTGCAAAGCTGGATTCTCCCAAAAAGATTTCTGAAATTAATATGTCCAGTGAAATCAATGTGATTATGGGAGCTGCTGACGAAGCATGTAATCCTTAATTTTTCTTTTTTTTCATAGGTTCTGGATAAAATATTTTACAAAAATATATACTCTAAAAAATATAATAGCATATATGGAAGTTAAAGTAAAACCAGTTGAATTAATAGAATTGTTTTATGATTTAATTTTTGTATATGCAATTTCAAAGTTAACTTCAATTATTTCTGAACCGGTAGGTGGAATAATTCCACCACATAATCTTTTCATATATATTATTACTTCTTTTGTAATTTTGCAGGCTTGGCTTTACTTTACAAACTATGTGAATAGGTATGGAACCTGGGAATGGCAAGATTATCTGCTTGTTTGTGTAAATATGATTGCAGTAATCTATATGGCGAACACGATTTCACCTAATTGGACGTCTATGTCTTTGACATTTAATTTGTCAATGCTTATAATGCTTTTAACTGTTATTTTGTTATATATTATCCAGGCAAGACGAGAAAACTCACTTCAGGGGGCTGCTGGAAACTCAATTTCGATTCTATCAGTTGTTTGTACAATTTATATAATTGCTATTTCAGCAATTATGTTCAATCTGCCTTCCGAATACATTATTTTAATTGATGTCGTTGCTGTTTTGGGAGGTGCATTTTTACCATTTTTCATTAGAGGGCATTTCGATAAGAGTGTCATTAGTTTTCCCCATCTTGTTGAGAGATTTGAACTTTTAACAATTATAACTTTTGGTGAAGCTATTGTTGGATTAACTCACTTTTTTGATGTTGGAAATTTTACAATTGTCCCAATACTTGTATTTTTCATAGTTTTAACAATGTTTGGTTCTTATGTGGTTCAAATTCATAATTTAATGGAGCATCATAGGGTAGAAAGATCTTTAAGATTGATGTTTAGTCATTATTTCATTGTTATTAGTATTAATCTGGTGACAGTTGCATTTGAGTTGATTCATAGTGGGGATGTGAACCATCTCTTTGTGGCAGTGTTAATGATTATTTCATTGATTATTTTCTATGTTTCAATCATGGCAAATAAAGAGTATTATAAGCAAAGTATTAAATTAACTAAAAAAGATATAATAAAAATGATAGTAGTTACTGTTGTGGGGATAGCTATTATTTTGATATTTATTTCAAATTTATATGCTTTCCTAGTGGGAAGTTTAATTATAACATTTGGTAATTTTGAAATATTACTAATGAAACAAAAAAGGTGTTTAAGTGAGCGAACAAAAATTAGAGATTTTTAATGTTTTGAATTTTTTAAACAACGGTTATGAACTTGAAGATATCTTAAATGAAGGTAACTTCGGAACATTCTCCTCTGCTGAAGAATGCATTGACTATTTGGTTAATGAAGGATATCTTGAAGGGGATGTTCAAGTAACTTCCAATGTGGAGATAACTGCTGAGCACATATCTAAAAAATACATTGTTTCTGAACTTAAAGATATTCTAAGAGAAAATGGATTAAAAGTTTCAGGTAAAAAACATGAATTGGTTGAAAGAGTATTGCCGCTTTTAAAAGAAGCACATGATGCTCGTAACGTGAATGTTGATGTTGACAGTGAAAAATCATATGATGATTTGCAATTAACTGATAAGGCACACGAATTTTTAGAGGAAAATGCATGGATTGACTTGTACATGTTTGCACTCATCCAATTCAGCTTTGAAGATTACGAAACCTATGTTGAATCATCATCTGACGATATGATTCAAACTGGTTTGAATTTCTGTGATGAGATTATCTCAAGAGCATTAATAAACGATCAATTTTTAGTGTTCAGACTTGCTTTATCTGCAAAGGCACATGTCTATGCATATGATGGCGATTACGATTCATTCATGGATTATGATTTGCAGCATTACATTTTAGGTTTAAACCCAATTTCACTAAATGCTGAAGATTATTCTAGCTATGAGATTATTAGTGAAGCGAATATCATAAACTTAAGAAATGTCCTAGAAAAGGTAGAAGTAGGCAACCTAAAGAAAAGGTTTGACAATATTTGGAACAAATCTAATATTAAACATGCCACTGTGCCTAAAAAGACTTCCTTCAAAATCCTCAAGAGAGCTATTGCAGGTGCAGATATTGAAGAGCTTAATTTTGAATTAAGGGAAAAATACTTCAATAAAAAATTCGGATTTTAATCATGAAATCTAAAGTTGCTGGAATTGTCTTTATAATTGGTAGTTTGTATTATATTTTAGCTGAAGCTATTTCTGCAACTTTTTTCAATTCTTCTATTTTTAACACATATGTTTTCCATACAATTTCAGAACTTGGAATTCCCAATGCAAATTCTCCGTTGTTTTGGCTGATGAATTCCGCTTTCATATTGATTGGTTTGACATTGATATTTGGTAATTTCTATAATTTTAAAGATTTTATCATCAAAAACAAGCTTATTATTAATATTTTCATATTAATCACAGGCTTTGGAGTAATCATCGTCGGATTGATTCATGGGGGAAATCCTTTAACTTCAGGATATCATACCTTAGGTGCGGTGATGGCTATACTTGGAGGAAACATTTTGCTTATTTTAATTTCAAGGTCAATGGATGATTTTGGAGCTTATCAAAAAATAACATTAATTTTGGGCGTTTTTGGTTTAATTGCATTTTGGGTAATGTTTTTCAATATTCGAAGTGTTTATATGCCCGTATTTGAAAGACTTTCGGTTTACACTTTGATTTTGTGGTGTTTTTTAACTGGTATTTTCTTGATTAATGAATAGATAATTTCAACGGTTCTTTCATTTTTAACATTTTCATAGAATATGTTTTTTATAATTTTAGTGTGAATGCATTGAAGTTACTTATTGGTTATTGATAAGTTTATATACTTCTTAAATTAACTAAAAATTAAAGGTGATATTATGGCAAATTTAGATAAAGCTATTGAAGAAGAAATTTTGGCAATTGTCGAAAAATACCAAAAAGAAAACACTAAACTTTTGAACTACCTTATCACTGATGATGTGATTACATTTTTCTCTCCAGTTGCTAATGGTAGTCAGATAACTGCTGAAGACTTGCAAAAAGTTGCAGATATTTTAAAAGGTTCCTTTATAGGAATGGAAATTGTTAATCAAGAGTACAGATTCAAATTCAAATGTGGATTATAGGGGTTTTTAACTCCTAACTTATTTTTTTAGATCAATATTTGGTCTATTTTGGTATCATGAATAATAAACAGATTATTGCTATTGGAATATTGACATTTTTAATGTTCATTCTAGTTGTTTCAATTTCAGGAGTTTTAAATCCTCCTAAAGCAGATTATGATGATGTGCTTTTCGAAGCAATTGGTGGTGATGAATTTTTAAATGTTACTCTCAAACCTGCCTTAAAAGTTCACGAAGAAAAAATTCCAGATGGCTCATTTAAAATTTCCTCGGGTGAACTGAAATATTATGATGCTAAAAATATAACTTATGCTGATTCTTTTGGGGTTAAGGACTATTTCATTGTTTGGAAAACTTCTCCAGATAACTATAATTGGATTTATGATAAAAATATCAATATCTATATCTCAGATTATTTAACCTCTGGCGACGGTAAATGTTTTGTTGAATATTCATATGAGGATAAATATGTATACGGTGTTATGGTAAGTACCAAAAATAAGGACATTTCCGAATCAAAATTAATCTATGATATATTGGGCCTCAATCGTACGGGTTTTGACTTGGTTTACTCATCAACTTCTTCAAAGCAACCTAGTTATTCAAGCAGCTATTCTAGTGGTGGAAATCATTATCATACTGTAGTGCCTGATAGATATACGCTATCAAGAACAGACCCTGGTGCATATTACGACCATTATGAATATGGGGACAATTATGACATTGACAATTATCTGGAATCCGAAGGATATGACTGAAGTTTTTTAGTCAGCATAATGGAAATTCATAGAGATGAAATTTTTCTAATCCAACGGCATTATGGAAAATTTCAATTGTATTTACATATTCAAATCCCAAATGTTCAAAAAATTTCATAGTGCCGTCATTGCCATCAATAACATCAATTCTAATGGATTTTATGTTATTCTTAAGGGCATTTTCTTTAATTTCATCAAATATTTTCATTCCAATTCCCTCGCCCCTATGATTTGGATTGATGGCGAATGCGTGAAGTATTATGGTTTCATCAGATTTTGAATCGGTTAACCATGCAATATCATTATATTCTTTTGAAAATTCATTGTTTATAACAATGCTTGCCAGAGTTTTGTTATTTGGTTTGAAAATCTGCAATCCACCAGATGAAATTGATTTTCTTATAAATTCCAAATTGGGATAGTTTTCATTCCATTTTGGATTGAATTCACTATTTTCTATGGAATCAATGACATTTTCGTAAAAGTTCAAGATTTCATGGGCTTCGCTTAATTTTGCTTTTCTTAAAAACATTGTTTTAAACTCTTTTCAGGTATTCCTGTGTGAGCTTGCATTCGCTCATGCATTTTGTACATCCCAGTCCTGCCTTATATTGCTCAATAATGTATTCGCTGCAGGATTCAATATCAATAATATCTGAACGGTTTAATCTATCGTTCCATTTTTGAGGGTTGATTGCGTCAACGGGGCATGCTTCCTGACAGTTTGTGCAGTCGTCACATTCGGAATCCGTAATTGGTGTTCCAAATTCAAGAGGCATATCTGTTAAAATTGCACCAAGTGCGACTGCTGAACCATATTCTGGTGTAACAAATAATGCGGACCGTCCAATCCAGCCCAAACCTGATTTTGTGGCAATTGTCTTGTAGGGTAAAATGCTTAATAATTTTTCCATGTCGCATTCATTGCGTTTCATTGTCAGTGCAAATGCATCATATCCTAAATTTTTGATGTATCTTTCGCCTTTGTGTGAAATTTTGGTTAATTGCCCTATTTGATGATGAAAGGATTTCCAGTAGGATTCATAGTCTTCTTCATAAAGATATTCCATTGATTCTTTTGGAAGTTTCAAAACAAGACTTATTCCATTTGGCAAATCAATAAATTCGCTAGCTAATCCGTTAACATCTGCAAAACCAACTTTACTAGCTCCTAAGTCAATCAAATATTCTTTAAGTTTATTCATCTCTGACATAATACTTGTTATATTTTTTAGATATATTAAATGATTTTGTAATGGGTTTTTAACTTTAAAGCTTATAAATAATTAAATTAAATAGTATACATAGTGATTTTATGAAAGATATAGATGTATTGATTGAAGCTTTGCCATACATTAAGAAGTTTCATGATAAAAAAATTTTGATTAAGTATGGAGGACATGCTATGGTTGACGAGGAAGCAAAGTCCTTCACAGCCCGTGACACTGTTTTACTAAAATATGTTGGAATGAAACCGCTTATTGTCCATGGTGGCGGTCCGGAAATTTCCAGATCAATGGAAAAATTAGGTAAAGAGTCTAAATTTATTAAAGGTTTAAGGGTAACAGACGAGGAAACTATGGAAATTATTGAGATGGTTCTCGCTGGTAAGATTTCCTCCGAAATTGTATCTGAACTTATCAATCATGACGGTGATGCAATAGGTTTGTCTGGAATTGATTCCAGTTTAATTTATGCTCATAAAAAACCTGTAAGTAAGATTGATGAGGAAATTGTTGATTTGGGTTTTGTTGGGGAAGTTGATAAAATTAATGCTGATTTGATTGATTTACTTCTTAATCATGATTTTATTCCAGTAATATCTCCAATTGGTATTGCGGAGGATGGTACTCGTTTGAATTTAAATGCGGATACTGCAGCTGGTGAGGTTGCAAGTTCTGTTGGTGCTGAAAAATTGATAATTTTAACTGATGTTCCTGGTGTTTTAAGAGACCCTTCTGATCCAGATTCATTAATCCAAAAAATTAAAATTTCTGAAGTTCCTGATTTAATTGAAAAGGGAATTATCACAGGTGGTATGATTCCAAAAATAGAAACCTGTGTAAATGCTATTGAAAAGGGTGTTAAATCATGCCATATTATTGACGGACGTAAAAAACACTCTTTACTTTTAGAAATTTTCACAACAAACGGTATTGGAACTATGATTTATAAATAAATCATGGTTTTTTCTTTTTTTTTTTAATCTGGTGTGGTTAATTGCCGGAAGACCATTTGACTGATGGATGCAACTCAGACATTTGCCTTTTTGAAAAATTGTGCGTATTTTTTGCATGTTAAGTTTATAATATTGGTGTTATATTTTAAACATTTTTCTAAGTTCTCTTCTTAGCAATTTCCATCCATTCACTCTTGGAAGTTCATCCGAGGCAAATATTTTTCTTGGAACTTTGTATCTTGATAGGTTTTCACGTGCAAAGCTAATTAATCCTTCATCATCTGCTTCATTTTCCCAAACAACAGCTGCAACAGGTATTTCTCCTCTGTGGCAATCGTTAATGCTAAAAATGGCAATTTCTTTAACTTTAGGATATTTGATTAAAACCTCTTCAACTTCTGTTGGATAGATTTTCCATCCGCTCATCACAATCATGTCTTTTTTACGGTCAGTAATAAATAAACGGTTGTCTTCATCAAGATATCCCACATCTCCAGTTAAAAACCATCCGTCATCTAAAAATGATGCTTTTGTTTTTTCAGAATTTCCCCAATATCCCTTTGCAACAGCAGGTCCTCTAAGGGCAATTTCACCCTGTTCATAAGGAGGCATTATTATTGATGAATCTTGTTCGTCGACAATTTTTACTTCTGAAAAACAAACTGGATGGCCCACACTTTCAAATCTATCTGCTTCCCAGTAATCTTCTGGTCGGATAACGGTTCCTGTTCCGATTACAATTGTTTCAGACAAACCATAAGCATTTATGATAGGAATTTGGTAAGTTTGGTGGAAATCTTTCCATATTTTTTTGTGCAATGGTCCGCCACCGGAAACAATTTCACGAACTGTTTTTAGGTTTTTTCTAGCATCCATGGTGGTTAATGAATGTATCACTGGAGGCATCCCTGTTAAAACGGTAACCTTTTCTGTTTTACATAATTCCAAATAATCATCAATGTTGAACTGTTCCATTAGGATGTAATATGCTGCAGCTCTTAACGCTGAGATTGACCATGAAAGTCCAACGTGGGCCATTGGATAGATTCCTAGATATACATCATCTTGTTTTAATGTCAATACGTCACATTCATTATGAATTGCAGTAAAATAATTTCCATGGGTGAGCATTGCACCTTTAGGTTTTCCTGTTGTTCCGGAGGTATATTGTAATTGACATAAATCGTCCCAGTCAGTATTTTCTGCAGGTAAAATTTCACAATTTTTAAAATTAGTGATGTTTTGTGGAATATATGTCTTAATATCGACTATATTTTCGGCATCACTATCCGTAATCATCAGTTCGGCATTTGAATCGCTAATTATGTATTCAAGTTCTTTTGCAGTCATAATTCTGTTTGTCGGTATTGCTATTGCTCCTATTCTCCATATTGCAAAAAGTGAAAATAAATATTCTTCTGAATTTTTCAAATAGATTAATATTCTGTCTCCTTTTTCAATGTCTAACTCTTTTAACTCACGTCCAATTTCAGAAACGATTGATAAAATTTCACCGGAATTGTATTTATTGCCTGTTGTTGGATTATACAATACGTCTTTGTCCAGGCGTTTTGAATTAGCATCTAAAAAAGTGGTAATATTGAGCATTTATATCAATTCCCTTACAATAGCTTTTGTAACGTCCATAGTACAAGAATCTCCACCCAAATCTGGTGTTCTAATTTTACATTCTGCAATCACTTTTTCAACTGCATTCTTGATGTCTTTGGATATTTCCCATTCTCCCAAGTAATCGAGCATCATTGAAGCAGATAATATCATGGAACATGGGTTTGCAATATTTTTCCCAGCAATGTCTGGTGCAGATCCATGCACTGGTTCGAACAATCCGTTATGGTCTCCGATATTTCCTGAAGGGGCAAGACCCAATCCACCTACTAATCCTGCACTTTCATCAGACAGTATATCTCCAAACAAATTGCTTGAAACGATAACATCAAAGTTTTGGGGTTGTGTGATTAAATACATGGCCATCGCATCTACATAATAATCTTCGGTAATGATTTGAGGATATTGTTTTGCTATTTTGTAAAAGCTTTCTTTAAACACTCCGTCGGTTTTTTTCAAAACATTGCTTTTGTGGACACAGGTAACTTTTCTTTCGCCTCTTTTGATACATAAGTTAAAGGCAGCTTTTGTAATTCTTTCGGATGCTTTTCTGGTAATGTGCCTTTCGGCAATCATTTTTTCACAATCGCCATATTCGACTTGGGAGTATAGACCTTCAGTATTTTCCCTTACAATTACAAAATCAATATCGTCACGTAAACAGTTAACTCCTTTATAAGATTTTATAGGCCTAATATTGGCATAAACATTAAGTGCTTTTCTTAAATTGATGATTGGACTTGGTTGGCCTGGTGTTGAAGTTGATGCACCAAATAATACTGCATCGCTTTTGTTTGCTATTTTGATTGTTTCTTCAGGTAATGTTGTCCCAGTGTTGTTAAAACATTCAAAACCTGCTATTCCATATTCAAAACTAAATTCCAAATCCAATTTATCGAGTAAGTATTCACATGAATCCATTACTTCATTACCTATTCCATCTCCACCGATTATTGCGATATTATACATTATTTTCCCTTTGATACAATTTGTTCGTATATTAATAATATTGATTTTATGATATTTAATATTAGTTTAAAAATTTTGTTCGTATGTTATCGAAATACTTTTATATGGGCAAAATATAATAGTATATTAAATATATAAATATCAATAATTTTTCCTTATTGAATTTAAGAGGGATTAAAATGGAAAGAAGTATCGATGAATTAATTGAATTATTGAACGATAAGGATGACTTTGTTGTTGAAGATGCTATTGGAGAGTTAGAGTTAAGGGCTGATGAATCAGTAGACCCTTTAATTGATGCTTTATCTAATAGAAAAAAACAAATTAGAATGTATGCAGCAACTTTATTGGGTGCAATCAATAATCCTAAAGCTATCCCTGCTTTAATTGAAACTTTAAAAGACAACAATAAGTTAGTCAGGAGGGAAGCATCCACTGCTTTAAGTCGTATGGGTGAACCTGCTGTAGAACCTTTAATTGAAACTTTAGATGATGAAGATTGGAAAGTTAGAGGGGCTGCTGCTTGGGCTTTAGGTAACTTGGATGATGAAAGAGCTATTCCAGCACTTGAAAAATTACTTGATGATGAATCAGGTTATGTAAGACAAGGTGCACAAAGTGCAATAGCTTCAATTAAAAAATAAGATAATTGTTGATTATCTTTGATTTTTTCTTTTTTTCTGAGTCTGTAAAATTTTATAGGCTTCTTTCAAATTTTATTTTTTTACACTTGAAATTTAACTTCGATAAAAATTCGTTCTAATTTTTCTTTAATTTCAA
>ONQL01000007.1 GCA_900319985.1 uncultured Methanobrevibacter sp. | reverse complement strand
TGTTAATGGTGAGGTTGTCTTTACTGTTAATGTTACTAATAATGGTCCGTCTAATGCTACTGGTGTTAGAATTACTGATGTTGTTCCTGCTGGATTTGAGTTTGTTGGGTCTAATGCTACTGGTTATGATAGTGCTACTGGTTTGTTAGTTGTTCCGTTGATTGAGGCTGGTGAGTCTTATGTATTTACTATTACTCTTAAGGCTGTAACTAATGGTACTTTGACTAATGTGGTTAATGTAACTTCAAATGAGAATTCTTGTTAATGGTGAGGTTGTCTTTACTGTTAATGTTACTAATAATGGTCCGTCTAATGCTACTGGTGTTAGAATTACTGATGTTGTTCCTGCTGGATTTGAATTTGTTAGGTCTAATGCTACTGGTTATGATAGTGCTACTGGTTTGTTAACTGTTCCGTTGATTGAGGCTGGTGAGTCTTATGTATTTACTATTACTCTTAAGGCTGTAACTAATGGTACTTTGACTAATGTGGTTAATGTAACATCAAATGAAAATGCTACTGTTAAAGGTGGTAATGTGTCTGTTAAAGTGATTCCTATTGTTAATTTAACTGTTGTGAAAATGGTGAATACTGATGATGCTTTAGTAGGTGATAATGTTACTTTCACAATTATTGTGACTAATAATGGTCCGTCTAATGCTACTAATGTCACTGTTCGTGATATTCTTGATAATGATGGATTTGAGTTAGTTAGTGGTAATTTAACTACTATTATTCCAGTTTTAGAAAGTGGAAAATCAGAAGTGATCACTATTGTGGTTAAAACTAATAAGACTGGTACATTCGTGAATAGTGTTGAGGTGACTTGTGATCAAAATGATACTGTTAAAACTTCAAATGTGAGTGTTAGTTCCTATGAAACAGATTTAAAAATTAATAAGTTTGCTAATGCAACTGATGTTGCTGTAAATGGTCTTGTTAACTTTACAATTTCTGTTAAAAATCATGGAACTACTAGCGCTACTGGTGTTCATATTATTGATGAATTGGACAGTGCTTTTGAGTTTGTTGATGCTAGTGCTGGTTATAGGTTGTCTGGTAATACTGTTACTTGGAATGTTTCCAGAATTGCTAGTGAAGACACATGCTCTGTATGGATTGTTGTCCGTGTATTGACTAATGGTACATTTGATAATGTTGCACATACTAACTGTAGTGAGGAATCAACTATTAAAAACAGTACAGCAACTGTAAAAGTAACTTCTGTAGTTAACTTAACTGTTGTTAAAATCGCTGACGTGAAAATTAGTACAATAGGTGGTGAAATCACATTTACAATTACTGTAACCAATAACGGTCCTTCCAATGCTACAAATGTTGTAGTGGAAGATATCCTGCCAAGTGGTTTACAAATAATAAGTGGAGATTTAAATACTACTATTGCATTATTAGAAAGCGGCGAATCCAAAGTCATTACAATTAAAGCAAAAGCTGTATCAACCGGTAATCTTACAAATGTCGTTTCAGTTTATTCAAATGAAAACGCTACTATAGTTGAATCAGATGTTACTGTCAGAGTATTTGATCCTAAATTATCCATTATTAAAACTTCAGGTAACGAGTATGTATATTCAGGTAACCAAACTACTTTCACAATTAAAGTGACTAATGATGGTGATATGGTGCTTACAGGTGTCTTTGTTGAAGATAAAATACCAACTGGTTTAATTTACGACCATTTCATCGGCACTAATTGGGCTTATGATGGAACCAAGTTCCATTATGATGGTTCTTTAGCTGTTGGTGAAACTGTTGAATTGACAATTGTCGTGAATACAACTGGAAGCGGTAAATTTACAAATGAAGCTACTGCAGGTTCCGATCAAACTTCAACTTCAGCTTCAAATGCTAGTGTTATTGTATACACTCCTGCATTGACTGTACGTGAAATATCAAATAATCCACGTGCTTTAGTTGGACAAGAAGTTAGTTTCACTGTTGTTGTTACAAATATTGGTGACTGCGAGTTGACTGGTGTTTACACTGTAAACAACTTCCCAGAAGGTTTAATATACAACGGTTATGATGGAGATATGTGGGATAAATTAACTAGTGGAACTTTAGGTGCTCCTAGTGGTGGATGGACTCAAGATGGTAATAAGTTCAGTTATTCAGGTATTTTAAAACCTGGAGAATCTGCTAATTACACATTGTACTTCACAACTACTGCTGTGGGTATATTTACTCCGGAAGTAATTGCTAATTCAGATTTAACCAGTGGTGCTTATTCAAATAACACTACTGTAGTTGTTGAACCTAAACTTGAATTGAAACAGGAGATTGACAAATCAACCGTTGATGTAGGAGAAAAGGTAACTATCAAAGTCACCGTAACAAATGTCGGCGGCTGTGATTTAGGCAATGTTTATGTAATCGAACATTTCCCTGAAGGATTGAAATACGACAGCTTCAAAGGTAAAGGATGGACCAAAGTAGGTAATAAATTTATCTACTCTGGTGTTTTAGGTGTTGGCGAAAGTGCAAGCTTTGAAATGGTCTTCTACGCTATTAAAGAAGGTTCTGTAATAAATTCTGTTGTTGCAGGATCAAACATGACTGATGAAATTAGTGATGATGTTGATGTAGAAGTGGTTAATAAAACTAAACCTCATCCAAGGCCTCATCCTAAGCCTAAGCCTCGTCCAGAACCTCGTCCAGAGCCTACTCCGGAAAATGAAACAGTTAAACATAAGCCTGTTAGCGAACCTGCAACTATGCACGCTACTGGCAATCCAATAATCTTATTGTTATTGGCAATTATGGCTATTATACCATTAAGAAGACGTAAACACTAAAATTAAAACTTTAGGGAGTTTCTACTCCCTCTACTATTTTTTTTAAATATTTTTTCCAATAATTTTTAAAACCCTATTTTTGCAACATCTTTTTATATTATAAATATTATAAATAACTGTAATTTATACGTTTTAACATTTTTATGTGGTTAAATTGTTTTAAAGGAGGAAATAGTTTGAAAAAAATTAAACTTGTTGCATTGCTGTCAATTTTTTGTATATTTCTGCTGATGCCTGTATCATTTGCAGGCGATAATGAAACAGCTCTTGCAAGCGTTGATTCAATTCAAGACGATGCAGTCTCTATTTCCAATAATGATGTTTCATATTTGGAAATATATTTTGATTCAAGTGTAGAAAAGGACACAGGCGACGGATCACAGTTTAACCCATATAGGGATTTGAAAAGCGATCGTATTGTAGACAATTCTAGGGTTTATTTTGCAAATGGAAGTTATGCTCTGGATAAACAGATTTCTGCAAAGAATCTGATTATGATTGGAAGCAATCCTCAAAACACATCTATTGAGTATAATCATGGGGATTATGGATTTTCATCTTCAAGCGCACTGACTATTCTTAATTTGACTTTAATAAACTGTAGAATAGATAATACTGGAGATTTTACAGCCTTCAATACGATTTTTAAGGATGCATATCAGGGAGCTATACTCTCTTCATCCAAAATATCTAAGGTTGACTTAAACAATTGTACCTTTTCTAATAATTATCAAAGTTCTACCTCTTCAAATGGTGGTGCAATATCCCTTAGGGGAGGTAATTTAACAATAAATGACACAGTATTTTCCAATAACTATGCTTCTGGTGGAGGAGCAATCTATGTCAATAATGGGCGTTTAAATATTTTTAATTCACTGTTTATCGGCAATTATGCCACAGACTTGTCCGGTGGTTCCATAAGAAGTGAAAATGATGCACATGTTCTGATTGAAAATACAAGAATAATGGATGGTTATTCCAAAGAAGATGCTGCAGGTGCAATATATCTTAAGAATTCTTATTTAAAAGCTGATTACTTGGAAGTAACTAACTGTTCATCCACTTTTGGGGGAGCAATAGTTTCTCTTGACTCAAATTTAACATTATCAAATTTTGTTGGAAAAAACAATCGTGCAAAATATGACGGCGGAGCAATTTATGCATTATTCAATTCATTTTCAATAGTTGACTCAATATTGACCAATAACTCTGCAAGAAATGGCGGGGCAATGTATGTTGATGATGTTGAAAATTTCATAATACGTTCCAATAAATTCATTGGCAATGCCGCATTGAACACGGCAGGTGCGGTCTACACTGTTGGAAGTGAATTCTATTATGATTCAATTTACGATGAAGCTTTAAACAATTCTTTCATTGGCAATGATGTTTTTGAATCAAAATCCCATAATTTATTTATGGGTAATGGAAATTACTCTTTACTTAATTACAATTCATCTTATGTAGGAAATCTTCCTTCTTATTATAACTTAAATGATTTGGGTTATGTGACTCCAGTCAAAAGTCAGGGAAACGGTGGAAACTGCTGGGCTTTTGCGACATTAGGTTCTCTTGAATCCTGCATTCTGAAGGCCAGCGGAAAATCCTATGACCTTTCTGAAGAAAACATGAAAAATCTAATGTCTAGCTATTCCAGCTATGGATGGCCTATGGAAACCAACATTGGAGGATATGACAAGATGGGTACTGGATACCTTGCAGGATGGTATGGACCTGTTAATGAAAGTGATGATGTCTACAATCCCTCTTCAGAGTTATCACCTATTTTAAATGGCTTGTTCCATATCCAAAATATTGTTTATCTGACTAGAACCAATTATACAAACAATGATGAAATTAAAAAAGCATTGATGGAGTATGGTGCTGTTGCAACAAGTATCTACTGGTCAAGTTCTTATTTAACAGATAAAAATTATTACTATTCAGGTTCCACTAATGCAAATCATGCAATAACCATTGTAGGTTGGGATGACAATTATTCACGTGACAACTTCAAAAACAAGCCTGCCGGCAATGGGGCATGGATTATTAAAAATAGCTGGGGAACCAAAGGTGGAGATGGGGGTTTCTATTATGTTTCCTATTACGATACTAAATGTGCTCAGATTAACAAGCCTCTATCAACTTACACATTCGTTTTAAATGATACACTTAAGCTTGATAAGAATTATCAGTATGACATTCCTGGATGGACTGATTTCTTCATCAATTCATCAAGCAAAGTATGGTACAAGAATAGGTTTGTTGCAACCGATGATGAGTATCTTGCAGCCGTTTCAACATATTTCCAAAAGAATACTTCATGGGTCTTGTCAGTTTATGTCAATGGGGATTTGAAATTGACAAAATCAGGCATTTCAGGGATAAGCTACAAAACCATTGACCTGGGCCAGCTGATTCCACTTAAAAAGGGAGACCTTTTTGAAGTGATGTTTAAGATAACAGTTGACAGTGAAGCTGCAGTGCCTATTTCAGAGGCAGTTTCCCTGAACACTGAATTCTACACAGAGGATATTTCATTCATAAGTTACGACGGCAAGACATGGAAAGATTTATATGATTTGGAATGGACTTATCCTGACCATACCTATGCATCTCAGGTAGCATGCATTAAGGCATTCACAGTCTTTGATAAAATTAATTCCCATGTTGAATTGAGGCTTGTGGACGATTACAATCCTGCTATCATCGAAGCTCGCGTTTATGGTGAGTATGGAAATCAGGTTAATGCGGGAAAAGTAATTTTCAGCATTGAAAACAAAAGCATTCCAGTAGATATTGTAAACGGGGTGGCTACTTTACAGTATAAGTTTAAAAACCCTAATGATAATCTGATTACAGCTACTTTTTATGGAACAGGCTATAACAGCAATTCATCTAACATTACAGCCAATGTTGATGGAGTTTATTTGTATGCTGATGATTTTGTTCACTTCTACGGACATATTGTTTACTCTGCCAAATTGACAGATAGGTATGACAATCCGGTAAGTGGCAGATCAGTTCTATTCAAAATAAACAATGATGAATATATTGGAGTAACAGAAAAGAATGGTATTGCTTCAGTTAATTTGAATTTGAAAGTAGGCAACTATACTGTTGATGTATCCTTCGATGATATGACTCTAACAAGAAACGTTTCCATTTTATCTACCATATCCTTGCCTTCCGCAGTTAAATATACTTTAAATTCTAAGTATATTGTTACTTTAAAGGACAGTAATGGAAAGTTATTGAAAAACAGTGCGGTTGAAATAACAATCGGTTCAAGTAAATATGCTGTATATACTGATTCTAATGGTGTTTTAAACTATAATATCAATCTTAAAAACGGAAATTATGATGTTAAAATTAATAATTTGGCTAGCGGTGAGATTAAATCCCAGAAGATTAAGGTGGTTTCTCGCCTGTCTGGAAATTCTGATATTGTAATGTATTATGGTGCCGGCAAATATTATCAGGTACGTGCATATGATGACAATGGAAATGTTGCAAAAGGTGTGGAAGTGGTATTCACTTTCAATGGTAAAACATATAAAGTTAAGACAAATTCAAATGGCTATGCAAAACTAAAGATATCCGCAAAAGTGGGCTCTTATAAGATAACAGCAACATATAAGAATTACAAGGTTTCAAATAAAATAACTATCAAAAATGTTTTAATTACTAAAAATATGGCTGTTAAAAAGGGTAAAGTTCTTAAATTCAATGTAAATCTGCTGAATTCTGCTGGTAAGATACAGAAAAATAAGAAGGTCACAATTAAATTTAAGGGCAAAACATATAAAGTCAAGACAAATTCAAAAGGAATTGCCACATTAAAGATTAAGGTTAATTATAAGGTAGGCAAATATACTATTAAGACTAGCTACGGTACTGCAAGTGTATCAAACAAAATAACTGTTAAAAGATAATCGGGTGAAATTATGCTCAAAAAGATTAATTTGATGATGATAATTCTGGTTGTTTTCATCGCATTAATACCGGTTTGTTTTGCAAGTGATTTGCAAGGCGATGCAATTGCTGCAAATGATACGTCATATAATAATGTGCAGATTAACGAATATTATTTCGATTCGAATGCTACTGAAGAGGGTAATGGTACTTTAGACAGTCCATTTAAATATTTGACTGAGGACAGGGTTAAGGAAAATTATGTTCTTCATTTTGCAAACGGAGAATATAGTTTCACTTCTTCAAAAATAAGGAATAATGTTTCATTCATAGGCAGTGGCGTTGGTCAAACTCATATCATATGCAAAGGGTCTGTTAATTGCGGATTAGGTCTCATTTTCAAAAACATTACCTTTTCCAATGCACAATTTTCCGTTGCAGATGTGCTCAATGCATCAAATGTTGTTTTCAAAAATTCCGTTGCAAAATCTGTAGGTTCTTATGGAAATTCTTATGGTGGTGCAATATATTCTTCAAAAAGTTCAGATGCAGTTTATCTGAATAATTGTACTTTCATTGATAATTTTGCCCAGTATGGTGGAGCCATTTATATGAATGGAGGTTTTTTAGACATTGAAAACACATTATTTATCAACAATTTGGCATATAACTATGGTGGGGCAATAGCAGGTGAATCAAATTCCAGAATCAAAATTAGAAATTCCACATTTATCAAATCAAGATCTTCCAATGATGCAGGTGGTGCGATATATCTCAATTCTGCAAGTTTTGAAGCCAACATGTTAAATATTGCAAATTCAAGCGCAACCTTTGGAGGGGCATTGGCTTTGCTTAAAACCAATTCCAATTTGGTGAATATCTGCTTGTTTAATAATACTGCCCAATATGATGGTGGTGCAATTTATCAGGTTTTAGGCAATATGGCTGTTAACAATGCTAGTTTCAACAATAACAGTGCTGTCAATGGTGCAGGATTATATGTCGGACGATGCGGTAATGTTTCTGTTGCAAACACAACCTTTGAAAATAATAATGCATCGGGCAGGGCAATCTTTTATTCAATTTTAAACAACGCTTTATTCCTGAGTGCGGTGGATTATAAAAACAACCATGCATTGAACAATAATGATTTTTATAACTCTTCAACTCTTGATTTATTTGTTTCAAATGGAAATTATACCTTATTTTTACATAATTCATCTTACTCCGGGCAATTGCCTAGCCAATTCCGCTTAAACAATTTGAATGTTAAGGATCAGCAGGATGGGGGCAATTGCTGGGCATTTGCTACTCTTGCTTCACTTGAATCATGCATTTTAAATGCAAACGGGGGAAATTATGATTTCTCCGAAGAGAATATGAAAAATTTAATGGCATTGTACTCCGATTTCGGATGGAATATGAACACCAATGACGGAGGATATGTCGATATGGGTGTCGGATATCTTGTAAGCTGGTTGGGACCAGTTTTGGCCGTAAATGATTCATACGATGGTCAGTCAACTTTATCACCTATTTTAAATTCCATTACTCATGTTCAAAACATCATATATTTAAAACGTAATAATTTCACAGACAATGATGCAGTCAAAAAGGCAATAATGGATTATGGAGGTTTATATTCTCCGATTTACATGACTCCAAAATATGACTATACAACCAAACAGTATGTTCAGTACTGCGGAAGCGGCCAGGCATCCAACCACGCAATATGTATTGTCGGTTGGGATGATGAGTTTATGGTTTCAGGCGCTCCGGGCAAGGGTGCATGGATTTGTAAAAATAGCTGGTCCAATACCTGGGGAAATAAAGGATATTTCTATGTTTCCTATTATGACACTACATGTTTGAGGGTAGGTGTATTCGATGCGGGATTCACAATACTCTTTAATGATACATTAAAATTCGATAAGAACTATCAGTATGATATTTCCGGAAAGACTGATTACTTTTACATTGCCAATAGCTCTGTCTGGTATAAAAACCGCTTCGTTTCAACAGGCGATGAGTATTTGGCTGCAGTGTCCACCTATTTCTGCAGTGACACTGACTGGACACTTTCAATTTATGTTAATGATACTTTAGTTTCATCTCAGGAGGGCTTTTCCACTCCTGGATATCGTACAATTGAACTGAATGACCTTGTAGCTATCAGTGAAGGAGATGTGTTTGAAGTTGTCTTTAAAATGGTCGTCAATGGTCATGTGGGAGTTCCGATTTCTGAAGCGGTAAGTCTAGTCAGCAAGGTTTATTATGAAAATATTTCATTTGTCAGTCTGGACGGAAATAAGTGGTTTGACTTTTACGATCTGGCCGGTGAATATCCTGGACATTATTACAATTCACAGGTGGCATGCATAAAGGCATTCACAATTTTAGATAAGGTCAACACAACATTGACCTTTAAAATAGCCGGTGATGAATTCGGTGAGTTAAATATCACTGCAAAAGTTTTGAATCAGTATGGCAGAATTGTCCATGGTGGCAAGTTGATTTTCAACATAAATGGAATTAATTATGTAGTTGATGTAGATGATGGTGTGGCAAAACTTACAAAATATCTTGATATTGGCTTAAATAATATTTCTCTTCAATATGAAGGGGTAGGTTTTATCTCCTCATCAAATTCCATTAGCGTTATGTTAAGTAAATGTATGGTAAACATGGACTGGAATATCTCTACTGTTTTGGACAGTGCCGAGATACAAATCAACTTCTCAAGACCGATAAATGAAACAGTGGTAATTACGGTTTCAGGCAGTCAGTATGTCCTGAAATCCAAAAACGGTACGGTCACTCTCAAAGTCGAAAATCTGAGTGTGGGATTGAATGATATTGAGATAGCCCTTCAAAGTGATGTTTACTATGCATCAGATATTATATCAAACTTTACAATCAATCAGCTTAAAACAAATATCGAATCGATCAACTCACAGGCAATATTCGGAAGCGGAAATCCATTCAGATTTGAACTGTTGGACGAAAACTCACAAATGCTTGCAAACAAAACAATTCGTTACATATTAAACAACAAGACTTATGTAACAACAACCGATGAAAATGGGTTAATCTATATAGATTCAGATTTGGCGGTTGGCAACTATTCATTGATTGTGGAGTTCGACACAACAAAGATGTATCTGAATTCTACCTCAGCATACAATGTCACAGTAGTATCAAGTATTAGTCTTTCAGATATTGATGTTTTCACATATAATTCTACTTTTAGGGCTTATTTCCTTGATAAGTATGGTAATAGTTTGTCTGGTGTTGCGGATATTGTCATTGGTGGTATTAAACATGAGGTTTTGGTGCGTGATGGTGTTGGTTGTGTTGATGTCTTTTTGAATCCTGGCAGCTATCTGGTTGAGGTTTGTAATCTTGATACTGGTGAGGTTAAAAATCAGACTGTTGGTGTTTTGGAAAGGATTTCGGGTAATGAGGATTTGACTGTGTATTATGGCTCTCCTTTGGTTTATATGGTTAAGGTATTCGATAATCATGGCGATATTGCATGCAATGTTTCCGTAGTCTTTGACATTGGTGGTGAAACTTACGTTAATTTGACTGATGATGAGGTCATCTGAATATAGGGGATATTCTGTCAGGAATGCTTTGACTGTCGAATCAACTGTTGAACTTTCAGATATTGATGTTTTCACTTATAATTCTACTTTTTGTGCTCGTTTCCTTGATAAGTCTGGAAATAATTTGTCCGGTGTTGTGGATATTGTCATTGGTGGTATTAAACATGAGGTTTTGGTGCGTGATGGTGTTGGTTGTGTTGATGTCTTTTTGAATCCTGGCAGCTATTTGGTTGAGGTTTCAAATCCTGTGACTGGTGAGGTTAAAAATCAGACTGTTGGTGTTTTGGAAAGGATTTCTGGTAATGAGGATTTGACTGTGTATTATGGCTCTCCTTTGGTTTATAAGGTTCGTGTATTGGATGACCATGGTGATATTGCACTCAAAGTTCCTGTTACTTTTGAGATTGGCGGTCATCTGAATATAGGGGATATTCTGTCAGGAATGCTTTGACTGTCGAATCAACTGTTGAACTTTCAGATATTGATGTTTTCACTTATAATTCTACTTTTAGTGCTCGTTTCCTTGATAAGTCTGGAAATAATTTGTCCGGTGTTGTGGATATTGTCATTGGTGGCATCAGGCATGAGGTTTTGGTGCGTGATGGTGTTGGCTGTGTTGATGTCTTTTTGAATCCTGGTAGCTATCTGGTTGAAATCTCCAATCCTGTGACCGGTGAGGTTAAAAATCAGACTATCCATGTTTTGAAAAGGATTTCGGAGAATGATGATTTAATTGTGTATTATGGTTCTCAGGTGGTTTATAAGGTTCGTGTATTGGGGGATAATGGTGAAAATACAGCTAATCTTCCTGTTGCTTTTGAGACTGGTGGTGAAACTTACTCTAGGTTGACTGATGATGAAGGTTATGCTTCTTTAGCTCTCAATTTGCCACTTGGCGTTTATGAGATTTCATCTGAATATAGGGGATATTCTGTCAGGAACAATCTGACTGTCAGGTCAAGCATTGAACTTTCAGGCATTGATGTTTTCACCTACGGATCCACTTTCAATGCTCATTTCCTTGATAAATCCGGAAACAATCTGTCCGGCAAGGCTTTAATTCGCATTGGAGACAATTATTATGATGTTCTGGTGTCTGAAGGTATTGGCCGTGTCAATGTCCTTTTGAATCCTGGCAGCTATTTGGTTCAGGTCTCAAATCTTGAGACAGGTGAAATTAAAAAACAGACAATCAAAATTGAATCACGTCTGACCGCCGCCGGATTCACAATGTATTATGGTGCAGGCAAATATTATAAGGTCAGGGCTTATGATGATTATGGTAATGTTGCAAAGGGAGTTAAGGTAACAATCAAATTCAACGGCAAAACATATTACAGAAACACAGATTCCAACGGATATGCATCTTTAAAAATTTCTGCAAGTCCAAAAACCTACACAGTTTTCGCCATATATAAAGGATTTAAGGTATCAAATAAGATAACCATCAAACCAACTCTGATTACTAAGGACATGTCTGTCAAAAAGGGCAAAGTTCTCAAATTCAATGTAAAGCTATTGAATTCCAAAGGCAAAATACTGAAAAACAAAAAAATCACCGTAAAATTCAAAGGCAAGACATACAACGTTAAAACTAGTGCAAAGGGCATTGCAGCATTCAAAATAAAAGTCAATTCAAAAATAGGAAAATTCACAATCACTACCTCTTACGGTAGCATGAAAAATACAAATAAGATAACAGTTAAAAAATAAGGAAAACCTTATTTATTAACTTTGATTAAGTTACGGGCCGCTTTTAAATCAGTATTATAGATGTGACCTGATGTTGAGTGGTAGTGTACTCCACCAAAGTTTAGTTTTTCACCAATGGTTTCCTTGTTTACTTCCTCTTTCATTTTCAAACCGAGATACGCTATGAAAAACATGTTTGAGTAGAATGCACCGAAAATATCGTTGCTTCTGAATATGCAGTGGATTGTCAATTCGTTGTCACGAACAAGGCACTGGAGGAACTGCAGGCAGGGGATGTCTTCCCTGTCGGCATCAAGTTGAGGGTCAATTGTAACCGCTACTGCCCTGTTTGATCCGGTTGCAGTCAAAATCCTTTCTTTCATTGTGTTGAATTGGTCAACGTCAAAATGGGCATAGATACGATTTGGGTAGGTGTATACAAAACCCTGATCATCCGGGTTTTCAGCTGATTTTACATATTCATATAATGCATCGCTTTTTATTGGACAGCCTTCCATATCAAATTTTCCTGCCTTGATGTCTGACAATAGCATTTCTGGTGTATAATGCTGATATTTGGCTCTGAATTTCAAGTCAAAAGGGTCGTCAATTATATAAAAGTTCCCCAAACTTTCGATTAAATGGTGATTTGAGTCTTTATAAGTTTCTTTTCCTTGTTTTAAGATTTTATCAACAAAATCAAGGTAACATTTATTGATAGTTAACATAATAAAATAGCTCCTTTAATTGGTTAAATTTTTATAGGATATTATATTAAACAATTTCTATTTTCCGATTAAACTCTATAATTTCTGCAAGTTCATCACCATTAAGGATTTCAAACAATCTTTTTATAATGGATATCATGTTTAAATTAACAAAATGATTAATTATTTTTAAAATTTTAAAATAGGTATCATTTTAATCAAATGAATTTTCAAGCATTTGCCAGTTAAAAAGTTTAGGAAATGATGTCTGAAATCATTCTGAATAGCTGTTTTGTCTTGTCCGTTGCGGTATGCTCTGATATGTCTTCTGGAATTTCATATACGAAAGTCGGATATCCTGCCTGTGCAATCGGTTTTGAAACCAGAACGGCGGATGTTGACTTGTAGCTTTCATTTCCTGTAACCGGGTAATAGTTGAAGTCACTTTCATTGCCTATCCTTTGAGCAATTTTTATGGATGCATTGTCCATTTCAGGTGTTGCAACATAGAATCCCTCGCCGTAGTCTGCATTGTGTGAATGGCTGATGATGACGGCATCCGCATCAGATTTTGTCACGTCAGGATTTACGTAGTCATGAACGAGACTTTCACCATTCGCCCTTCCTGTTTCATAATCGTCGGGACTGTCTGTCACGGTTACCTTGTAGTGGATAATTTTAACGTTGTTGTTTCCGAATTGCTTTGCCGCTTCAATTTCAGGACCTATTGAAAGTTTTTCCCTTGGATGGATTCCTGTAATCAATGCGATGCTGGTATTGGCGCTTTCATTTCCGGAAATGCCTTTTTCAACTGTTCCGATGGCGGTATTTGCCAGGGTTGTATATTCAATATTGTTGTAATTGTATGTCACAGCAAAATATACTGCGATTCCAACTATCAAAAGTAGTCCAATAATAAGGATTATTTTAGTGTTCTTTTCCAAAGTTTTCACCTTTAATTGATATTAGGTTTGTTGGGTATAATATGTTTTTAGGTGAAATATTGTGAATAGAGCCGGTGTCGCTGGCCCTATTCACTTCAAGGGAGTTAATTCACAAACGAATATAGTTGTTTTAGAGTTTCTACATGACATATTTTGTAAAGATCTGAGGATGAATCTTTACAGTTTAGTGTTTGTTTTCATTGCATATATCTTTTTTCTTGTTTTTAAGGTCAATATTTAGTTTATTTTATTTTTTATGATGTTAAATCAATTATATTTAAATATTATGTGTTTTTTGAAGGAATTTTTTTAATTAAAATCAATATTGTTGGGTTATTTTAATATTGATTTGAGCATGTAAAATTATGAAAGATGCTTAAAATTGCTTTTTTAAATGAGATAACTTTATATATTTCTGATTTGATAGATTTTAATGTCTGACAGTATTTTAATTAGAATTTCTAGAAATTTGAAATTTTTAAGGAGATTTTATAATTGTATGGAACTGAAATATATCATCTTAATGATAGAACAATGAAATATTTGTCAATGGCTCAGGCTAAACGTCAGCATCAATATTTGGGTTTGCCAGGTAACTTTAAGACAAGGCTGCCTCAGGAAGTGGTTTTTCCAAATATGGATATTGGGCGTGCTGATGAATATTATTTGACCGATGATGATTTGTTGATTAATCTGGAGGAGGAAAGTGGTCATGTAACTGGAAAAACGTTAAAAAAGTTTTCAAAATATATCATATTTGCTGCCGATAGATTTAACAAAAACGTCTATCTTGCGGTGGTTTGCCACAAGAACCCTAATAAATCAGTTGAATATTATCAGCATTTACCTTCTGTCATAATTAAAGTTCATTACTATTATTTTTAAACAAAATCATCTTTGGAGCAAATATAAAAATATTATAAATAATGTTCGACATAAAGACAAATTAACTGAAAGTGAAACATTGGACATTGCTTTTGTTTCTAAATTCATCTCCAAGAAACATATTTTGCAGGTTATCGAAACATTGATAAAGGTGTTTAATAATGCTATAATCGATGATAAGGTTCTAAAAATGGATGTTGGAGTAATTCTTGGAGCGATGGTATTAAAACATGTTGACAATATCAAAAAACAAAATAAATTGTTGAGGAATCTTAATATGGGACAATTCGAAAGTGAGCTTCATGAACTGGTATATGATGAGTTTGGTGATGTGCTAGACAAAAAAGATGAAGAAATTGAAGCTAAAGATAAGGAATTAGGTCAGAAAGATAAAGAGATTGAAGAGCTTAGCAAATCTAATATGGAATACAAGGCTAAAATTAAACAGCTTCTCAAATTGGAAGATTTAAATTCTCCCGAAGCTAAAAAAATCCTTAATTCATTGATTGTTGGAAAGTAGTTTATTTCAATATTTCTTTTTTTTTAAAGTTGAATATTTAACCATTTTTTTTAAAATCATCACATCTAAATTATAAAATTTCAAATAAAACTATAAAAAATTGCTTATTTTAAGATAGCTTTAAATATCTTATTAAATATAATTATACATACTTAAATTGTTTTAAGTGTAAATTCAAGAAAAAGTGTGAAAATATGACTAACGAAGACTTTGCAAAAAAGATAAAAGATATTAGAGCTAGACAGGACATGTCTATTGAAGAGTTAGCCCAGAGAAGTGGTGTAAAACAGGAAGTTCTTGAAGCTATGGAAGCAGGTGAAGTAATTCCATCACTCACTCCATTGACCAAAATGGCAAGGGCTTTAGGTGTACGTTTAGGTACATTTCTGGATGACACTCCTGAACTAGGTCCTGTAATCACCAGAGGAGGAAAAACAGAAAACTCACTTTATTTCTCTGGAAGGGAAGACGTAACAAATGCAACCAATCTCGAATTCCATTCTTTAGGTGCAGGTAAAATAGACAGAAACATAGACCCTTTCATGATTGATATTAAGTATGAAGAAGGCGAAAAGGAACTTTCCTCACATGAAGGAGAAGAATTTATCTATGTGCTTGAAGGTGAAATAGAAGTTATTTACGGAAAAGATTCTTTCATTATTGGTCCGGGGGATACAATATTTTATGATTCAGCTGTTCCTCACCACTTACACGCAAGCACTAAGGATGATGCTAAAATATTAGCAGTACTTTACACACCTTACTGAGGTAGATAAAATGAATAAAATAACTTTCAAACCAAAGACAGATAGATTTTACACTGCTAGTTTGGATTTATGCTTGGACACATTGCAATTGGGATTGCATTTATGATTTGCATTTTGGTTTAGTTATTTTATAGTTTAATTAATTAGAGGTGAAAGTATGTCTGAACTATTTACAGAATTGCCGTTAGGAAAATTTTTCGAATCAATGGTTGAAAAACAGCCAGATCATGAATTTATCGTTTATCCGGATAGAAACTTAAGATTTACATATAAAGAATTTGACGAAAGAGTAGATAATCTAGCAAAAGGAATGCTAGCTATTGGAATTGAAAAGGGTGACCATGTCGGTATATGGGCCAAAAATGTACCTGAATGGTTGACCTACATGTTTGCAACAGCAAAGATAGGCGCAACTATCGTAACAGTCAATACTGCCTATCAGTCACATGAATTGGAATACGTTTTAAAGCAGTCAGATATGAAGGCATTGGCAATGACCGATGCTTTTAGGGATACAAGCTATTTCGACATTATCAATGAACTTGTGCCTGAGCTTAAAAGCTGTGCAAGAGGAAATCTCATAAGTGAAAAGTTTCCTCATCTGAAGTTTATTTTCCATGTAGGTCAGGAAAAGCATCGCGGAATGTACAATACCAATGAACTCTTATTGCTTGGTATGAATTACGATGATGAGGAGTATCAGAAGATAAAAGACTCCGTTACACAGCATGACGTAATCAACATGCAGTATACATCAGGAACTGAAGGTTTCCCTAAGGGGGTAATGCTTACTTCACGTAACATAGTAAATGACGGTTACTATATTGGAGAGAACATGAACTACACAAACAAGGACAGACTCCTTCTCCAGGTGCCTCTTTTCCATTGTTTTGGTACAGTGCTTGGTGTAATGGCTGTAATCACTCACGGCTCAACCATGGTTGTTTTGGAAGAGTATGATCCGTTGCTTGCAATATCTTCAATTCAAAAGGAAAAGTGTACTTCAATCTATGGTGTTCCTACAATGTTTATAGGCATGATGAACCACCCTATGTTTGAAATGTTTGACATGAGTTCTCTTCGTACAGGTATTATGGCAGGTTCAACCTGTCCTGTCGAGACAATGAAGGATGCTATTGAAAAGATGAACATGAAGGAGATTACCAGTGTATATGGCCTTACTGAAGCGGCTCCAGGTTTTACACAGACTAATGCAGCCGATTCCTTTGAGAAAAAAATCAATACTGTAGGCAGAAAGTTCCCTAATATCGAAGTCAAGATTGTTGATCCTGAAACCGGCGAAGAAGTTGGCGTAGGAGAACCTGGGGAAATCATGTGCAGGGGATTCAATGTTATGAAAGGTTACTACAACATGCCTGAAAAGACCGCCGAAACAATTGAACCGGATGGATGGCTCCATTCAGGAGACCTTGCAACCGTAGATGAAGACGGATACTACTCAATTGTTGGTCGTATCAAGGACATGATTATCAGAGGTGGAGAAAACATCTATCCTCGTGAAATCGAAGAGTTTCTTTTTACCCATGAATGTGTTCAGGATGTTCAGGTGGCTGGAATTCCCGATGAAAAATACGGCGAAATCGTTGGAGCATTCATCATTAAGGAAGATGGCTTTGATGATGTGACTGAAGCAGACATTCGTGATTTCTGTATAGGTTCCATTGCCCGTTATAAGGTGCCTAAATACGTGTTCTTTGTTGATGAGTTCCCGCTCACTACAAGTGGAAAAATCCAGAAGTACAAATTGGGCGATTTGGGCCTCAAGCTATTGGATGAAAGACGTGAAAGGGGAGAATTATAGCTTCTCTTTTTAATTATTTTTTCAATTTAACTACTTTTTTTTATATTTGAAGGCAAAAAACGAAACCTTTATATACTTCCTAAAACTAAAATTATACTGCAAACAAAATTTTAGATATAAGTTAACCACACCATTATATCTTTGTAATTTGACTCTATACGAATTTATCACTTGAGGGAGTTGATAATAATGCCACAAACTGTAACTGACATTGCTTGGAGAGTAATGTTCTAATCACGATTATTGGTTGTTTAATCAGTTTGCATAATCATTAAAATCAGTTATTTCACCTTTTTGATTAAACAACTATTATATATTTTTTGTATGTTGATAGGTAGCTGTTTAGTCCCATATCATTGTACTTTACATTATATCATTGTTTAACTCCTATTTTAACGGCTAAACAGCTACTTGACTTTAAGATTTAGCGAAGGTTAATCGTGATAGCTGTCCTTGATGAATTCGTAATTATAATAACTGGTGACTGTTTCGTGTTTTTGAGAAACTTTTGCCATAATATGTACCATTCAGAATTTAATACCATTGCCATTGGAGGATCAATATGAACATGACTAGAAAAATTAATGTAAATGTATCTCAGACTGTTAAAAATGCCGTAGGCAAAAATGAGGATTTCCATTTCTATGTGGACGAGCTTGCATCAGATGACCATATGCCCACCTATGCAGGCTTTGCCGATGAGAAGTATACATTCGAAAGTATGGACGAGTCATTTTTTGAGTTTTTGACTTGTAAAATCCATGAAAATGGAATCTACATTAGGATGATTCATGCAACCGGTGAAAACACTCCTGATGGGGCGTTGTTTACTCTCGAATGTGGAGACAGTACAATGACTTTCGAAACTGCAGAGTCAAATGTTTTGGTTTTTGAATTTGCAGATTATGGAATCAAAATCCTTAATGATGAAGTGACCTTGGGAGCTACCGTTGATGGTGGATGTGCTCATACGCCTTACTTTGCCGAGTTTGGCTCAAGCAAGGCTAATGACCAGTTTTTGTCATTGGATAATCCATTAAACAAACAGGTCATTGATTTGCTGCTGGAGATGATTGTTTTGGATGAATGATAATTCATCATTGATTTAATGAGGTACGGATGAGAGTTAAGTTAGCTAAATTTTCAAGTGAGATTACAGACTTTTTAACAATTGAAACAGTAAAAGCGATAGATTATGGGGTTTTGGACCTGCATAATGTTGAAAATAGGGAACTTAGGGAAGTTTTCTACTTTCTCGAAGAGCTATTGGCTGTCGAACTGGAGCTGAACTATCTGGAAAATGAAACAGGAATATTCAGGGTTTCAAAAGACAACGATTTCTGGTATTATAGGCAGGAGAAGCATGTCATTCGCGCATGCTGCCTTGATGAGCTCAAGCGAAAGGTGATGGTCGAAAAACGCATATGGTATGTTTTCGATGAAACTCTGGTAAAAAGAATGGAGTAAAATATTTTTGAAGGATTTTCCGTTCGGGATTGACTGACTGGTAGTTTAATTTGGAAAAATAATAATTTGGGAGGTACTAATGAATATAATTGATTTGGGAGCTATTGACAGGTTGGTTAAAAGAAATACAAATCTTTTAACTGCCTTTAAGGTAATTGATGATGTTGAAAGTGAAGAGGTAGTTGATAATATTCACAAAAACATTGTTCAGTTTGACATTTGTGATGTTGTTGTTCACGGCAGCATCATTGATTTGATATCTTTCGGAGGAACAATTCCGATTTCATATTATTTTGCAGACAGGTATCCGAAAAGCGATTTCAATAGAGTATTGGTTGAAGTTAGGAAATTTTGTGATGATAAGAAAGTTAATTTCGCTGAATGAGGTAAAATATGAAGGTTTGTCCAAATTGCGGTAAAAAAGTTAATGAAAAATTTGTCTACTGTAGAAATTGCGGATCCAGAATGGATGGTGAAATCGTTGGGGACTTTACAACTGACATTCCCAATCTGTTTAAAAACGATGATGGGTACTATTATTTGTTTACAACTAATGGAATTCAGCAGGTCATTGTAGGGGATGATGTCGATGAGGTAAAAAGGAAAGTTCTTTTGAGAAAGTTTCCATGGCCTTGTGAAAATTCAGACACTGAAAACCTGAAGAGAGTCGACTCAAAAATGCGTGAAAAAAGCGAATTTTTAAAAATCAGTTCACAACACTCCAATGTTGTAAATGCATCTAAAAAGCAATCTCATGCATCATTTGACAATACTCCACGTCCTAAAAATGAGGAAGTGCAGCCATATTCCAAAAAAACTCCCACAATCTCAAAACCTGATACGGGTTATCTCAATGAAATTCATGATGCTCCTCCTAAGGTGAAACTGCTTCCTGATGAGGATCTTCCAAGATCATATGGTGTTGTGGGACTTTACAGGGATGAATATGGCGGAAGGCAGCAGTGGGTGTTCAAAAATAATGAGACTCCAGTTCCGATTCACAATGACCGTTTGGAAATGCTTAAACGGGAAGTCTTAACCCAAGAATGCAGCTGGGAAGTTGTCAGTGAAAAACTGGAGAGTGAAGCTTATGAAATTGACCGTGAAATCAGGGCCAGAAAGGATGAGGAAATATTGGCTAAAAAGACTAATCAAAACGTTTCTCTCAACGATAAAATTCAGCTTAAAAAGGAAATGGAATCAAAAAAGTCTTCTGCATATATTAATATGGATAAAATTAGGTGGTAATTGCATTTGCGACTGTCGGCCGTGTTTTCCCGGCCGGCTGTGATATTGATGGAGGTGATAATATGGACGAGGGTCAGGTGATGATTTTTGATGATGTTGATGAATTTTTAAAGGTGATTGCAAAACTGCAAAATCTCTACCTGAAAAGTGAGGAAAACTAAACTTATTTATTTTATTTTTAACAAATAATTATTCAAATGATTAATGAAGTTATCCTTTCTCGGTTAGATGAACTTATTGGAGAGTATGATACCGCTTTTTTCAAATATCTCCTATACTCCTATGATTTGAGCCTGCAGGAATGTGAGCTTATCATACACAAGCTTAGGAATGACATTTCAGAGGGTATCATATCCAGTGACGACAATCTGGTGGAGGTTGTGGAAGAGTATTTCAGGGCAATGTGTCTTGAAAGTGAAAAGAGGGAAAAATTGGAGTATCTTGCTCATCTGATTTCGCCGGAAAGTGACTTTTATAAAAGATATCTGGAAAAATATGATGTGTCTTCCCGTGATTTGGATATAATCTATGAAAAGGTAGAGGGTAAAATAAATGAAGATAACATAAGTGATTTTGAAATAAAAAGAAGTCTGGAATATTATTTTTCAAATGCAGTCAAGCAGGATTCATACATCCGAAGCCTGGAGATGATTGTAGGCAGGAACTATGATGCGCTGATTGTTGAAAAGGTAAAAAGGGAACATCCGAATATCTATGATGTTGACATTATTCAAATCACAAATGAGCTTTATGCGGAAATTCTGGACGGAAAGGACTTTACAAGTATAAAGAATGCATTTTTCGACAAGGTAATGAGAAAGTCCGAAGCAAAAAAGGCGGAAGCTATTTCAAAATGGGAAAGTCTGGTTTTGGGAAACGGCGATTCATTCAATAGGCTGCTTGAAACCAAGAATCTGTCAATAACTGACGGTGAGGCAATCAAAAGGGATGTTCAATCAAAGATTTTGAGCGGTCTTATTTGTGCGGACAGAATCAATGGTGCTTTTTTGACCAAACTTTGCATTAACTATAGTAGTGAGTAGTATGAGGGTTAACAGCGTTTTTTCTTTTCTTGAAACCAAATTTAAGGATTTGCATGATCTGTGTATAGTTATGGAAAAGTTCATGCTTTTGAAAAAGTATAATCTGGCCATTGCTGTGGCCAAGGTAATCCTTGATTTGTTCTGCAAAAAAACATCTCAGCAGCTGGTTTTCACAATTGACGTTTTCAACGATTCTGAACAGCATTTCACAATCAGTGATGCACGTGACGTTCACAGGCAAATTTTCGACATAATCTATGAAAACTACTTCAATGAGCGTGAGGAATTTTTGGAAGTCTACTATGACTTTGACTTGAACTATCTGGAAGGCAATTCCAGGATTACTGATGAAGAGCTTTTCCTGTTTTTGAACAATCTGAATGCAGATACTATTTCAGCCAAGGTATTGGGAAGAAAATCCGATGAAATGCTTTTTGTTGAGGATTTCACATCCGAGGAAAAGAAGGTGGCACTGGAAATAATAAGGAACAACCTGAACAGATTCATCAGGGATTATGTTCTGACTTTGGATTTGGTTGACAGTGAAGGAAACGACCTGACACGTAAGCTTAATTTTGAAGCTCAAATAAAGCAGAATTATTGTAGGGTTAAGGAAATTCCGCTTGAAATCGAGCTTGATGAGTATCAGCGCAAAGCCGTTGAATACTGTGAAGAAAAGCCCTTGGTAATCAATGCAGGTCCTGGAGCTGGAAAGACAAGCGTAATAATTGAACGTGTGCTGCACCTGCTTAAGACTGCAAAGCCCTCTTCGATTCTGGTTATCACATTTACTAATAAGGCTGCCGATGAGCTGAAGGAGAGATTCAAAAAGGATACCAAACTTGAATTGAGTGTCATAAACCAGATGAGGATAAGCACAATCCACAGCTATTGCAGGTCAGTACTTTCCGACTTTTCAGAAATCCCGTACAATCTGCTTAAAAGGGATTCGGAAAGAAATCTTTTTTTCAACAAGCACAAACAAGAGTTGGGCTTTGAAGATGAGGCATTCTTAAGAAGTTTTGAATCTTCGCAGGCACTGAAGAAATACGAGGAATATGCGCTGTTTGAAGTGGACACTTCCAGCCTTCTTGACTATGTTGGGAAGAATTTTCCCGTAAGCGAGGAGTATAGGACATGGATTCGCGAGTATTTCTCCAATAACACAACACCTCCTTCCAAAAAGGAAATAAGATATAGGGGCTTTGATGAGGATTTGTACAATGCACGCTTTTACCAGATTGTTAAATCATATCCCGAATGGATGGCTTTGATGGAAAGGGAACATGTATGTGATCAGAACTATCTGCTCATAAAGACTTTGGAACTTTTAAGCATAAAAGATAACCTTGACCGTGTGGAGTACAGAAATATACTGATTGACGAGTTTCAGGACACAGATGCAATCCAGATGCAGATATTCCAAAAGCTTCAGACCATAGCAGACACGTTTACTGTTGTTGGGGATGCCGACCAGAGCATTTACTCATTCAGGGGAGCAAATCCGAAATTCTTCACTGATTATTCCGCATCCGATGATTTTGAAAACAAGATACTAATCAACAATTACCGCTCGACATCCGATATTGTGGAGTTCAATGAAAAATACATTGAATCCAAAAGAAAAACTCAAAAGAACCTGAAGGCAAGCAATACCTACAAGATGCCGGTATATCTTCTTGAAAGCAGGGATGACACTGAAGAGTACAGATCAATAGCTTACATAATCAAGAATCTGATGAGCAGTCACAAGATTGCAAAATTCAGTGACGTTGCGGTTCTGTTCCGTTCTCACAGGGACAAAAAAGAAATACTTGACGTATTTGACCGTGAAGGCATTCCATATTATCTGAAGGGGATAGATGATTTGATCTATCAGGACGAGGCAAAAGCAGTTTTAGCGCTATTCTGGTATATTCTGCCTTTTAATCCTACATTGATTGCAAGATATGGTGAAGGCGGCCATTGGATTAATCTGCTTTCATTCACCGACAGATATTATAACTCCTCAAAGATTTTCAACTTGAGCTATCGCACAGTGCAGATTCTGGAGGAAATAGAATTCAAGTATCATCAAAATGTCGTCAGCTACACCCGAAATTATGAATCACTGGTTTCAAGACAGTCCAATTCATTCATGGATGTTGTAAGAGATTATTCGGATGAGGTTCTAAATGACATATTCAGGAAAACCAATAAGATAGACATTTCCATTCTCTCCCGCGATGAGCTTAAGGCCATAGGCATAACCGACGAGCATGACCTGGACTTTTTTGACGGTCTCAACAGACTCAAAAATGACCTGTTTTACTCAGATATTGACGTTTCCAAAAAACCTACTTCCCTTGAGGTATTCTATAGGCTTTTGAACATCACCGGGTATATTGAGGAGCTTTCTTCAAGAAATGACTTTGAGGCAAGAAAGGCATCCCTTAATCTTGCTTTGATATCAGGAATAATATCCGATTATGAAAATATCATGGGAAAGCATGACGTGATAGGACTTTTCAACTATCTGCATCGTTCCCTCAAGTATTACAGCTGTCCTATTAACGAATATGAGGACAATTCAAACAAAGTGCACATCATGACAGTTCACAAGGCAAAGGGCCTGGAATATCCTGTTGTGATAACGTCCTCCTTAAAGGACAACAAGTTCCCGATAGTGTTTAGAAACAACAGGAAGGATGACTTTGACCGTCCCAGCTATCCGACTCCTAATGTCTATCTGAAATACAAGATGTCTGAAGACGATGAAATCAAGGCGCTCAACCATGAGGAGGAGCGAATCGTTTATGTTGCAAACACCCGTGCAGAAGAGCTTCTGATTTTATCATGCGTCCAGGCAAGAATGAATGCACCTCTTCCTAAGGTATTGGAGAAGTTTGAAAATGAGTTTGGAGAGATTACAAGAATAGAGCCAGATGACATTGAAAAAATCAAGAAGGTCACTTCCCATATGCAGAGAGAGTCAAACCTATTTAGGCAGATTGATTTTGAAAGCATTCTTGAAGACTATCTTTACTGTCCGCTCAAGTACAATTTTGAAAACAACCTGAACTATCAGAATCCTAAAAATATCAACAAGTTCATAAATTCAAAGTTGCAGGTTCTTCTAAACACCATCCACAATCCGAAGCTTCAAAAGGACTGGACTCGAGAGGATATTCACAATCTTGTTGGTGAGGTTGTCAAGTCTTACGGATTTGCTTCACAAAGCATGCAAAAGCAAATCACTGAACTTTTTGACCACATTGCGGATTACTGGATTGACTATGGGAGGGGCTATGACATTGTCGAGTACGGCTATCCGGTAACCCTTGAAGTCGATGGCTATGATGTCAATGGAATAATCGATTTGATCGTTAAGGAAAATGATAGTTCCGTAAATCTTATTCATTTCATAAGGTCACGGGATGAAATGAGAAACTATCACTATTTTTACATGGAAGTTCTCTACTATTATGCATATGCACTTCTTGAAAACGATGACTTTGAGATAAATTCATTGATATTGCATGTGCTTGACGAAAACAAGCAGTATGAAATACCATTCGACAGGTCAAACGATTTCATTTTCGACTATCTTTCAGGTGCAATATCCCATATTGAAATGGAAGACTATCCTAGGCATGAGGTAAACTGCAAAACCTGCGAATTCAGTGGCGTTACCTGTATGTTCGACAAGTTCATCTAAAAGCATTTATCCTATTTTTACCAAAGTATTATTGATGAGCTTAAAAAATCTTTCAGATAAATTGCAGATTGATGAAAAAGATGGTCTGATTAAATTGGCAATTGATGATGTGTCCACAAATTGGATATGTGGGGATGATCCGTTCATTGACAGGCTTGCCGATGACAAAATAAACAGATTTTTTAAAAGCAGTCATTTGGCCTGTGAAATCAATATTAAAAATATTTTGGACGAGGGCATCAGATTGTTGAATCTGAAAAGTTATCCCAAGGCCATAAAATGCTTTGATGAAGTTATCTATTACGATGAAAAATATGGCGAAGCGCTGATAAGCAAGTCTCGTGCACTTTTTGGCCAGGGACATTTCGTCAAATCTCTGAGGTTTTACAAAAGGGCCGTTGGGGCTGGTTATCCTAAAGACCTTGAATATTACAAACTGCTTTTGAAAAAATCAGGTGAGGAAAGAGACGGATTTCCTAAAATCAAGCAAAACATCTATGCCGGCGATGAGGCTGTGGCAAAGGGTGAATTTGAGCTTGCTTTGGAATTCTATGAAAAGGCACTGATGGATCCGTCAAAATTCAAAAATAAGATTCTCTATAAACTATTTAATAAGAAGGCATTTATTTTAACAAAGCTAAAAAGATTTGATGAGTCTCTGACCAGCTTTGATGAATCCCTCAAAGCTCATGAGAATGACATTGCATACTTCGGCAGGGGATTATGCAAGCATTGTTTGGGTATTGACTGTGTTTGTGATTTAAAACTTGCGGTATATATCGATAAAAGGTATATTCTTAAAAAGGCATTAATCTTTAATGAATTGGGATTGTATGGTGATGCTCTGGATGCATTCAATGAATTTCTGGACAAGCATTTTGTCATTGATTCGGCTTTCATGTCAGCCATCGAAGGAAAGGCCGCAGCACTGGAGAATCTGAATATGGACAGCAGTTTTGAAAGGCATATTCTGTGTGAAGTTACAAGTTAGCAACACAATATTTATTAACATCTTAACAACTAATATAGAAATATATAATATTAACTTAGGATAGGATGTGTTAATATAGATGATGAAACATTAAAGATGTATGCGCGCGTACATATTTCTTCTTATAGAAACAAGACAGTACGTTCCCTTAAAAATGATGTCAAAACTCCTACAGAGATTGCAAAGGCAACAGGAATCAGGAGGAATCATATGTCTAATGTGTTAAGGGATTTGAAAGAAACCGGTATTGTCGAATGCATAAATGAAGAGGTAAAGCGTGGCAGACTTTACAGACTAACTCCTCTTGGTGAGGAAATAGCTGAGAATTTGGATGATGAATGACTGATGATTTAACTAGTTTTCTAATTGAACTTCTCCACTTGTAGAAGCATGAAAGTTTCAATTCTCCAATATATTTTCATATTCTTTTTTTGAAGCGTTGATTTCAATATTCACTTTGTACTCATCGCCTTTGGATTCAAGAACAACCTTTTCAAAATCCTTTTCAAAGGCTTCAATCAGTCTAAGCAATTCATTCTTTTTGATGAGTCCCTTGATTGTGACTTTCGAATCTGTGAATGTTTTTTCAAGCTTTTCCTTTTTCGGCTTTTCTTTGCTTTCGCCTTTGTATTTTTTAATGAACATGTTGCAGGTCACGATGTTTGAAAAGTAATAGCTGCCGGTAAGCTGGTTTTGCTCAATAAGTTCATTTTCAATTAATTGGCTGATTTTAGATTCCATTATGTCTTTGCTTTGGAAATAGTCATAAAGGTCCTGTTTTGAAAACTCTCCTCCAAACCCGAAAGCATCGATAAGGCTGTCCAGGTCGGCTGCAAGTTCTTCCAGTTCAATGCTTTTCATGTTAATAGATAGATTTTAGTACATTAAAAATATACTTATAATCATGAAATTTTCAGGCTTCATGAATGTGTATCAACTTGATGACATGAGTTGGGAGTATCAGTTTGGGGAAAAGTCACTTAAGGCAAACACGCTGAAAGAACTGGAAGTTTTGGTAAGTCTTTACGGATTGAAATGGTCAAGGTTGGATGACAAGCTCGCCAACGAATCCATCGAAAGGGATAAGCTTAATCAGACTGGTTTTTTGAATGTCTACATCAAGCCGACATCCAAGGGGTATATCTGGTGCTATCGTGGAAGCGACCTTAGTTCTGCAAGCCTGGAGGTTCTCAAGAAAAAGGTGCTGAAGGAAGGCATGGAGTGGAAGGTCGTTGACGAGACACTTGCAAACGAGTCATTCAGCACAGATCTGAAAAAGTTCAGCGAACTGTTGTTTTAGTGATATTATGGAAGAACTGATGGAAGATTTGATTAAATTTCAAAGTGACCGTGACTGGAAAAGGTTTCACACTCCTGAAAATCTGGCAAAATCAATTTCAATAGAATCAGCAGAGCTTCTGGAGCATTTTCAATGGGGCAAGGAGTATGATACGTCTGAAGTTGCCGATGAACTTGCAGATGTTCTGATATACTGTCTCTATATGGTTGATGCCTTTGGCTTTGACTTTGAGGAAATCATAAGAAACAAGATGGCTAAGAATGCAATCAAGTATCCTTCTAAATTTGAATAGGTTAAAGTTAAATTTAATGTTCAAATTTATATTATATTTTATTATAGAAATGAAATGTCCGACTTTGTAAATGTTCTAAAGTTCATTTTAATCTAAGTGGTATTATATTTAATTTGTTAATATTGTAGTTAAAAGGTTACCATAAGTTTATATACAAAATCGAGTTATTAAATATAGATTGGTGATACGATGGACGATGAAACATTAAAGACTTTTGCATATGTCAATATAAGCTCTTACAGAGTCAAGACGATGAATACATTGAAAGGAGATGTAAAGACTCCAACCAAAATAGCCAAGGATTCAGGAATTAGAACTAATCATATTTCAAAGGTTTTGAGTGAACTTAAGGAGAACGGATTGGTTGAGTGTATAAATGAAGATGCAAGAAAAGGCCGTTTGTACAGATTGACAAGTCTGGGCGATGAGATAGTGGATAATTTGGATGATAAATAACCTAATTTATGGTCCGCTGTTTCATTCTGTTAAAAATTTAATTCTTTTGCAGTAGGATTTTTTTATAAAAATGCTGTTTTTTTCACGTTTATTCAAGATTTTTTTAAGCTTCAAAGTTAATGTATTTTCATTTTTAATATATTTTTTTTCTAATGAACCTATTTTTTTTTATGACTATTTCAAAGGTATCTACTTTTTGGCATTGGAAAACTGAACAAAATACTTATTAGTGGTTAAAATATATAACTATATTTATATTAAATTATGAGGTAGAATTTTGATGAAATTCAAGCATATGATAATCATGCTGATTTTGCTGTGCTTTGTCATTTCGCTTTCAGGCGTATCTGCCCAGGAGAATGCGGGCAATGGCAATATCACCATGGTTGAAAATGAAGTGAATTTGGAAGTTTCAAAAGAAATTGAAACTATCGATGATTTGGACAGTGAAATTCAAAATGCAACTCCCAATTCAACCATTAAGCTGGAAAACGACATTATTGTCAATAAGGATGCAAAATGCAGGGGTCTTGAAATATCCGAAAGAATTATTCTTGACGGTCAGGGGCATGTGGTTGACGGAAATTCCTCGGATATGGACTTTTTATTAAGGGTTCACGCTGAGGGTGTTGTTTTAAAGAATATTGTGTTTACCAATTGGGATATGTCATTTTCATACAATCTCATTGAATGGATAGGAACCAACGGTGAGATGAGAAATTGTACTTTTATCAACAACTCTGCAATTTATGGTGGTGCTGTTGACTGGACGGGAATAAACGGTTTTTTAATCAATTGTACATTCATAAACAATGCTGCTGAAAATGGTGGTGGCCTCTACTGGTATGGTATTGAAGGCACTATAGCCAATTGTATCTTTCTCAACAACACTGCCGAGATTGGTGGTGCCGTATACATTACCGGAAGGGATACCAAATTGGACAGTTCCAGATTTAAAATCAACTCCGCTGACGATATTGGTGGGGCTGTATACGCTGAAGGTATTAACTTTGTTTTGTCAAAATGTGATTTTGTAAGCAATATTGCAGTTAATGGAGGTGCTGTTTATACAATATCTTATCCTAACTTGATTGATTCATGCAATTTCACAGAAAACATTGCTGATGAAACTGCAGGTGCCCTTTATTTGGCATCAGACAACAATACTGTAAAGAATTCAATATTTGTAAATAATTCTGCTGCTTCTGCTGGTGCAATATATGGTGATGTTAACGATGAGATATACGTGTTGGGCTCAAAATTTTATAACAATTCAGCTAGAATCTATGGGGGAGCCATAATGGTGGAAGAGTATTCATACATAGACGATTCAATATTTGACGCAAATCGTGCTGAAATCGGGGGTGCTCTATACTCTGACGGTGATGCCTTTTTTTTAAATTCAACATTTTCCAACAACAAGGCAGATAAAGGTGGAGCAATAACTGTGATTGACGGTGAAATTGCCAACTCAACATTCACTAAAAATTTTGCAAATGAAACCGGAGGAGCAATATTTGTTTCAGGTGAGTTTAATCTAAATATGGTTAATTTCAGTGGAAATGCTGCAGGCAATGGGTCTGATAATATTTATGTGGATGATGCATATGTAACTATGGCTTTAAACATGTCAATTGTCACATCAAATATCACATTTGGTGATACACTAAAAGTTATGGTTAAAATGCCAAATGACATAACAAAAGGTGTGATTGTATTTGGTCTTAACGGCAGGAATATCAGGACTAACTTAACAGGCAGTCAGGCAACCATAAATGTCCCTAATTTGGTTAGCGGGTCTTATGATGTCGTGTTGTTTTATGAGGGAAGTGAGTACAACTCCACAAAATTCAGTTATATTTTGGATGTATATCAAAGGCCTGTTGCAATAAGTGCAGCTAAAAAAAGCTTTGTAATTAATTATGCTGGCAAGTATGCTGTTACAGTCAAAGGTAAAAATGGAAAAGTCATTGCAGGTGAAAAGATAACATTCTATATTAACAATAAAAAAATCAAAACAGTTACTACAAACAGGAAGGGTGTTGCAACTGTTACAATTACTGCAAGTAAGTTAAAATCACTTAAGACTGGTTCCAAGACCTTGAAAGTTACCATTTCAAGCAATTACAATCCGAATTCAAAATCCGTAAAGATAACTATCAACAAGGAAAAGACAAAAATTGCCGCTAAAAATAAAGCTTTCAAGAAGTCACTCAAAACCAAAAAGTATACAATTCAATTGAAAAACAGCAAGAACAAAGTTATAAAGAAAGCTAATGTATTTTTGAAAGTAAAAGGTAAAACTTATAAAGCTAAAACTAATTCTAAAGGAAAAGCTACCTTTAAAATCACTAAACTTAACAAAAAAGGTAAATTTACTGCTAAAATTACTTTTAAAACTACAAAATATTACAAAGGTGTAAGCAAAAAGGTTAAACTAACTATTAGGTGAGGTCATTAATATGAAAGGAAAATTGGCAGTTATTTGTTTGTTGTTATTTATTTTATGCTCAATTTCAACAGTTTGCGCTGAAGATACTAATGACACTCAAATAATGCAGGAAAGCGATATAAGCGAGGGTCTTGAAATTACTCAAGATTCAATATTGAAGGATGACGCAGGTGATCTTTCAAAGATTATTAGCAGTGCATCCGCAGGTTCGACAGTAAAATTGAACAAAAGCTATGCTCCGGCGAATCGTATAAACATTGACAAGTCATTAACCATAGATGGGGCTGGAAATACGATAGACTGCAGCAAAGCTTCAATCAGGTCATCAAGTGGTGACATAACCTTGAAGAATTTGAAGTTTAGCAATGGAAATTCGTTCAATGGAGGAGCAATCTACATTACAGGTTCAGCCAAATTTACAATCATTAACTGTACTTTCACAAACAATAAGGCAAGCAGTTTTGGTGGATCAATTTATAATAATGTAGTTGACACATTGACAATAAAAGATTGTAAGTTTACAGGAAATGATGCAAAAATCACAGGTGGTGCAATATTTTCCAAAGGAAATGTTGTAGTTGAAAAATCCGTCTTTGAAAACAATCAGGCGAAAGTCGATGGTGGAGCTATCCATGCCGAAAAATCTGTTGATATTTCAAATTCAACATTCAATTCCAATAAAGTTACAGGACTAGCATCATATGGTGGAGCTATTTTTGTAAAAAAAGATGCATTCATTGATTCTTCCACATTTAACGGAAATTCTGCAATTAAAGGTGGTGCAATCTATTCCTATTATGATTTAATAATTGAAAATTCACAATTCATCAAGAACTCCGCTAAGGAAGGAGGTGCTGTCAAAGTAGCCAGTGACAGTCATGTCTATATTGAAAAATCAACATTCAAACAGAATTCTGCAACATCTGAAGGCGGCGGAGCAATATACTCAAACAAATGGCTACATGTTGGAAATTCCGTTTTCGAACAGAACACTGCAAACCACAAAGGTGGAGCTATTGAAACAGATTACATCCAGTTCAGCGGAAAAAACACATTCACAAACAACTCCGCTCAAGACCATGGTGGTGCTGTATATACCAATACAATTGGAAGAGATAACAACAATTTAATTTTCAACGGAAATCATGCAGACCGTGATTTCGGTGGTGCAATCTACATTAACAAAAAATCAGGCGATGTAAGATTTTCATCATCCATATTCAAAAACAACCATGCAAATGCAGGTGACGGTGGAGCAGTATTCTCAGACAGCGGTTCAACCAATCTCTTCTTTACCAACTGTACATTCACATCAAACTATGCCTCTGGAGGTAAGGAAAAACGTTACGGAGGAGCAATACGTTCTAAGGCTAATATTAATGTAAATAACTGTACATTTAAAGATAATTGGGCTGAAAACTATGGTGGAGCCATTTATACAGAAACTGCAAGTGAAATTAAAAATTCAGTTTTCATCTCAAATCAGCTCAAAAATGGAGGAACCCGTAACGGAGGTGCAATCTATGTCAACAAGGCATGTACAATGACAATTTCAGGAAATTACTTCGAAAAGAATGGTGGAGCAGGCCGTGGTGGAGTTCTTTATACTGATTCTATAAATGCACATGTTAAATTGACCAACAACGCATTCATTGAAAATTCAGCTAGCGGCCAGGGCGTTTCAGTATTCAACACAGGTTATTATGATGACGTATCAAATAACTGGTGGGGCAAAAATGGAGCTTCAATCGGCAATCAGCTAAAAGAATACCATAGAATCGGAAGCAACAAAGACAAATCTGACTCCAAACCACTTTCAGTTTCTATAGCTGCTGATAAAAATGGTTACAGTGGTGTCAGAACTATAATTAAGGTTTTATTTACAGGTCCGGTAACCTATCATGTTTTAGAAACATTGAAATATTCATCAAACAAAAAAGGCGATTTCATAACCAAGAAAATAAATGCGAACTCACTTGAGCTGATTTATGTTCCGAGTGAAACAGGAACCCATAAGTTTGATTTCACAATAAACTCCCAGAAGCTGTCTTATGAAATGAATGTTAAATACATCAGCGTATACGGCTATGACATCAAAAAGACCTACGGCGATGACTCATTATACTCAGCCGTATTCAAGGACAAAAACGGAAAATATCTGCCTAAAGGAACCAAAGTGAATTTCAATGTAAACAATGTCAATTATGCTAGCCAGATTGCAGATGATAACGGGGCTGCAATATTATATGCCAATTTTGAACCTGGCACATACACAGTAAAGGCCATTAATCCTGTGACTGGTGAATCATATACGAATAAGATTACGGTAAATAAAAGAAATGTCGTATTCAACATCAATGAACCATATATAGTCAAGTTAAACGCTTCAGCCAACAAGACAGTAACATTCAAGGTTGGAAGCAAAACATTTACAGCTACCACTTCCGAGGAAGGATATGCTTATTTCCTATTGAACGTGACTGCCGGAAGTCATACTGTAGAGACAATATATGATGGTAAAACCATTAAGGATTATATTACAGTATCCAATAAATATTCTACCGTTGATTTAGGATTGAATGGTACTTCATATGGTGCAATGTTGCCTGTATATTCAAATGAAACATTTAAGGCAGCTTCCAATTCCACATTTTACAGTGTTATCGGAGAGAATACCTACAGATACATCATGACTAGCGGCGATGCATTCATATTGTATAATGTGACAGTTTCCAATTCACAGGAACTTACAAATGTCTTAAGAAAAATGGCTCGCAAGGATTATAAGGTTGACGTCACTGTCATAACTCTTAAAAAGAACACATATAAAGTATCTGAGAATTTCTGGGAAGATTCAAATTGGAAGTATCTTGTCCATATGAATCATGGTACTCTGATTATCAATGGTGGAGGATCAACACTTGAGGATGATTACAAACACAATTTCGCCAGTTTGGATTCGAATACAAACATCATGGTAAACAATCTTGAATTTAAAAAATTCTACAGAGTATTTGAAAGTAATGGGGAAGTATATTGTGAAAATTCAACTTTCACACAAAATGATGCTAGAAAATGGGCTACTTCAACTAAAGGTTCCGTATTGTATAACAAGAACAAGGCTACATTCAGGAACTGTATTTTCAATGGAAATGACAATGGTGGATCAGATGAATATAATCTGGGAGGAGTTTTATATGCAGATTCCAATTCACTAACAAATTTCATCTCATGCAGCTTCAAAACAAAAACTGATAATGTCCGTGCCATAACAAAAAGTATGGTTGTAGTCTATGATACTTCATGGGAAGCATACAATCATATTAAATACAACGGTTACTTTGATAATAATGCATCATTAAGTATAAGGAATGTCCACACTTTAAATCACAATTTGACTAAGAATTTACATGTCAATAATATGGCTGGATTGCAGGATGCCACAGAATGGATTGACAGTTTTAATAATGTCACTTCATTCAACATAACCCTCAGCAAAGGACAATATGTCATGACCAGTGCTGATCTTAAAAAATATAGGGATTCACAGGATTGGCGTTCAATAACTGTTAGAGGATACACAAATTTTGTAAACCCGCGTAGCTTTATAGATGTCAATTCCAAACCAGTAGTAATTAACGGAAACGGAGCTACAATAAAAATCACTGGAAACAAAGACAATGATGATTATCATTTTGCATACATTCCTAAATACGGTTCTCTGACACTGATAAACCTAACATTGTCAGGTTTCAATACTGCTATTGAGAACTATGGAACATTCATAGCTATAAACTGTACATTTACAGACAACTTAATTCACCATATAATGAAAGTTGGCGATGATGGAGGTGCAATAAGAAACTTCGGCAATGTGTTCTGCGTCAATTCCACATTCAAAAACAACGGCGCTAATCATGGCGGTGCATATTACGGTTTTGGAATTTCTTCCAATGCAGTATTTTCCAATTGTCTGTTTTCAGGAAATCTAATCAAATCCAACTTAATATGGAGAAACAATAACAAAAATGATTTTGATATTCAGAATTTGGCTGTTGTCAAATTGGTTAACAGCAGAGGATATTCTCCATCAACAATCAATACTGAAAAAGGAGGATTATATCTGACCAGAGAAAGCCTCAACGATACTGTTTATAATATTGTTGTGGATAACCTCGCATCACTGATGAAAGTTTCAAAAATTGTCAATGGAAATACCAAATATGATATCATTAACATCACCTTTGTCAAAGGAGAATACGGCATGATTCCTAATTCCCAAAGTCTATTCAAGGCGGATTATGGATTCTTATTATTCAACGGTGCAGGTGCAAGGGTATTTGTTCAAAATCCTCATGATGATGATACTACCAAGTTCTTGACAGTTGCTTCCAGAGGTAATGTCCAAATAAATGATTTGACTATGGAAGGATTCAACGTTGCTCTTGAAAATTCAGGCAAATTGTTGGTTATAAATTCTATATTCAACAACAATAAGGTAGACTATAGATTTAAGGAAGATTATGGTGGTGCTATCGTAAATAAAGGTATGTTGACTGTGTCAAACTCCACATTCACCAACAATTATGCAAAATATGGTGGGGCAATTTACAGTTCCGGAAGTGCTGTAATTCTTCTGTCCACATTTTCAAATAACAAGGGATATCATGCATCAAAAAATGTCGATATCTACAACAGAGATGGTTATGTTGATGACATTATCATTTCCGGACCTAGTCACAGTTACATGGAACAACATCCAATGGCTTCATGGAAAATGGATTTGATTGAAAGCGGTGTTCTAATAGCTACCGTAATAATTGCAGGAAATGTTGGGTACAGTATTGCAGTGGCAGGTGTAGCTTCTGCTGGTTTATTGACAACATTTGCTAGTATGGGAATTGGTGGTGCTCTAGGAGCTGTTTTAGGAGCTGTTTATACAACAGAATATCAGAATCCTAGCCTCTTTTGGAGCGGTGTTTTAAAAGGTGTTTCCAATGGTTTGAGAGTGGCCTCATTTGGTGGTTCATTATATAAACTTCCACTTAAACTGCCTACTCCTGTTGTATCTACAGCTATCGGTCAGGTAGTCTCTAAAGGATTAACTGGTGCAGTTAAACTTTCAAGACATCTTTTAAGCAACTACCAAAAAGAAAGTAAACTCGTATACTTTGCACATGGATGAATTCCTCCCTATGAGGTTTTCATCACTTTTTTTATTTTTTTTGCTAAAGTTCATCATATTGAATTATAGAAGAAATTCTTCATTATTAACCTGTTTTTTTTGCTTTAAAATTAGATATTATTTGTGCATATTTCATTTGAATATGCTTGCTTTTTTCAGCATTGATTTTAGAAATTGATGTATTAAAAAAAGAAAAAAATAATTTTATATTATTTTTAAAAGCCTGTCAGGCGTCCGCCATCAGGAAGAACTCCTCTTACTTCACATCGAACTCCACGGTCATTTTGAACTGCAAATGCAATGCCCTGGTATTTGACATTTCCTAAGGTTACTGTAATGTTTAGGCTGTCTGAATATCCTGGAGTATGGCTTCCAATAGATTTCATATGATCATACTTGTTTTTTGCCTGTATTTTCATGTCCTCCCATTTCTGGTCCTTGATTTCCCATATGTATCCTTCCTGGCTTTTGAATGTTTTTGCACTGACGGGCTCTGCAAATGCAACGCTCATTGTCACGGCAACAGTGAAGACTGCCAGAATTCCTATCACGATTTTTGTCTGCTTTTTCATTTTCATCAACTCTTTTTTGATTAATCATATTTTTGAAATGATTAATTGAAATAGCTATGCATTGCTAATGTTGTTTTCAGACTTTGGCAAAAAGTTGTTTGGTTTCAAATTAGATAACTTTATTAATTTTGTTCCAATAAAATAATATCGATAAGAACATTTATACATAAGGAGGTAAAAATGAATATACAATTTAAGCAAATATTGGTAATTTTAGCAATTTTATCAATAATAGCAACAGTAAACTGTGTCAGTGCAATCGACGATATCAATACAAATTTAACAGATTCTGAACCATTTGGAGTGTATATATCACCTGAAGGTGATGATGGTTTGGGTGATGGAAGTCAGAAAAATCCTTTCAATAGCATAGGACATGCTATAAATTTTACTTCGAAGGATTCCACAATATATCTGGATGAAGGCAGGTATGTGGGTGAAAACAACAGAAATATATCATTTGATAAATCAGTTGTTCTTATAGGCAAGTCAAAGGAAAATACGATAATTGACTGTGAGTCCTCCGGAAGACTGTTTGTGATGAACTCAAACAGCAAAATAACTCTGATCAATCTTACTTTAACAAATGGTAATTTGACAGGCAATGGTGGACTGATTTATAATGAAGGAGGACAGATTACAATTAAAAATTGTATTTTAAGCAATTCTCAGGGATATAAAAATGCCGGAGCGATATACAATAATCTTGGAACTTTGAACATCGAAAATACCTGCTTTATAAACAACAGCGCTTATAAATATGGAGGAGTCATTTATACACTCGGCGAAACCAATATCAGGAATTCCAATTTCACTCAAAACTTTTTGACTGCATATGAGGGCGTGGGAGCCTGCATCGCATCCGGTGGAAAAATAAATCTGGACGGATGCATATTCTCAAGGAATTTTGTGGTTTACTCTGCTGCAGCCCTGCTGAACCTTGGAAATGCAACAATCAACAACTGCAGATTCGAATACCTGACCACAAACTACACTGCCGGTGCAATAAGCAATCACAATTATGCAATCATAAACAACAGTTACTTCGGATATAATGAGGTAAGATACTATGCGGCTGCAATTTTAGCGCCGCCAAGCGGTCAGCATGTTATAACAAAGGTTTACAATACAATTTTCGAACGAAATCATGCAGGAAACCATGCAGCTGTAACCAATAATTTTAAGGATACCGAGCTTTTCATGGAAAACTGCGCAATTGTTGAAAACTACATTAAAAAGGACAGTGCCTACGGGGATATCTCACTGGACGATAATGCAACTGTACAGTACTGCTGGTGGGGACAAAACAACATAAGCTCCTATTATTACTCTCCCCATGACGGCAGCTACAATCCTGAAAAAATCAATGCTTCAAGATGGCTGATCATGACATTTTCATCAGACGGCATCGTTTATAAGAATAAAAATAATGTTTTGACCGTGAATCTGAATTATTACTTTGACAATGAAACAAAGGAGATTCATAAACTGAATGAAAATATCAATCTGCCTTTGGAAGTTACAGTTTATGCAAACTCAAAGGCATTCACAAAAAAACTGGTAAACGGTATTGCAACTTTTAACTTTAAGCCGACAGCAAATGATGATGTGGTCTATGCAAGAATCAACAATCAGACATTGGAACTGGATGTGAATTCAAGATATTCAACATTGATTGTATCAAATTTTGTGAAGTATTATAAAAGTTCCAAGAAGCTATCCGTAAAATTGGTGGACTGCTATAACAAGGCCATTAAGGGCGAAAAGCTATCAATTGTAATGGCAGGCAGGACTTACACTGCCCCTACAAACAATAAAGGAATAGCTGTCTTTAAAATTAATGACGCTCCAAAATCTTTCAATATAAAAGTGGTTTACAAGGGAAATGAATATTACACAGGTTCTTCCAAATCCATAAAGGTAAAAGTGGTGAAGCCAATCATTAAAGCTTCAAAAACTACAATACGTAAAAAGGGAAAATTTGTTGTCACATTTAAAGATGCAAATAAAAAAGCGATAAAGCATGTTAAAGTTAAATTTAAAGTCAACGGAAAAACATATTTCCGCTCAACAGACGGCAAGGGACAGGCAAAGCTTACAATTAACTTAAAGGCCAATAAAAAATACACTGTTAAGGTAGGTTTCAAGTCAGCTAATACTTACGGAACCACCACATTAACTAAAAGGATTAAAGTAATTCCATAATCAATTTTCATGATTGATTTGAATAAACTTTCAATTGGATATGCCTTTTGTTTTGGTGATTTATCATATGTTTAATTAAAAAGTAATTTATATGATGAATATTCATATATTATATTATTGGTGCACTTATCATCAATTTCATGATTGGTGAGAGATGGGCCGATAAGAGTAACCGAGTTACACAAGGGCATTTGTTTTCAGCACTGGTCAATCTGACTTTTTGGAATGCATTGTCCACAAACCGGTTGAATTAATTAAAGGAGATACATTATGAAAAAGATATTCACAATATTGATTGCTTTGACCGCATTCGGTCTTGTCATAGGGGGAGTTTCCGCTGCAGTGGAACTTGTGGACCATGACTTTGACGGCCATTTCAAGTTGAAAGTTCCAAAAAACGCAACATTCAAAAAAACCGATTCAGCAGGCGGAATTTTAGATGATGCAGTATCATATTCTGACTCTGCAAACGACCTGAACGTTACATATCTTATGAGTTCTGATGTGGATGATTCATTAGTCAATAAAACCCTTAAAGATTTGAAAGATAAAGGAGCTAATGTGACCAAAACTGGCGACATGTATAAAATCGATGCAAATGGATTGAATGGAGCCGTAAGAATCAAAGGTGTTGAATTGGTTATGGTTACAACTACCCACTTTGATATGGATACTGTTGTAAGCATGGTTGAGTCACTGGATTAATAAATCGTTCGATTGCAACTTTTTTTTGAATGTTTAGGTCGCACCGTGTGTGTGGCCGGCACCATTTTTTTTGATATACCTTTTTAGAGATACATCGATTTTTTAAGTTCCTCGAAGCTTTTTTCAAAGAGGGGATTGTAAAACAGCATCTGATTGTAATACCTTTTTGCCTCTTCTATTTCGTCATTCATAATAAGAAGGTAGATGTATTCATGGTAGATGTCGGGATTTTTCGGATTCAGGCTTATTGCCTTTTCATATGATTCCTTGAATGAGAACATGTCATATGGAAATGAATGACCTCCTTTTTCCATCCACAGCTCTTCTGATTCGGGATTTTCATGTATTCCTTCATCAAGGATTTCCAATGTCTTTTCAACATTGCCGCTCTCCAGTTGAAAATACGCTTCAGCCAGTATGATATATGCCTGAGGAACCTTTTTGCTTATTTGAATTGCCTTTTTTGCATATTCGACTGCATCATCCCAATGTGAGGTGTTTAGGTATGCCTGGGCGATTTTGGCATGTGCTTCGATGCTTAGGGGGTCATGGAGTAATGAATCATTCAGGAAATGGATTGCCCTTCCATAGTCACCCGCTTCAAAATAGATTTCGGCAATTTCAAATAATGTGTTGATATTGGAATCCTTTTCATAGGATCTGTAGAGATATTTCACTGCCTTTACGGTATTTCCCAGTTTGTGATATGACCTTCCGGCCAGACGGTATGATTCGGCGGTCCTTATCTTTCTTGACTCTTCAATGCACTCCTCATATCTTCCGGCCTTATACAGTATTGATGCTTTTTTATAGAAATCTTCATATTCGATTTGTCCGATGTAAGCAAGGCACATTTCATAGTTTTCAAGCTCCATGTGGTAGTCTATAAGGCGGTTGATGAGCGATGTGTTTTTGGAATTGCATTTAAGAATTCTATTGCCGTATCTTATAGCATTTTTATAGTCCTTTTGAAACTCGTATGACATCATGGCGTATGAAAGCAGGGTTTCGTTTTCAGGGTCCCTTTCAAGGCATTCATCCAGGATTTTTAATGCGTTTTCATAGTCTTCATTTTGAAAATGATTTATTGCAATGAGTGCCTGGGTTTCATCATCGCTTTTTTTGGATATTGCCATTTCAAGCTGCTCGATGGATTCGTCATGTCTCTTTAAAAGAAATAGAACTTTCGCCAGATATTTTCTATTGTCGAAATCCAGATGTTCGACTTCAAGAAGTTCATTAGCAGTTTTTGATAAATCTTCGTAGGTTTTTGAGTCAAGTTCTTCAAAATTTAGATGGTTGTTGGTTGTCATGGCATTAACTTTGGCTTTTTTCATATATCAATATTGTGATTAAGTTATTAATTCGGATGTGGTGTGGATGGGAAATGGAGGGTTTGGTTTTTGAAACATCATTGCTTTATGTGAATTCACCTATTTTTCAATCAGCATTCATTTGAGAGAATGCTTAATTGTTTATTCATCTGTTTTTGAAAACTACTGTTAAAATATTCATGCATCCCATCAATTATTGTTGTAGTTAGTTTGAAGTCAGAAATGTTAATATGCAATATTTACATAATTAATATTGATTTGTGGTTTGTTCATGGATTTCTGAAAAAATAATCATGATGGTTAAGGTGATTTGATGCAAAAGTGTCCCGTTTGTGGTTTTGAAATGTCAGATGAGGATATGTTCTGTAAAAACTGTGGTTTCAATCCTGATTTGGATATGGATGAATTCGAAGATGATTAGAATTTAAATATTTTTGGAAAAAAGGATTTTGTTGATGCTATAATGAAAATCTGTTTTGTTTTTGATGCGCTGTTGCATTCCTACCAAAACTATTCAAGGTGATGAAAAACACCAAGGTTTTTTTTCCTGAAAATTGGCCATAATACTTACTCTGCTACAGCCAATTTAAAGGTCAGCAACATTCAGACTCACCAATGTGATCAAAAATGGAAAATTCAGTGAAACAGTCAGCTATGAAGGAATCAAGTACTACAATGCAGAATCTATAACCTCCATAATTACAATTAAGTAGGTTTGACTGCCTACTACTTTTTTCTTTTTTCCATATTTTCATCAATGATTGCTCTATTTTTTAAAAACTAAAAGAGTTAATGTGGATAACTAGTATTCCATATATTATATATTAACATAGATGATTATATTGACTTAATCTTTCTTTATTAAATATTTATGAAATCTTAATAATCATTTGGTATATTATTATCTAATTTACAGCCATTAATTTTAAATGACTTTTCATAATTGTTGTATATTGCTCCACCATTCCCTTTTTGTGTGGTGTTATTGTTGTGTGTGGATTCTGTTATGGTTATCTCACTTCTGTTATGTATTGCTCCGCCATTATATTTTGCTGTGTTATTGTTGTGTGTGGATTCTGTTATGGTTATCTCACCTTCATCATTGTATATTGCTCCACCCTCTTCTTCTGCAAATCTGTTTTTTAAAGTAATGTTTTTAATAGTAACATTTTATCCTGTGCAGTAAAATATTCGTGTTAATCCCTGTGCATCTATTGCATGTCCATTTCCGTCAATAGTCAAATCGTCTACATCAAGTTTAATTTCATTCAAATATTGTGATTCTTCATCATCACATAAAACAATATCTGAATCTAAAACAATTTCTTTCACTCCGCTGTGAATTAACTCATCTAAATATCTGAAGTTTCTCATCCCTGTCTGTTCATCTTTATCATTATCAAAAAAATCCATTTTAAACACAACATTAATTAATTGTTATGAATATTATAAAATTGAATATTAATTAAATTTTGTTTAAAAAGCATTTGCTTTAGTTTAAAATGTTATCCAAATTTTTTCAATGCTGTCAATCTAGTTTTGATTTCATATTTTTTTCCTTTTTCTGTGTCTAATGGTGACTGTTAGATATTTTTTCATTTTTGTTCTTTTAGTTCTTTTCTGTATTTTTGCTGTCTTTTTCTATTCGATATTTCCATTGTCATGCGCAGCATATGTGGTCAAACATTATAAAGAGTGTTATCATATAATTTCCCATATTTCACTCATATTTAAAGTTTTTTTTTCTGATTATAAATTACATAAATCTAGAGATCATGATTCGATATTGATTAAAGCTTTTGCTTTCCATGATTTAAATACACATTGAATTAAATTATTAATATAAATTGATGAGGAGGTAAAGAATGGGACTTTTCAAAGAATATGGAAACGTAACCAATATTGATTCATTTGAATGTTTGGATGAAAAGAACAATCCGAAAAAAGAGGATGAAAATGTAATGGATATGGTCTTCATTTTGGACAAAAGCGGATCCATGTATGAGTTAGTGGACGATACGATTGGAGGATTTAATTCCTATATCGATAAAGAAAAGGAAAAAGATGAAAAAATCTTTGTGACACTGGTTCTTTTTGATACTGAATACAGGATGATGTATACAAGAAAACCTATTGGGGAAGTGGAAATACTTACTCGTGAGCAGTATTGTGCAGATGGATGCACTGCTTTGCTGGATGCAATTGGAAAAACTATTACATCTCTTGACAATGAGGTCAGCGGCAAGGTGCTTTTTGTAATCACAACCGACGGATTGGAAAACTCTTCCAGACACTTCACAAAAGACAAGGTCAAAAATCTCATTGAAAGTCATGACTGGGAATTTCTATTCATTGGAGCAGACATAGATTCATATCATGAGGCATTTACTCTTGGAATCGATGAAGACCATGCTGCCAACTTTGAAAAGAGTTCTCGTGGCCTAAATGGACTTTTCAGTTCAGTAAGCAGATACAGGTGTGCATATTCAAGAAATGAACACAGAAATGTTGACTGGAAAGGAGACGGTTTGGATTAGGTTCCAAACCTTTTTTTATTTGGAGGTTGTAATGAAAGCTAGAGACAAAAGAATTGCAACGCAGTTGGCTTATAAAATCATTAAGGAAGTCAGCAGGACAATCAGGCCATATGTCGGAAAAGAGGAATCAGGCGTTACAGTAAAAATCGGGGCTGATGGAACACCAACATCTCTCATTGATGTCATTGCAGAGGATACCTTAATCAACATTTTGAAAAGGGCGCCGATTTATTCTTATGTTATAAGCGAAGAAATTGGTGAAATCAAAATAGGGAGGGGAACGGTAAACAGCATTGTCCTGTCTGAAGAGCTTCAGCGTGAAGACTTGGGTGATGATGAAAAGGCCAGTTTCATTTTTCTAATAGATCCTATTGACGGCACCACAAATGCCATCAGGGAAATTCCGGCTTATGCAATATCAATTGCTGTTGCTGATGTTTCCTATGGTAGGCTGTCAACATTGGATGATGTTGAGCTGGCTTTTATTTCCAATCTTGCAAACGGCAGTTTTTTTGAGGCTGAAAAGGGAAAAGGATGTCTGCTTCGAAACAAAGAAATCCGACCTAGCGATGTTGTGGATATAAGAAGGATGACTCTTGGTGGATTCATAAAGACCAACACTTTATCCGCTTCAAAGCTGGTCGATACGGCTCGAAGGATGCGTGTATTGGGTTCTGTTGTACTTGAACTGTCATATGTGGCAAGTGGAAAATACGATGCGTTTCTTGATTTAAGAGGAAGCAGAATAATAGATATTGCTGCATCAAAACTGATTATTGAGGAGGCGGGTGCAGTAATAACGGATGAGAAGGGTGAAACACTTTCGACTAGATTGAGCATCAGCGAAAAGACAGTCGTGGTGGCCGCCAATAACATGGTACTTCACAGCAAGATAATTGATATCTTGAAAAGTGGCTGATTTTGTTTGAAGTTATGTTATTAACTTTAATAATATGAACTTGGAAAACGAGCCATGAGTTAATCACTTATCGGTTGTGCATGCAGTGGTCTAAACCATTGTCAGTGCCTTAACAGATTAATTCAATATTATTTCATATAAGAACGGTATAAATATTTAAAAAAGGGTTGTGATTTTATGAAAAAGATACTGTTAGCAAGTTTTATTTTGATTGTATTGTCAATTGGTGCGGTAAGTGCCTCTGAAAATATAACTCAAGAGAATATTACTTCAACTGAATGTGGAGATATTTCATTAACTGATTCATCGGATATTTCATCTGATGACTCCTATCTCGATAATGATTTTTATATAACAATTAAGGAAAACTACTCTCAGGATAAAATCGATTGGAATTCGAGTGATCTGGTTTATATTTCATCAACATCACAAAAAAATGGAACTTTTGAAATAGATGTTGATGATGCTCCGAGACAGAGTTTCAACATTACTGACGGATATTTCTCCATTGAAACTGATGGATATGGTGGGACTTATAAAAATTACGTCAAATTTATTTATCCGACAGATTTGGGTTTGGATTGCGGAACATATAATATTAAAGTCAAATTCAATGGGGATGTTTTAATAAATCACCCTGTAAACATAAAAGAAAAAGAAGACTTTGATATTTGGCTTCAAAATCCATATTATGTTGAATCAGACTATTGGACATCACCAAGTTTCATTATAATTGATTCAAATCACCTATGCAATGGAACATTGGAAATATTCGTAAACGGCACACGCAAAATTGTATATGATGTAAATAATGGAAATTTTGAAGAAATTGCAGATTGCAGCAATAAATCAAGATATATTGCAGCTGCAGATTTATTGTCAACTTATGGAAAGTATGATATCCAAATCAATTTCACGGAAAATGGCAAAACCAAAACATTGAAAGAGGATGTTGTTTTTGTGGCTGAATATGAACCCACAGCTAATCCCAAACTGGATGCATATCTTGATTTATATTATGTAAATTTGCCTGTAGATAATGTGGCCCATATTTATCTGCCTCGTGAGTCAACAGGAAAATTGACAGTAAGTTACAATGATGTTAAAAACGAGAATATTATTTATTCTAAAGGTTATGGATCTTATCACGTTCCTGCATGGAATTTAAACCATTTGGGTGAAAATACACTTACATTTACATATGTTGGTGATGATTTTGGAACATTGAAAACCACCGTTAGCTGCATTGTAGTTCCAACGGTCACTGCTCCAAGCTATGTGAGTGTTGGCGAAAAATTTAAAATGGCCATCAGGACTCATGAATGGGTGAATGGAAACTTCAATGTTTATGATTTTTCCGGTGATAAAAAATGAAAACTGTTGGTTTCAGGCATTATTAATGGTGGAGTATCTGCAGTTGATTTATCAAGTACAAAATTTGGCTTAAATAAGTTTTATTTGGAATTTGACTATCCTGGAGGTTATTATCCAGTAATTCAGGAAGTTTATGTTGTTAAAAATAGTGAAAACATTAGTGTTGATGTTCCAAGTCAGGTAAATGTCGGATCGGATGTTGTGGTTAACATTACTGCTCCTGCAGTATCGTATAACTTTGCATACATTGTGGTCGATGGGATGAATAAAGGATTTTACTGTATGGAAAACGGTTCTGTAGTTGAAACATTATCCGGATTGTCCAAGGGCATTCATACAATATCTATTCAATATAACGGAGGGCATTATACTGACGGATATTTGGTGGGGGACGTTTATTCAAACACTTTCACAGTTACCGTTGGCATCAAAACCAATATTATTGCACCTCAATTGAGTACTGTCTTTAATGTTGCAAAATATTTAGTGATAACCCTTAAAGATAATGCAAATAATGTTTTATATGACAAAACGATATCAATCAAATTGAATGGCATTGTCTATAAGAAAATTACTGATAAGAATGGTCAGGTTAAATTGAAGATCAATTTGCCTGCAAAGTCATACTCTGCTAATATCAATTTTGCTGGTGACGATAATTATATTGGTGCTGGAGGTAATGTTAAAATTGTTGTTTTGAAAGCCACTCCTAAAATAATCGCTAAATCAAAAACATTTAAACTAAAAAGCAAATCCAAGAAAGTTACAGCTACTTTAAAAGACAATAAGGGTCGGCTGATGAAAAAAGTTAAATTGACTTTAATGATTAAAAATAAAAAATATGTTGCAAAAACCAATATGAAGGGTGTTGCAACCTTTAAAATTAAGTTGACTAAAAAAGGGGTTTATGTTGGAAAAATTACCTTAAAAGCAAGTAGCAATTATAATCCTGTAACAAAAAATTTAAAAATTAGAATTAAATAGGGAGTTGATTTTTTCTCCTTAACTTTTTTTTTTAGAGGGGACTGATAATTCTATAGTTCTCTGCATCTGTTTTTTCATGTCAGTCCATATTTAACATCTTCAGTTATTATCATTTCAATATATAAATCAATAATTAAAGGAAGGTTTTTTATTCTGTAATTTTAACAATCAACTAATAACCATTCCTGATATGAGATTATTTCCTGAATTTTTTAAAATAACATATTATTATCATGAAAAATCAAAGATTAATAGAATTATTTTTTAATTGTTTCTAATTACAAAAATAGAAACTTTATATAGTAACAAAAAGGAAGTCAACAAAAAATTGTATAGTTACCATTTTATCTTGATTTAAGTGATTAAATAGTTTAGTTTGGAAGTAACTATATTTTAAAAATTTTATTTACAAATGGTAACTACAAGAATAAATACATACTTACCATTAAATCAAATAACACTAAGACATCCTTATTCAAGAGTTAATTCGTATTTAAATATTCTTTTTCATGTTCATACAGTTCATCATTGATTTCAATTTCTTTTACAAATAGTTCATTAATCCTATTTTTATCAGGAATTCTCTTTTTATTCTTATGGAATATTTCAACGAAAATGAATTTACTTTCTTATCAAATAGGAAAGTTATTCTGAAACCTGAATTTACACCTTTTTTTATTCCTTCACAACGGAACTTCTTAATAATAGAATGCCTGCACGTTCACATAATTTTCTAAACCTGCCATACGCATACAAACATGGGATTCGAATTTATCGGATTCCGAAAGATGTTGGATTAAAATATCGTACAAGAGTTTAAAGTCGCTTTTAATTGTAGGGCATTGGTGCCTGGCGAAAGTTTTTTTGAAACTCTTTTTTAAATTTATGATGGTATTCAAATGTGTAACCCTTGTACTCAGTCATCATACTCCCTCACAGAATATTCCGGATTCCTATAAAAGACGGCTTCATAATTTAATGGTTCACCATCTTTTGCTAATCTCCAAGGAATATCGCCATGAGAATATTTACTTATCTCTTCAGAGTAGAAATGAGAAAGCTTATTGATTGTATCATCCATTACCTGAATCTCATCAGAGGATAACAAACTGATATCTGGGTCTTTTAATGAAGAATATTTATATTTTAGATAATTTATTACACGTTCTGAGCTCTCAGCTATTTTTCTTTCATCAATTAATTCATCAATAGCTTCAAAAAAGTGTGAAGGAACCGGCCCCATTTGCTTTCTAATATAAGTTTCCCCACTAATCGGCTTTTCATATTTCTCATAATTATCAAAATCAGAAAAATATAATAGTTTATATAATACAACCCTAGCAAAATTATCCTTTGTGTGACATCTGCTAATGATGTAGTGTATCATTGATTTGAATTTTTCAGAGTCGTAAATTATATTATCATTCATTTCAAAACCTCATTATAGCTTTAAACTTTGAAAAAACTAATTTTACAATATATGATATGAAAACCAACATATAGATAATATCGTGTAACCAGTTTTACTATCCTGTTTGATCCCTTGAAGTTGGTATTATTAAAAACCTAATATTAATTAGTTTCAAATTATTTAAATAGATTTTCTTTACTTTCAGGACAATTTTATGAATATAAAGCAATTTTAGTAAGTAAAAACAATTTAGAACCTAAAATAATTTTTAGGAAGGATTAAACGCATGAAAGAAATGTATCTTTTGTAGAGTAATATTCAAAACCTACTTTTTGGAATTCCTGCCTTGTCGAATGCCTTGAAACAGTCTGAAAGGTAATCCTCCAAATCGTAATTGTATTTTCTGATTGCCTGTTTGGTGCTTAATCTGAGCTCAAGTGCCGGAGGAAGTCGTGTCTTTTCAAGGTATATCGGAACAATGTCAATGTCCCTGTTTAAGGCCATCTTGATTTCATCCTGAACATTTTTGGAAGCCATTGAATTTTCGGAAATGAAAACAACAAGAAGAGAACATCCAATAAGCGCCAGAGCTATCTCATCATCCCATTCCTGGCCCGGAGTAAGACCCTGGTCATACCAGATCGGATAGCCCTCATCATGGAAACGTCTGATTTCAGAAAATACCAGCTGAGCATCCCTGTGAGCATAGCTTATGAAAATGAACGGATTATCACCCTTATATGCCTTGAAGGGTTTTTTAAGAAGGGATGAATCATCCGACTCACCAGAACTTTGGCCAATATCCAATAGCTTTAAAGAATCCGAAATCAGCTGTTCGGATTTACCATGACAGTCAGGATATGCATTAATCCATTGTTTTTTATTTAAAAAGAACAAAAGATCTCCGTCAAGCTCGGATTCATCGATTGCGAAAACAAGAATAGGAATCTGCTCTCCAAATGCAATATTAACCTCGCTTACAACAAAGCCTGAATCCTTTGAATATCCGGAATATATCACAATCATCAAATCGGATTCATCTATTGCATGAATAATTTGGGAGGCATCGCCACCCATATAATCTCTGTCTTTAAACCAGCACCTGGCGTTTAAATCCCCAAAACCACGGCACATTTCCTCTGCAAGACCCACATCATGCTCGCTGTAGGATATGAAAATCTTAAGGTCTGCAAGCCGGCGGTTATCATACATTGCCCTGAAATGGCTGAAATCCGTATTTTTAAATTCATCTATACATTCATTTAAAGTTGAATTATCATTTAAAACCTTCAAATCAGATTCGCTTTTGCGCAAATCCAATAATTTGCCAACATCCTTTACCAGTGTCGGTAAAATTCTTTCCGGATTAGGATATGCGTCAAGCCAATGCTGGAATGTAAGATAAAAGCGCATGTTGCCTTCAGGCATATGCTCGTCAATCTTAAATGAAATAATCGGCACATTATTTTCAAATGCTACGGATATCTCGTTGTTTGCAAACTCTGATTCCATTGAATTTTTGGAAAAAATCAGAAGAGCCAAAGATGCGTTTTTTACTGCATCATTGATTTGAACGGCATAATTCTTACCCGCCAGAATGTCTCTAGGAGCAATCCAGCATTGAAAACCGTTCTGCTCCAAAACATAACAGACCATATCGGCAATATGTTTGTCCTTGGTGGAATATATCATACAGATATGGCCATTCTGATAGGCCGGAAGAGAACCTGTCTGAATTTCAGAGGGTTTTGATAATTGCTCAACAGTCAATACCAGCTTCTCAAAATGGTTTTCGACATCCGGAAATGCGGAAATCCAATGTATGTTTTTTAAATAGATTTCAAAGTCATCTTCAGGAAGAGACTCATCAACCATAAACGGAAGAAGAGCTATTCCATTTTGATAGGCAATTCCAACTTCATTGGTTACAAAATTAGACCTCTGAGCATGTCTTGAATATATTAAAACCAAAATCTTTGCACTTTTTATCGCATCATTTATCTGAGAGGCATAATTTTTACCTGCTTTGATATTTCTTGGAGCTATCCAGCATTCATGACCGTTTTGCTCCAAAAACTTACAGACGGCATCGGCAATGTCATTATCCATAGATGAATATGATATGAAAATATCATGTCCACTTGGGCCGTAATCATCAAAACTCACCGGAGTATGCCTATCTTGTTTTTTGTTCTTGCCTAAAACCCTGTCAAATAATCCCATAGAAATAGTTTAATTTATTGACATAAATAATTAACCTAACGGACATTATCTATCCTTGCATTTCTGAATGCCTTAAAGCACTCGTCGATGTAATCGGAATCATGGGCCATATATTTCATGATGGCATGTTTGTTGCTCAGACGCAATTCCAGTGCAGGAGGAAGCTCAACCTCTTCGAAATAAATCGGTACAATGTCAATGTCCCTGTTTAAGGCCATCTTGATTTCATCCTGAACATTTTTGGAAGCCATGGAGTTTCTGGAAATGAATACAACCAGAAGGGAACAATCTATTAATGCCCTGGCGATTTCATCATCCCATTCCTGGCCCGGAGTAAGACCCTGGTCATACCAGATCGGATAGCCCTCATCATGAAATCTTTTGATATCTCCAAACACCAGTGCAGCATCCTTGTGCGCATAGCTGATGAAAATGAACGGCTTATCACCACTGTAAGCTTTGAAAGGCTTTTTTAAAGAGAATACATCATCCAAAACAGGTTCCGACACACTCACAGGTTTTGGATCAGGTTTAATGTCCAAAATCTTTAAGGAATCATCGAAAAGCTGTCTGAATTTCTCAGACGAATTGTTTAATGCCTGAATCTGGCGTTTTCTTGCAACAAAAAATTCAATAGCTCCGAAATCGGATTCATCTATTTTAAAGATAATCATAGGAATACGTGAGCTGAACGCAAGGTTAACTTCAGTGGCAATAAAATTGGAATTATTGGAATGTCTTGATGATATAAGAACCATCAGATCCGCTCTGTTTATTGCATCAAGCACCTTATCAGCAAGATTTTCCACACCTACGTCACGGCCTTTCATCCAGCATTTTATGCCGTTTGACTCAAAAACACTGCAGACATCTTCCGCAACTGATGAATCCTCATCATCATAAGCAATGTAAAAATTCAATCCTTCAAACTGACTTTTCTCATAATCTTCGGCGAACGATTCATAGCTTTGAGTGACAGCTGTCTCATCTGCCAAATCCAAACCGTCCTGATGATTCAATAATCTTTTTATGTCATCCAGGAGGTAGTTGAGACTGTCATCGGGATGGGAATTCGCATCGAGTACATTGGAATTGTTTAAAATGAATTTCATCTCGCCGTCCGGAAAACTATCATCGGCCATATAATAGATTATTTGCCTGCTTTTCTGGAAAGCCGTTTTAATTTCCTGCTTAACATATTCGGACTCATAAGCGTTTTTTGTACCTATAAGGATCGCAAGCTTAGCATTGTCTATTGCTTTTGCAATCTGTTCGGAATAAACGAGACCGCTTTCAATACTGTGTGGAGCCATCCAGCATTTTATATCATTTTTTAAAAGAAATGCATAAACCTTTTCGGCTATTTCGCTGTCAACACTCGAATATGAAATGAATACATGATTTTCATCGCCACCCACAGGTTTCGGACTGTCGGATGTGAATCCTGACGGTATAGGAATGTTTTTTAAAAGCTTTGAGGCATCACTTGCAAGCTTATCCAACTTGCCTTTAGGATTTGCGGATGCATCGACCCAATATTGACCTCTTAAAAAGAATTCCAAATTTCCTTCGAGGTCTGATTCGTCAATTCTATAAGACAGCATGGGAATGCCCCTTGAAAATGCCGTATCAACTTCGTTATAAACAAAATTGGAATTAATCGAATCTTTTGAGTAAATCACAATATGAAGTTTTGATTTCTCCAATGCCTTTATAATCTCCTCAATAGAACCATCACCATCCATATCCCTATCTTTAAACCAGCAGTCAATGCCATTGTCCTCAAGGACTCTGCAGACATCACCTGCAATGTCCAGGTCATTGTCTGCATAGCTTATATAGGCATTATGGATTTTTTTGAATACCCTATCAAATAGTCCCATACAAGTTAATATCTAAAAAATATTATAAATAATTTCGTATGCTATAATCTGTCAAGCAAAATCCTATACCAAGAGATTCCATTGCAGATATCTTGCATGAAAGTGCGATGAAATGAATTTTGTCACAAGCGAAATGAACTTCAAGCAGATCATCTATGCATCTGATTGCATCAGCATGGATTTTGGATTCATTTAAAATCAGTGCTTGTCAAAGCTTCTGGAATTTGGTGATTTCAAGAGGCCTTTTAAAACCATCATCAAAGGTAATCCCATCGAGTATTCAGAAAAAACCACACATGTACTGTGCATAGACATTGCTTCGAAGCTCAAGTGAGCTTTTAAAGCAGTAAAGGTCTTCGCCAAACCTTGAAAGATGAAAAAGAGCTGTTGCATTTTTATTCAAAATCTTGTGGAGGATTTTTGACTTGAAGGCAGAAGGATTTGCAAGTGCCCTACAATTGCTTTCAATGGTTTAAATCGAATGTTTTACAGAGTAATATTCAAACAGAGATTAAATAAAAACAACTTATTGTATTGTCTAATCTTTTTAGTGAAAAATATCCTTGCCCAAAAGACATCCTAAAAAAATTGTATATTTACTCCTTACTAAGAACATTTTCAACAAATACTAAAATAGGATTTTATTTAATTTTAACCATCAAATAATATCCATTGCCCATATAAAGAATTTAATTCTAGAATTTCATAAAATAACAAATTAGTTATATGAAAAATCAAAGATTAAATGGATTACTTTTTAATTACTTTTAGTTATAAAAATAGAAAACTTTATATAGTAACAAAAAGTAATTATGCAAAATAAATAGCTCAGTTAAAACTATTCTAAATATTCTTTGATGGCAATTATTTTTCTTTCATTTTCAAACTTTTTTTCTTTTATGAGTAACTAATTTATATTCATTTTTAAGTTTATTTGATGCTTGAATTTGGAGCGTTGTTGTGGAATTGTTAATAATATGCTCTAAAATTGATTCATTATAAAAAATTGCATTTTTAATTAGCGCATCGATTTCATCCAACCGGATAGCATTTTTTATCTTCTGTTTATTTTTAATTTTATTATTCCTGACTTTTTCTAATCTATTTTCAGTAATAAAAGCATATGAACATGAAGATTCTCTGATTTTGCTCAACAGCGCATGATTGGTCATATTTTGTATAGCTTTAATTTTAACTGTACAATTATCCGATTTTTCAAATATTTCATATAGAATATCATTGTCAGAGATATTTTCGACTGCTTTTAACTTTATATATTTGTTAGGGTCATTTAGAGCAACATATCTTAAAGTACTTTGATTTTGATAATTTTCAAGATAATCTTTTGAAATATTATAACCTAATCTTTGTTTTGCAATATATGAAAATACTTCTAAACTATATCTGTCAATAATTTTATATCGTAAATCTTTATTATGGGTTGTTAGGGCAATATCAATTAATGCTTTATCATTATGAATTTTATGTAAATTTTCACCATTATCTTGCTCCAACATTTCTTTTAAAACTGTTTTCGCAAATTCCCAAAGATATTTTGATTTATATTTGGGATGTTTTTGAAATTTTGAGTATAATTCGTCACAAAACTTCTCATAATCTTTGCAATAGTCAAAATTAAAAGGAAATTTATTAAAACGAGCAAAAAAATATTGCACGTTAGGATTATCTATGTCAACATCTCCTAAGTCAAAATCCTCATTAATTAAATTAAGAGCTACACCTTGATAATACCATTTTCTTGCATAAGCATTAACATCATCTACTAATGCTATATTTAATAAATCATATTTATCATCATGGGCTTTAAGCATCTGCAAAGTGAAAACGGTATTTCTGTGCTGGATTGTAAGTTGTTCAAGAAGACTCATTTTAATGCACTTTTAAATATCAAATGTTTATTCTATGATGTGCAAGAATAATTCTACCTCTTAGGTTGTGATGAACTGCACAAAGAAGTAGGCTGGATTACATCTAATGCTCTCCTACTATTTTATATGTTTTTCAAGGATATATAATTATTTATATCTATTTGGGAGTGTCTGATAATTGAGTGATACTTTTAATACAGTTGAAATCATTAGTATTGATTTGATGATTAATTTTGAGTATTTTATTAAGTATTGCTCATTTTATCAACCCACTACATAGAATGGACTTAATACTTGTTTTATTTCTGTTTAATTGAAGATCAAATTAATTTAGTGATTTGTTGTTATTTTTAAGTTAAAATAGTTAAGTTCATGTTCATTCAAAATATCAATTCTTCGTTAAAATTCTTTATTTTATTTATAAATGAATGGAAGATTCTTATTTTTATAAAAAAAGAGTTATATTTATATATGAAGGAATTCATAATTATTAAACATACAACAACTTTAAATAATAAAAATAAATTCACTTCACATCAAGAGAGTTAGTATACGGGCAACAAGATTTTTAAATGATTTATGGTCTTTATAATATTTATTAAACTTTAATATTTCTTTCAACATATAATGACTTAGTATTGGTTATTAAATTGTTTAATAAATTATTATTCATTCTTATTTTTCATAAAAACAGTTTTTAAATAATTATTTTTTATGGTTGTTTTGGCTATTTTTAGGTGGGTGATTATATTTTGTATAGTAGTGGTGAAACATTTTTTCTATTGTACTTTAAAATTAAATTTAATAACTATTATTTCTATAGTTAATATTTATAAGGTGTTGAGTATGGGGTTTGGAAATCATATTAAAAAATTATTTAAATCTAATAAAAAAGAAAATAAGATAATAAATGATGATATTATTGAATCAATTGAAATAGATGATAATAAACCCTTTTATAATGGTGGATTTGTTGATGAAACACAACAAAATAAATTAAAAAACTTTAAATACCTCGATGATTTAATCCATGGTAGTATTAAGATTGTTTTAGATGCAGACATTGTTTTAGATGATGATGAGGAGTTTTATTACAAAGAGGGTATTAATTTAGACATTGATGATTTAATCATAGATGGTGATGGACATTATATTGATGCCCGCAGAAAAACACGCATATTCAATTGCACTGGAAAAAATATTTTGTTAAGAAATATCAAATTCAAAAATGGGTTTTCAAAAGAAAACGGCGGTGCGATATTTATTGATTATGGTGAGTTAAGCATAATGGAGTCAAATTTCAATGAAAACAAATCACAAGAATATGCTGGGGCAGTATATAATGATAAAGGCATTTTAAACATATCTAATTCTACATTCAATGAAAATTCATCGAGTATGAATGCTGGAGCAATATTCAATAACATGGGAACTTCAAATATAATTGGATCCACATTCAATGAAAATTCATCAAAGCATGATGGCGGTGCAATCGGTAATTATAGTGGTGAATTTTCAATCACCGATTCTACATTCAATAAAAACGTATCTGATGATGGTGGGGCAATAAAAAATAGTGGCAATATCGACATCACGGATTCCAGATTCAATGAAAACCATGCAATAAAATGTGGTGGTGTAATATATAATGATTTTGGGCACTTTACAATAAATAACGCCACATTTCAGGGAAATTCATCAACTAGAGATGGTGGAGCAATATTTATTGGGCATGGTAGTGAATTAAGAATAATGAAATCCACATTCACAGGCAATATTTCAAAAATACATTATGGTGGTGCGATATACAATGAAAACGGTTCATTATCAATATTCAAATCCACATTTGATGACAATGAATCTGTTGAAGGGGGGGCAATAGTTAATGAAAATGGTAATTTCAAGATTTTTGGTTGTGAATTTCTAAACAACAATTCATTATATGTTATTATTAAAAATATGGATTTCTTACAAATTTATGATTCTAATTTCATAGCTAATCATGCCAAAAAAATCCTAGATAATGATGAAAAATCTGTTTTAAGTATCTTCAATGGGGAATTTAAAGATAATGATGTTTCTGAGTCTTTAATATTTAACAATGGAAAATCATGTGTCATCGAAAGGACATTATTTGAGAACGATATTTCCTATAACATAATCAATCAAAGTGAATTGAATTTATTGAACCCAAAAATTGGCAATGGTGGCAAAACAATATTGAATGAAGGAATAATCTTCATTAAAAATCCATCTCCAAATATTTTGGAGAGAATTTATGGTGAAGGTGCTGTTGAAGATGTATTTGATATTGTGCCAGATGGCGACAAGTTTGATTTTGGATATTTGGATAAGTTAATCCGCGAATGCAATGGAAGAAAAATTGTTTTAGATCATGATGTATGTTTGGAAAAGTATGAACAGAGCTTTTATGAAGGCGGAATAGAATTGGACATCGATAATTTGGTTATTGATGGCAATGGAAAAACGATTGATGGTGTAGACAAGTCCCGTATTTTCATAATTACTGGTAAAAATATCACATTAAGGAACATAATCTTTAAAAATGGACATTCCCACAAAAATTATGACAATTCTTTCAATAGCCATGGTGGTGCAATAAAGATTAATCATAACCTTGATTTAAGGGTTGAAAACTGTAAATTTATCAACAATAATTCTGAAGATGATGGCGGAGCAATTTACAATAATGGAGGTAAATTGGCTGTCATAGAATCCATGCTCAGTGAAAATACTGCAAATTCATATGGTGGTGCAATAGATAACAATGGTGGGATGCTGTTAATAAGTGATTCTAGATTTGATGGAAATACAGTAAATGAAAATCATAGTTGTGGTGGAGCCATACACAGTGAAGGAACAATGGAAATAAACAGAACTTCTCTCAAAAAAAATGCAGTCAATGGAAAGTACAGTTGCGGTGGGGCCATACACAGCACTGGTGTGTTGAAGATAACTCAATCAGTACTCAGTGAAAATGCTGTCGATTATCAAGAATTGTATTGTCATGGAGGAGCCATATATTTCAATGGCAAGTTGACAATAACAGAATCAATACTCAATGAAAACACCGCCCGTGATGGCGGTGCAATAAATGTTGACCATGGTAGTGAATTAAGAATAACAAAATCAGAATTTTCTGGCAATACCTCAGTAGATAGTGGTGGAGCAATAAACAATTGGGGATTTTCAACAATAATCCATTCTCGACTTTATGAAAACAAGGCAGGGTGTGGTGGCGGAGCAATATGTAATTGTCCAGGTGGCCAGTTGAATGTATCAGCATCGGTTATCAACAACAATACTGCAAGCGAGAAATATGGTGGTGGAGCAGTATACAATAATAGGGGGGCGTGTACACTCACAGAATGTGATATTAATTATAATGAACCAAATAATGTATTTGAAAATTAAATTATATTTTGATTACTATTTTCTTTTAAAATGTTTTTCTGAATATTATTGGATAACAATATAAATATATTTTGAATACTTTCAGAAGTTATGATTATTGAAAATAAATTTTTTAGTAGAGTTTTCACGGTCAGAATCGATAAGTATCTGGACTTTTTTATAAGTTTTTTTCACGAATTATCCGTGTTTTTTTTAGTCACTATTTTCATTTCATCTTCTTTATATTTTTATATAATTGGGAATATAATATTAACGTGTAGAGCGAAAAGAATATTATATTTTGTATAGTATACGGGCAAAATCCCTTTTAAGAAGTTTTTTAAATTAATAAAACAATATTTTTATTTTATTTTACTTTTAATCAATTATAATGGCGTGATGAATTAAATGGAAAACTATTTAAAAGAAACTCCAAGCATTGATTATGTGAATCCGCTTATTCAGGATAAGGTTTGGGAATTAATGAGTCAATCTGAAGATAATCTGGATTATATAAAACGAAGTTACATCTTTGTTAGGGATGAAGTTCCTCACTCATGGGACATTAAAACTGATGTGGTTTCAAAAACTGCCAGTGAGGTGCTTGAAAATAAAACTGGGATCTGCTGGACAAAATCATGTCTTCTTGCAGCACTTTTAAGAGCAAATAGAATTCCGTCTGGAATCAGTTATCAACTGCTTACAAGAGCAGATAATGCATATTTCAGTTTGGATGGGGAACACTTGGCCTATACAATCCGAAGTGAACTGGGTGAAATTGACTATCATGATAATCATGCAGATTTGGATGATAGATTGGTTAATATTCTGATGCAAAGTGAGAGTATACAGGAAATCACAACAGACTTTGAGTTTTAGTAATGGAGGAAACTATGAAAATACTATATTTAACTGATTTGTATTACGAAGCCAAAGGCAGAAAGTATTTTGAAGAGGATTTATATATTACAAGAATATTGAAGGAACATTTTGACATTGCATTGTGCAATCCGAAAAACTCAAAGGATTTTGAAAACGATGTGGATTTAATCGTCTTTAGAAATACTGGTCCTGTAAGTGGTTTTGAGGAGGAGTATGAATCATTTGTCAAAAGGGTAACTTCAAACAATATCAACACTTTCAATGAGTTTGTTGGCAAGGCGGACATGAAAGGCAAACAATACCTTTTAGATTTGACATTAGATGACTATCCTGTTATTCCAACAATTGATGATCTTGAAAACTTGAATCTGCTTCCGGATTGTGAAAGATATGTCGTTAAACCAAAGGATGGTGCGGATTCCATAGGCCTTGAATTTTTAACAAAGAATGAATTATTTGAAAAAGACCTCGGGAACATGCTAATACAACCGGCAATTGACTTTGAATATGAGGTATCATTCTATTTCATTAATGACTGTCTGGAATATGCATTATATGCTCCTGATAAGGACAAGAGATGGGAACTTGAAAACTATGAATTCAGTCAAGCCGATAAGGAGTTTGCAGAAAAATTCATTGATTGGAATAGTATTGAAAACGGAATCCAAAGGGTGGATGCCTGCAGAACAAAAGAGGGTGAATTATTATTGGTGGAACTTGAGGATTTAAATCCTTATCTGTCTATTCTGGAGCTGGATGAAAAAACAAGATGTGATTTCATGAATCATTTGATTATTGCTTTAAAAAACATTTGCGATTGTTGTTAACTATTTCAAGGTTATTATCTATAATCTGTGGGGTATGTCGAAAAGTACATTATATTTTGTATAGTATACGGGCAAAATCCATTTTAAAAGACCATTATGCTGATCCAATTAAAATACAGTTAGA
>ONQL01000082.1 GCA_900319985.1 uncultured Methanobrevibacter sp. | reverse complement strand
AAAGCAATATTATTAGTTTAAATAAAAAAAATAATAGCAAATCAATATTAACATGAAAAATCAATTTATTTTATGTGGTTTTTTATGAGACGAATGCAAAAATAATCTTAAGCCATTAAATCTTTAAATAGTTAAAAAGAAAAAAATTAACCCATGATTTTAAATAAAACAACCAATGAATTAATTAATATCAAAATAACATATGCAAATAAATTTTTCAAGCGATTTAAAGGATTGATGGGGAAAAAAGATATTGACTTTGCAATATTGTTCTTAAACTTTAAAGACTCTTCAATACACACCCATTTCATGAGATTTGAAATTGACGTATATTTTTTAGACAAAAATAAAGTAGTATTTGAAAAAACAAGTTTAAAACCTTGGAAATATTATAAACCTGAAAAACAAGCCAAATATATTTTAGAAACAAAAAAAGATTTGTTAAAAATAAAAATAGGAGATAAACTAGAGTTTATCTAGTATTTCATCCGGAGTTTCAAATATCTGAATATTGTCAATGCTTTCCAATTTGCGGGTATTTTCAATGTCAATGTCCCTCATATATATTGTAATAATTTTTCCTTCTGAAATTGCATCATAAGGACATGAGTTTCTGCACAATCCGCAGCCGATGCATTTTGTAAGGTCAATTTCTGAATGAGGGATAATAGCTCCCTGTTCACATGAAAGAGCAGCTACACAATCATCGCAATCCTGACATTTAGACAGTTCAATTTTAGAAGGCAGAACTGTATCAATCGGACCAGGATGAATGTCTACAGGTACCATATACACTGGAACAGCACCTTTTCCAGATTGTGCAACGGCATTTGTAACCAATGTGTCAGCAATTCCATAAACAATCTTTGAAACTGTATTTGCTGTAGCCGGTGAAACTATTGTTAGGTCATATTTGCCCAAAGATAGGCGACCAGTAATTGGATATGAAAATTTTTGGTTTGAATCAGTGGCTAATTCACGATATTTACCGCCTGTTAAACGTTCAACACGTTCATAAAGTCCATACATCTTAAGAACTTCTTCTGCAGCACCTGACAAAAATATTGTGACTTCAGTTTTTCAGCCAACTGAACGGATTCACGAAGTAAATGACCAGCTCCAGTAAATGCAAATGCGATTCTCATTTTAATCTAATCTGTGATATTGATAAGCATCCCTATCTGAAAATGCGTAATCGAGTTTTGTGTATTGGTTCATGAACTCAGCTACTTCATCAGCAATGTCTTCCTTGTCTACAGCTACACGTTTAATGAATTCAGCAACTTCATCCATTTCTTTTTCTTTTAAACCTCTTCTGGTAATTTCCTGAGTACCGATACGAATACCTGATGGATCATCGGAATTGTCACGGTTATCTCCAGGCAGGAGGTTTTTGTTAAGAATTACATTATTGTCTGCCAATTCTTTTGCGATATCAGAAGCAGATCTGATGTTGGTTAAGTCTACAGCAATCTGGTGGGATTTTGTGAATCCTAAGTCTTCGCATAATACATTGAATCCTCTTTCATACATTGCCTGACCTAATGCCTGTGCATTTTTAATGATTTGTTTTGCGTAAGCTTCACCAAATTCCAACATTTCTGCGGTTGCGATACCTAAACCGAGCAAGTGGTGTAAATGATGGTTACTTACAACACCAGGGAATACAGCATTGTCAATGATATGTTCATTTTCTTTGTGTGAGAGGATAATTCCTCCTTGAGGACCAGGGAATGTCTTGTGTGTACTTCCCATCATTAAGTCTGCCCCTTCTTTTAGAGGCTGTTGGAATTGTCCTCCAGCAATAAGACCTAAAACATGAGCTCCATCGTACATGATAGTAGCTCCAACCTCATCAGCAGCTTCACGAGCTTCTTTAATAGGGTGAGGGAATAAGAATAAGCTTCCACCAAATAAAACGATTTTTGGTTTTTCTTCCAATATCTTTTTGTTCATTGCATCGATATCAATGTTCATGATATTTTTATCCAATGGATGGAAAACTGTTTTTAGACCATGAATACCTGCAGCACTAACATCAGCGTGGGAAATGTGTCCTCCAGACGGTACTTCCAAAGCCATTACTTTATCACCAGGTTTTGAAAATCCAAAGAAAGCTGCTAGATTTGCTGTTACTCCTGAAACCGGTTGAACATTTGCATAATCACAGTCATAGACTTCACATGAAAGTTTTTTGGTTTTATCTTCAATCAAATCTATGTATTGACATCCTTCGTAAAGTCTTTGGAATGCCTGTCCTTCAGCATATCTGTGAGCAAAATCAGTTGCAACAGCTTCAGTTACTTCCAAACTGGTTACATTTTCAGAAGCAATCATATTAATACTGTTTCTCATATATTCAGTATGTTCTTTTGCAATTTTTTCAAAGTTTAAAACTTCATCATGATAATTAGCCATTTACTACACCTAATATCCAATTAAATATTTATGATTTAATTTTTGTTTATCTTTTAATATAAGAGTTATGAAAATCAGCTATATTTCAAATTGATTTTTAATGTCGAAATAACATATACTATCATGAGCAATGCAATGACTAAAAATAGGAATCCACCGACAAATATTGACATTACGCCAAAACCATCGACCAAAAATCCACCTATTGCTATACCAATAGCTATTCCACCATTTAAAACACTTAAAAATATTCCGTTTGCAAGTTCGGGGCTTTTAGGCAATAGTGATGTTTCAATATACTGGATAAGATTATAGCCCATTCCATCCAGAATTCCAAAAATCAATATTAAAATCAAAACAGCTATCAAATAATTTGCAAAGAAATACAATAATGCAAATACCCCAGCACATACTACATGAAAAACTATTAATGTGGCCTTGTCCCTAATGACTATCAGTTTTCCTCCAAGCCAGGTTCCAAAAATTGAGAATATTCCATATGCCAACAGCACCATACTTAATTTGTATGTGTAAATTTGACTGACTGTCTGCAGGAAATATGGAATGTAGTTGTAAACCATGCTTGCACCAATCGGCATCATGACTATTCCTATTGTCGACAATATGAATTCCTTGGATTTCAAGCCTGAAAAAGGCACTTCATAGCTTTTATATTTGCCGGGGATTTTTGGAAAGAATATTAAAATCAAAATCAATGTCAAAAAGTTTATGCCAAAAATCCAAGCCATTGCAGCCTTATATCCTAAAATAGTACCGAATCCTGTTGTTATTGGAAGGCCTATTATGCTTCCAACAGAAATTCCAAGCAAAATTTTGGTTATATAGTCCTGTTTTTGATTGATAGGTGCAATTTCTTCACAAACTGTTAATGCCAGCGAAATGAAAGCAGGATATACGACAGCGGAAAAAATTCTGAATATTGAAGCTATCAAAATACTGTCTGTAAAAATAATAACAAAATTGGATACTGCAAAGATGCCCAATATAAAGGCAAATGTTTTCTTTCTTTCATACTTTGAAAATAGGAGGGGTATGAACAGCCCGCTTAACGCAATCGTGAATGTAAATGAACTGACATATAATCCAGAAATGGAAATTGATGTGTGAAAATACTCGGATATTTGTGAAATGATTCCTATAATACTTAAAGGAGTATTTATACCAAAGGTAGATAACATCAAGATATACAAAAGCAGTTTCGGATTATATTTCATATTTTCAATTCCTGTTAATAACAATAGTTATGTAAAAAATAGCATATAACCTTTAAGAAAAATAAAAAAATGATTTTTAAATTTAATGGTTTCGACCACTATCTAATTTGACAAAAAAAAATTAATTAAGTACAATTATCTGATAACAATTGTACTTTTAGCTGAAATTAAATATTTATTATTTGCAGGACTTATTGTAACCCTATAGGTTTGGTTCGATAAGCTCTTTGTGTTCAATTTTGCAATGCCTTTGGAATCTGTCCTGATAGTGAAATATTTAGTAAATTTAGTTGCAACAAGTTTGAGTCTAATTTTTATTCCCTTGATTATCTTTTTAGTAGATTTGTCCTTAACCTTTACTTTAAAGTATTTGGTCATATTGAATGTATTGGTCACTTTAGGTGCTTTAATTATAGTGGCTTTTTTAATTAACTTATCGATATTTCCAAATTTTTGAGTTCCAATATGAATATAATGAGGAGCATATGGAAGCCTATTTTTGCTGAAAAACTTGTTTTTGAAATAAATATTATCTTTCAGATGAGCGGATGATACTCCTACAAACCTTCCATTGTCATTTGCAGAGTAAACCTTGACTACAGAAGTAGTTTTATAATTTTTATCTGTTGTGGCTTTCCAATGAAATACTGTTATCTGTCGCCTGTTTGTGCCATATCCATCAGTAGCTCCTACCTTAATTGCTGCTTTAACAGGATTAGTGCTGTATTTTGCATAAGTGCTGTGGCGATAATATGGCCTGGAATTAGGAGAGCAAGAGAATTCTCCAGGTTTTAGTTTTCCAGTAATGTAACCGCTTTGCCAAACAACTGCATATTTTCCGTTAGGCGCTTTTATCGAAAAGTGGCCAAATCCTATACTTCGTTTATAACTAAATATCTTTTTCAAATATTTAACTTGGATCTTATTTGATTTAACCATTTTTTCAGCCATATTTTCTATAGATTTTATAACAGGGACGTCATCAAGTCCACCATTACCTACAATCCAACCGCTGGAGCTTACAATTAAATGAACAAAATAACTACCTGATTTTTTATAGTGTTTTACTGCAGTTTTACCGGCCCATTTAAAAGGTTCAACAAGGATATTGACAGTATCTAAGTTGTCTCTTCTAAAACCCCCTACACTTTCAGATTCACTCACCTGCAGGAAAAATGAACAGCAATCTTCTCCCTTTGGAGGGTTTACCTTCATTGTGACTTTTTTGTTGGAGTTTTTAAAAGAAATATATTTCTTATTTTTTGAATCATCAATGCTGGCAGAAATTTTATATGTGCCCATCTTAAGATTTTTACTTAATTTTGCATATCCATTCTTATCGGTTGTTGACCAATAATAGGAATATTTCTTTGTTTTTGGATTATACACTTTAAATTTAACTTTAATACCGCCGACTGCATTTCTTGTGATTTCATTGTATATTTTTACCTTGAAAAATAAATCAGATTTAAAATAAGTATTGTAATTACTCATTTTAATGGCCAATGGGGCATTTTTGATTATAATTTTTGAAGTTGCACCGGTTGCATTATAATCATCATCACCATCGAAAGTAAATTTCACATTATATGTACCTGGTTTAAGATTTAAGGATAAATTTGATTTTCCGTTTTTATCTGTTATTCTTTTGTAAATTTTGTCATTGATTTGGATTTTTATTGTTTTGTTTTGAATTGATTGATTATTTGAATCTTTCAAATAGTTAACAAGGGTTGTCTTTTCTTTATAGTATGAGACAAAATTCTTTACTTCAATATGTGTTTCTTTTTGATTGTCAGCAATGCTTTCATTGACTTGTGAAAAATCCATTCCGATATTTTCATCCATCAAGGCCGTTTTTTCGAAATCTGTGCCTTGAATATTATCAGTCATTTTTTCAGATGCACTGACAGCACCCAAACATAAGGAAAGTAAAAACAATATCAAAATAAACAATACATTTTTTTTAAACATGTTTTTCCCCATTATTTGATTTGTTATATATTATTATGTATTTACAACTTATATCATTTTTGACCATACTTAAGAAATAGTTTACATCAAACAACAAAAGATTTCAAAAAAATTATCAAAAATAATACATTATTAAAAAAAAATTGGACGGAAAAACATCAAAAAATCAAAAAGCCTATAAAATTTTACAGACTCAAAAAAAATAAAAAAAGAAATAGAGAAATTAATCTCTAAATCTATTTACCTATGTCTTCAAGAGCAGCACTGATTTGTGCCATAATTTGCTCGGTTTTGAAGTGTTGTTGGTTCATAGCACCAGATGGACATGCACCTACACAAGTTCCACA
>ONQL01000078.1 GCA_900319985.1 uncultured Methanobrevibacter sp. | reverse complement strand
GCACATTGATTATTTGTTAAAAGAATCAGAAATTGAAGAAATAATATTCAATGAATCAACTGAAAAGATAGAATGTGAATTATCACAATACATTTCAAATAATGCAAAAGGGATAAAAAACTTTGGATGCAGTGACTGTGAGTGTGAAAGCCACCTATATTATTTTAAAAATAGAAATGAAGCTATTGAATCTGTTCAAAACGCTTACAAATCAATAGCTATGGATTTTGAATACTTTAAAATATGAAACCTTTCTTTTTCTTATGCCTATATGAAATTTCAAAAGAGTCTAGAGCCAATTTCCTTAAGACTTCCAAATCCTCATCGTTAATGTTTACAACACCTTCCCATTCCTTTTCCAAAGCAGAAATTTCATCGAGAATCTTTTTACCCTCGGAAGTTAAAGTGCAGTCATATTCAAGCCCATTATCTGGATTTAAATCGATTTCAATCAAGCCAATTTTTTCCAATTTCTGATATTTCTTCAGATACAAACCCAAATGCATATTGAACAGATTATCTTTTTTGGCCTTTTCAAATTGTTTAACCCTAATGCGTTTGTGATGAGGCTTTTCATGCTTTTTAACTTGTTTTAAAAGTTTTATCTGGCTTTCATGTAAGAAAATACTTAAGTTTTCACGAACATAAGTCATTTTTGACTCTTCAATAATTCCGATTAAAGATGAGGCAGGCATATTAGCCACTGCTTTTTTGTGAGGATGTGCCATATAATCACCTATTTCATTTGTCCGAAGATTCCTCTCATTATTCCTTTTGTAACTTCACGTGCAACAGTATTGGCCGCCTGTGATGCCGCCTTTTCAGCCATTTTTTGGGTTTGTGATTTTTTAGCCCTCTTGCCCTTTGCAGGCTGACCTCCACCCATAACGGTTCCAAGAATATCTCCCAAACCGAATGCAGGTTTTTCCTCAGGAGCCTCTTGAGCAGGAGCTTCTTCAACTGGAGATTCTTGATTTTGCTCAATAGCTTCTTCAACGGCTTCTTTAGTTTCAGGCACCACTTCGCTTTCAAGATTTGAATCGGATTCAATTTTATTCAAAAGCAATTCATAGGCAGATTCAGGATCAACCGGTTCGAAGTATTTAGGCTTGAGTTCAGATAAGTTGATTAATTCTTCCCTCATTGCATCATCAATGGCTCCAATATAACTTTGAGGAGGTACAATGTCCACTTTTTCAACTATTCCAGGAACACCATTTTCATCCAAAACAGACACCAATGCCTGTCCTATTCCCAGTTCTGAAATGACATCTTCAGTATTGAATTCTGGGTTTGGCCTGAATGTTTCAGCAGCCACCTTAACCGCTTTTTGGTCTTTTGGAGTGTATGCATGAAGTGCGTGCTGGACACGGTTTCCGAGTTGTGCCAAGATATTATCAGGAATATCTGCAGGAGACTGTGAAATGAAATACAAACCCACACCTTTTGATCTGATAAGCCTTACAATCTGTTCGATTTTTTTGCCGAATTCGGCAGACATATCATCAAACAACAGATGGGCTTCATCAAAGAAGAATACAAATTTAGGCTTGTCCATGTCGCCCACTTCAGGCAGATTCTCAAATAATTCTGACAACATCCAAAGGAGGAATGTTGAATATAATTCCGGAGAAAGTGACAATTTTTGAGCATCCAAAATGTTGATAATACCTTTTCCGTTTTCATCAACTTTAATGAAGTCATTCAAATCAAGTGCAGGTTCAAAGAAAAAGTCGTTACCGCCCTGGTCTTCAAGAGTTATCAAACTTCGCAAAATTGTATTTGCTGACTTTTCAGCAATTGCACCGTATTCACTTTCATATTGTGCCTTGTTTTCAACGACATGATTGATCATTGCCTTTAAGTCTTTTAAATCAATTATAGGCAAGGAATTACTGTCCGCCGCCCTGAATACAATGTTTAAAACACCAGTTTGTGCCTCAGATAAATTCAATATCTTGGCCAAAAGAGTCGGACCCATTTCAGACAATGTCACCCTTACAGGAAGACCTTTAGCCCCAAATAAATCCCAAAATTCAACAGGATATGCCTGATATTTGAATCCTCTTTCTGCAAGTCCATATTTGTCAACATTGGCTTTGATTTTTTCTGTTTCAGAACCTATTTTTGCAAGTCCTGAAATATCTCCTTTCATATCAGCCAAGAATACTGGAACTCCCAAATCCGAAAAGGATTCTGCTAAAGTTTTTAAGGTAATTGTTTTACCAGTTCCAGTTGCACCGGCTATTAAACCGTGTCTGTTAGCCAGTTTTGGTAATAAACTCACACATGTGTTTTCATTACAACCTATCAATATTTTTTCATCTGCATACATGCATTTTCACCCGTTTTCTATTTTCTTAATTAACCAATTAGTTTTTTTGACAAAATTCTGCCTATTATAAGCCTTAGATATCCTTCTGATAGCATCCAAATTCTTAACAAAGTTGTCCAGCCATGAGAATATGTCTCCAGGATAGACTTGAATTTGATATTTTCTGAATAACTTATTTGATATATCTTGAGGGTCCTTGCCTTTAAGTCTTTCGTGGACAATGACTTCTGAAATTCCCCTTTGCATACATTGACAAAAAGGCCTGTCCTGACATCTGCATTGCATGAAATCACTTTGAAGTGCAATCAATGCATCCTGGAATTTCTTATCGACCTTTTCAATGGCTTCACCTGATGATATAATATCCAAAGTGGATTCGGCAAACAGTCTTGTGGAAAATTTAATCTTTAAGGCATTTGAAATTTGATTGTGAATGACATTTGAAAGATATGCATTTTCAAACATTTCCAAATCCAGTGCCATTGCCAGAATCAGCACCTTAAGCTTATCATACTTGTCCTTTTTCTTATACATTGGAGAATGTCCAACATATCTTTTCAAATAATTATAATCATTTAATGTATTTTTGATGAATTCCGCATCCTCAATTGATAAAAATGATACTGATGTTGCCCTTCCGTACTTGGTTACTTCCAATCCATTATTGTGAGTTCTTCTAATCAGTTCCAAATCATCCATCTCATCCACAGCTATCTTAATGCTTATCGGAACATCAATATTCTTATAAAATTTGTTCAACTCTTCAAAAGACCTTATTGAAGTGGAAGATATGTCTGCAAGAATCTGTTCATAAGACGATTCTTCATCATATTCAATGTATACATCTTCGCTGTTGCTTTCCAAAAGATCCAATGCCATTGCCTCTTCCGATTCACCTGCAAAATCATTTCCAATCTCAGGAATCAGATAAACAATACCTCGGTCATGATAGGAAGGCCTTCCTGCACGACCAAGCATTTGTGAAAATTCATTTGGATTGATCCACTTGTTTCCCATTACCAATGAATCAAATATTACCTGTGAAGCCGGAAAATCAACTCCCGCTGCAAGAGCCGCAGTCGTTACAACACAGGAGATTTTACCCTTATCGAAGTCCTTTTCTATTTTTTCCTTTTTATAATAGGACAATCCTGCGTGATATGCCCTTGCGTTTATATGCTTATTTGTCAGGAAGTTTGTAATCTGATGAGTTTTACGTCTGGAATTTGTAAATATTATAGTTTGGCCCCTAAATCCTTTTTTGGATTTGGTATTGTACTCCCTTTTAACCAGTCTCTGCATCAGATGACGTTTTTGAGACTCGTTTCTAACATAAACCAGGTGCCTTTCCAAGGGAACCGGCCGCTCGTCATACTTAACAAGCTTCATATTAAATTCATCCGCTAGAAATTCGGGATTTTTCACAGTTGCGGACAATCCGATAATTTGGGTTTTGGGATAAAGATGTTTTAAACGCTTTATCAAACCGTTTAGGCGTGTTCCACGGTCTTCATCATCAATCATGTGAATTTCATCTATCAAAACAACGCCAAGATTAGATAAACTGCTGGAATTGCCGTTTCTTAAAAGATAATCTATTCCCTCATAGGTTGCAACAACAATGTCTGATTTGGAAACATCAGAATCCGGAAGATTTAACTCACCTTTTGCTTTTACACGATTTCTTCCAACCTTAATGGCTACATTTAAACCTAATTTTGAGTATTTCCTTTTAAAATCCCTATATTTTTGGTTTGCAAGGGCAACCAATGGAGTTAAAAATACGAATTTTTTACCCTTCAAGGCCTCGGTAATACCTGCAAGCTCCCCAACCAGTGTTTTACCGGAACCTGTTGCACTCACAACAAGCAAATCATCTCCCTTCAGAAGTCCTTCCTTAATGGCCAGATACTGAACCGGCAACAGTTTTGTGTTTCCTGAGTCCAGAAGAACCTGCTTAAACTTTTTTGGAATCTTCAATCTTTTCATATCAACGGGAGGGACAATATGCTTGGATTTTCCAGTCCTGTCAAATAGTGTCAGATTTCTATTCTTTATCGCATCAAAGTGAGGAGATAAAACTGATAAGGTTTTTTCTAGGCTTCCAGTTTTTTCCAATGTCTTTTTAAGATTTCTAAAAATAGCCCTGTCAAATCCCTGAAGCTTTAACTCTTCCTTTATAGTATCATGAGCACATTCCTTACAGATCAGTTGATTATTATATTTATAAGAGTATGATGAATTGACAATCGTAATATTTCCTTCAAAAGCACAGTAGTCACATACCTGTGTTTTTCTGACTTTAATATTATATGACTTTAGGAATTTTTCCACCTTTTCATCAGGCGTTGCAAGAAAAACGGCCTGGGAGCGGAGTAACTTAATGACCTCACCCGGAGGCAGTAATTTTTCATTCAATGTGGAGTTATCCTTAAAGTTATAATCGGCTACAAATCTTGAGATATCAATGGAATCTCCTTCATGCCTAAACTTTATATTTCCAACAAATTCAGGTTCCCTTTTATGGTTCAGAGCACCTTTTGGAGAACCTATTGGATATAGCTTCCACTGTTTTTTTACTTTCTTTAAAACTAGCATTGATAATATTATATAATTAATTGTTAATTAAGTTAATCTCCAGTTTCAAATTGAATATCTAGAGATATTCACCATGAGGCCTTGAAACTTTCAGTGCCAAGTCATCAGATTTCCAACTGCCTCCGTCAAAGTCAGGATCATAACCGCAATTTTCACAGTAAGGCTCATTATCAGCCAGTATTGAACTACATTTTGGACAGATTTTCATATTATTCCTCAAGGTCGGTTATCTTTTTCGTTTATCTACAAGTTCTGGCTTTTCGCCGGATTTATCCCAATACTTATTTAACTCCATTCCGCAGTTAATGCAACGTGTTGCACTGTCACTGTTCGGATAACTGCAGTAAAAACATTGTTTTGTCATAATCAACACCACCTACATGTCTTCCAGGATTTCTTCAAGTTCATCCTCATCAACAAATCCTAATTTTAAATCATCAAAATCATAGCCCAACTCATCCAATGCATCTTCAACATCCCCTTTGTCATAATCGGAACCATTAACATCAATCCTGTCAGAATCATGAACCGGATTAACTTTATCTGTTCTGTCGCTTCCCCCATAACAGCATTCCGAACAATAAGGCTCGCCTTCATCAACCCATGAACCGCACCTAGGACAAATTCCCATAACAATCACCAATGTATCAATCTTGTTATTATCTTTGTCACAGATATATTTAATTGTTATTGCAAATTCCTAAAAAAAAGGAGTCTGTAAAATTTTATAGGCTTATTTAATTTTTATGTGTTTTTGTGTCCAGTTTTGCATTTGGAAGTCTAAAAAGGTTAGAATTCCATTTTTGGTCT
>ONQL01000098.1 GCA_900319985.1 uncultured Methanobrevibacter sp. | reverse complement strand
TTTAAAACAAAATTACACAACTGAAGAAAAAATTCTTTTAAACGAAATTCGTGAAAACTTGGTTGATTTAGCTATATCATCCGGCGAAAATTTTCAGCCGAACGAGGACAAGCTATTAAATGACATCAAGGCATTTTTATTCAATAGGTTCGCCGGAGAAAATCAAAATAAAAGAGTCCCAAATGAATATTTAGACAACTTATCTCGCAAGCTACTCAGGGACATAATCGGATATGGCAAAATCGACTCATTAATTCAGGATGATGAACTTGAAGAAATCATGATAATCGGCATAAATAAACCCGTTTATGTATATCACAGAAAACATGGAATGATGAAAACAAACATCTATTATGATGACGAACAGGAACTAACCGACTTAATAGATTCAATGGCAAGGCAAATCAACAGACGAATCGATAAGGAATCACCAATTCTGGATGGAAGACTAAGCGACGGGTCTAGAATCAACGCCACAATTCCCCCAGTATCCGCAGACGGACCGTCACTTACAATCCGTAAATTTAAAAAAGACCCGCTGACCATCATCGATTTGATAAATTCAAGAACCCTGTCACTGGAACTGGCGGCATTTTTATGGCTGTGTTTTGACGGACTCGGAGTCAGGTCAGCCAATGCAATAATATCCGGAGGGACAAGTTCCGGAAAAACAACCACATTAAACGCATTGGCATCATTCATCAATCCAAAAGAAAGAATAATAACCATAGAAGATACACTGGAACTTCAAATACCCCATGAACACGTCATCAGAATGGAAACCAGACCGTCAAATGTTGAAAACAAAGGGGAGTTGACCATGAACGACCTTGTTAAAAATTCCTTACGACAGAATAATCGTTGGAGAGGTGAGAGGCGAAGAGGCAATCACATTATTTACTGCATTAAACACAGGCCATTCAGGATTCGGAACACTCCATTCAAACAGTGCACGAGAAACAATTACAAGACTGACAACAAATCCCATGTCCGTTCCAAAGATAATGATTCAGGCAATTGATTTCATTATAATGCAAAAAAGAATTTACACATCATCCGGAGTTTCCTACAGAAGAATCAGCGAGGTTGCAGAGATAGTCGGCTCAGAGGAAGGAGTAATCCAGCTGAATAAGATTTTTGAATGGAATCCTGAAACCGACAGCATTGAAAACGTGAGCATTTCAAGCAAAACATTGACCCAAATTGCTAACTTAAGCGGAAAATCACTGTATGAAATCAATAAGGAGATTGAAAACAGAGAGTTATTGCTTAAACATATGGTAAATCAAAATATCCATCGTGAAAATGAAGTCAATACCATTCTAGAGATGTATTATGCCAATCCTCAAAAAGTTCTAAACAGAATCCTTCTAAACGGGTGATATTATTTTTAAAAAATTCTTTGTTGCACTGGGAGGAATATTCCTCTTTGTGGTGAACTCCATAAAAGGCATTTCCCTAAAAGACATAAAAATCAAAAAAGAAGATGAAAACAAGCTGGATTTGAAAATGTTTTCCAGAATAAATTTTGAAAGCAAAAATGAAAATCCAAAAAAGAATGAAGATAAAATCTATATAATCAGAAATAAAGTGATTAAATACTTCCTTAACAAAAAAACCATAATTCTTCTGATTGCAGTTTTAGTTTTGATAACCTATCTCACCAGTTTTGAAATTGGAGGGATCTATTTGGTTCTAGTCACAATGACCTACACATTCCTGATTTATTATCCTCAAATTAAAGAGAAAAACAGCTACTCCGATTTGAATCAGGAACTGCCCTATGCATTAAGACATATGAGCATAGAACTGAAGTCCGGAAAGGGATTACATGATACCATGCTGACAATCAAAAATTCAAATTACGGATCCCTGTCAAAGGAATTTACACGGGTTCTGGAAGAGATAAAGTTCGGAAAACAAACTGAAGAGTCCTTGCAGGAGATGTCACATAGGGTCAACTCAGAGGGCTTAAGCAGAACCATCCATCAAATAATCGGCACATTGAGAGTTGGGGGAAATCTGGCAAACAGCCTGGACATCATTGCAAAAGACATTTCCTTTGAAACCCAAATAAAGCTAAAGGAATATTCCCAAAAACTGAACTCATTTATTCTGATTTACACATTCATAGCCATTTTAGCGCCTGTCATCATTTTAATAATGCTCATGGCCGGATCCACAGTAATGGGAGATGTTATTTCTGGAAATTTATTGATATTGGTCTATTCATTATTTTTCCCACTGGTCGTTATGATGATGGGAATAACAATTAAAAAATTAGAACCTAAAATTTAAGAATTTGAAAAAATCCACATTAAAAAGAAAACTCGAAAAATATTAACAAAAAAAGAGATAATTTTGGTGTTTAATTGTTTTGAGGAGATTTAAACACCAAAGACTTTACTGGAAAATTTTTGGCAGAAGAAATTTTCCAATACAATATTAAATTAGAAAATTGTGAAAAGCTAATTTAATATTTAACTTATTTTGGAGATTGCATATTATTTGACTGATTATATAAATAATATGTTTTGGGAGTAATGTTTTAATACGCCTAAAATTTAGGTGTACCTAAATTCACATCACTATGTATTACATAGTAAATGATAGTATATAAATGTTTCGGTATTTTTTAGGTAAACCTAAAAATTTGGAACATATTATATAGCACGTGTTATAATATGTCACGTGTTATATAACAAGTAGTATAAACTAATATATAAATATTTTGATTAACCAAAAAAGAGGATGTGACGCAAAATTTTTAATCGAATTTTGTGTTTCTAATTTTTTGATATTTTTTCTTATTTTTAGTTATTTTTCCTGTTTATTTCATTGTATATTCTTTTTAGGTTATGTCCGATTGTATATAGTTTGAATTCTGTGTTTGTGTTTTTTATTCCGGTTGTAGTGAATTCATGTAGTTTCATGTTTTGTTTTATGTGTGCAAATGGTAGTTCTGCTGTTTTTGATCGTTTTTTGTAGATTTTTTGTGCCCAGTCTGTTTCC
>ONQL01000055.1 GCA_900319985.1 uncultured Methanobrevibacter sp. | reverse complement strand
CGGAGAAAGTGACAAGGAAATTCTTGAGAGAATGGAAAAAATATACAAAAAATCAGACTTGAAAAGAACATATTTTTCAGCATTCACCCCTATTGAAGAAACTGAATTTTCCAATAAACAAGCATGTTCAACTGACCGGACATCAAAATTATATAATGCAGACAGTTTGCTTAATGATTATCATTACAGTGTCAAGGAACTTATATTTGATGAAAATGATAAGCTTTCTCTGACCCAAGATCCAAAGATTCTAGCGGCAAAAAACATGGATATTTTTCCTGTAGAAATCAACAGGGCACCACTAGTAGAACTTATCAGAGTACCGGGAATCGGTGTAAAATCTGCAAGGGAAATAATTTCTATTCGTAAAAAAATACCGTTTACATCAGAACATCAACTTAAAAAATTGGGTGTTATAGTAGAACGTGCTGAACCTTATATTAAAATTGATGGGGAATATCAGACTACTTTTGATTTTTGAAATGTATGATAGCTTATTTTTATAGATAAGACTCATACCCATCAAAATATGAATAAAAAAATAGATTATAAAAATAGTATATTTGATTATAAAATAGATTTTTTCAATATATCGAGTATACAATTTCAAGTGTAAAAAAATCGAATAAAATATATTGAAAATATACTGAATAGAAAAAAAATAAAAATTATAAATCTTCAAACAATGCCCAAATTTCAGGGTATTTTTTGGAAACCGCCTCTTCTATTAAAATTGAAGCTTCTTTTGAAATACTGAATTCAGGTTCGGTTTTTCTCAGATATCTGAAAACCGCAGAAGATCTGGAAGACCATAAAGTAATCCTTGGATTTTTGTCAACAATTTCCTTAACTTCAGCTACATGTTCTTCCTGGATTTTGACTTCTTGTGGTATTTGTACGCTTTCTTCGCTATGTATATCGCTGCGAATGTCTTCGGATGTTTTATCAGCATCCTCAGATTGCTCGCTTTCTTCAACATTTTGGGAAACCTCCTCTTCTATTTCTTCTTCATTGTCATCGGAAAGTTCTTCAGTGGATTCTTCATCTGTTTTTTCAGCTTCTTCTCTTTCCTTTTCGATTTGGTCAAAAATATTTTCTTCTTTTCCAGAATCTTCTACTTCATCTATTGAATCATTAGAATCTTCTTTTTCTTCAGGAGAATCCTCGTTTAACATGTCTTCAAGGGATTGAGGAGAATTGCTATCAAAATCCTCATTATAAAAATTAGGAATTAATGAATCTAAACCTTTTCCCAGCCCTTTTCTAGCCATCTAATCCTCTCCATCTCTTTTAAGAATCTCTTTTGCTAATCTTAAATAAGCTTTAGTGCTTCAGCCAATCTGATATTTCTAGGGATTATTGTCTTAAACAATAAATCGGTTCCGCCGAAGTAATTTTTGAGTTCTTTGTGTACATCCTTACTAAGTCTAGTTCTTTTATCAAATAAAGTAAGGAGAATTCCTTTAATAGGTGTTGGACTTCTAAGTCTTTTTTCGACTAATTTTATTGTATTAATTAAATCTGCCACTCCTTCTAAAGCATAATACTCAGCTTGGATAGGTATTAAAACACTATCGGAAGCTACTAATGCATTGACAGTAATTACACCTAAGGAAGGAGGTAAATCAATGAATATGTAGTCGAATAACGGTATGACGTCTTCAAGAGTATCTTTTAATACAACATGGTAATTTTCACGTTTGGAAAGTTCCATTCCTGCACCACTAAGGGATATATTACTTGGGATAATAAACAAATTTTTTATAAACGTAGGAATTGTTGCTTTTTTAATACTAATATCCCCTATGATAGCATCATAAATTGTATTTTCTATTTTGGTTTTATCAATCCCAAAACTAGTTGTAGCATTAGCTTGAGGATCCATATCGACAACCAAAACAGATTTACCCATAACAGCAAGGGATGTTGCAGTATTAACAACAGTTGTTGTCTTTCCACAACCTCCTTTTTGATTCATCACCGCAATTACTTCACTCATTAACGAATTCTCCTTTATCTGATAAGTTTTAAGTTACCAGTTATGATTCATAACTTAAAAATTCAAAGTTCTAAAGAATAACGTTGAAGTTATTCAGTATAAGTTAAAAGAATTAAGTTATTCTTATCAGTTCTAACTTCTAAGGGATAGGAATTAAGTTTTAAGTTAAAACTTCTAAATTATAAAAAATAAGTTTTAAGAAATAACTTATCATAACTAACTTTTAACAAATAAGTTATATTTTATAACTTCTATCTTATAAAGTATTTGTTTTCACAAATAACTTATTACTTATTTGTTAACACTTGGAAGTTATTACTAATAAAGTAGAAGTTATAAGTTATAATTAAAATAATTAAAACTTCGAATGAATAAATTAGAAGAAAGAAAAAAATTCAATTTAAATCAATCAAAAAATAAAATAAAAAGGGTTTAATTAATAAGAAATAAATCAATCAAAATAAATAAAGTAGAATTTCAAATGAAAATAAATAAGAAATAAAATAAGAAAACAAAAGAATTTAAACATATATTTCAAGTGAAAAAAAATAAGTATAAGTTATAAGTTATAACTAAAGAAATCTAAAAAAAAATAAAGAAGGATTATTTAGCATTTTGCATAGTTCCTTCAAAATAGCTAGCATATCCTTTTAAATCCAACATTCCATGGCCTGAGAAGTTCATAACAATGGTTTTTTCTTCACCAGTCTCTTTGCACTTAATTGCTTCATCAATAGCAACCTTAATTGCATGAGTGGTTTCGGGAGCCGGAACAATACCCTGATTACGAGCAAAGGTAATTCCTGCACTGAAACAGTCCCTTTGATGAGCTGATCTAGGTTCAATATAACCTTCTTTAGTTAAAAGTGAAACAATTGGAGACATTCCGTGATATCTTAATCCACCTGCATGAACAGTAGGAGCAACAAAGTCGTGTCCTAGTGTAAACATCTTGAGCATTGGAGTAAATTCATTGGAATCACCAAAATCATAATCATAGGTACCTTCAGTAAGAGTTGGACAGGCACTAGGTTCAACAGCGATAAATTGAGTATCTGAGTTTCCGTCAATTTTATCCTTAATGAATGGGAAAAGTGAACCAGCTAAGTTACTTCCTCCACCCGCACATGCAATCATGACATCAGGCTCTTCTTCAGCAATTTCCAATTGGGTTTTTAATTCCTGGCCTATGACAGTTTGATGTAACATGACATGGTTTAAAACACTACCTAAAGAGTATTTGACTTCATCCTTTTCCAAAGCCTCTTCCATAGCTTCGGAAATAGCTACACCCAATGAACCAGGATGGTCTGGATTTTCAGCTAAAATTTGACGGCCTACTTTTGTATTTTCACTTGGTGAAGCAAATATTTCACTGTCATAAATGTGCATGATGTTTTTTCTGTCCGGTTTCTGGTTGAATGAAACTTTAACCATATAGACTGTACAGTCAATACCTAATAAATTACATGCAAGAGATAAAGCAGTACCCCATTGGCCTGCACCAGTTTCTGTAGTCAATCGTTCGACACCTTCCTTTTTAGCAAAATAAGCCTGAGGTATTGCAGAGTTCAACTTGTGTGAACCGGTAGGTGAAGAATCTTCCCTTTTGAAATAAATTTTAGCAGGAGTATTTAAATATTCTTCAAGTTTATTGGCCCTGACCAATGGAGATGGTCTACCCATTTCCATATACAATTCTCTAACTTCTTTTGGTATAGTAATATAACGGTCAGTTGCAAATTCCTGTTCAAGTCCAGCCTTTGTGAAAGCCAATTGTAAAGCAGCAATTTGGTCTTTGCCCTCACTGTTTTTAGGAGCCGGAAGCGGAACAGGCAAATCAGCAAGCATATTGTACCAGGTCTTTGGCACTTCATCTGATGATAATTCAATTTTATAAGTCATGTATATTAATATTATTAATGTACTATTTAAAGCTTTGTTGTACAAAAATGTACACTTTAATTATTAATAATATAAAGAACAATTTAAAAAACATGAGAATTTTAGCTATTGATGTTGGAACCGGAACACAGGACATGATGATTTACGATACGGAAAAAGAGTTGGAAAATTCAATAAAACTTGTTTTGCCTTCTCCACACCTGTACATTTCCCAAAAAATCAGGGAAATTGAAAACGACATTTATTTTGAAGGGGAAATAATGGGCGGAGGAAAAATCAAAAAAAGCCTCCTGGAACATATGGAAAAAGGATACAAGGTAGTGATGGAACCATTGTGTGCAAGAACCATACGTGACGATTTGAATCAGGTTAAATCATACGGAATTGAAATCGCTGAAGAGGGAAATGACTACAAAGGCTATACTAGAATAAGAATGGCTGATATAAATATAACAAAACTTGCTGAATTTTTATTGGGATATGATTTGGAGTTTGACTTTGACAAGATTGCCATTGCAGTTCAGGATCACGGATACAATGAAAACATAGGAGACAGGGACTTCAGGTTTGAAAAAATCAGAGAAAAAATATCAGAACCGATTTCACCATTGGAATTTGGTTTTACAGACAACCTCCCCGAATATTACACAAGAATGCAGGCTGTAAGAAGAACAATTGAAAAAGAGGGAATCGAGGAAATTCCATTGTTAATGGATACAAAATTCGCATCAATAGCAGGAATGTGTTTCGATGAAATAGCTAAAAGTCTGAACAGCTTCATTGTAATCGATATCGGTAACGGACATACTACAGCAGCATCAATAGAAAACGGGAAAATACAGGGAGTGTTTGAACATCACACTTCAAGCCTGACTGGTGAGTCTCTTGAAAGGTACATCAAAAGATTGGCATCAGGAGAAATAACAAATAAAGAGGTTTATGATGACCATGGTCATGGAGCACATGTCCTAAATCCTATATCTGAAATTGAAAAGGTAATCGTGAGCGGTCCTAAAAGAGAACTGATAGAAAAAACAAATCTTGACTGGCATCATGCAGCTCCAGGAGGAGATGTGATGATGACAGGAACAGTAGGTTTGATAGAAACAATATTAGGTAGATAAAATGCTAAAAATGGACTCCCACATCCACAGCGAATATTCACCGGATTCACATGCAAAAATCGATGACATACTAAAGACTGCAAAAAGTGAAAACATTGACATCATCGCAATAAGTGATCACAACACTGTCGACGGAACCAGCGAAGTTTTGAAAAAAACTAGAAACACAGATATATTGGCAATTCCATCCATAGAAATTTCATCAACTGATGGTCATATTCTTGGTTTTGGGTGTGAGGAAAACATACCTAGAGACTTAAGTCCTCAAGAAACAATAGACAAAATTCATGATTTGGGGGGTCTTGCAATAATACCTCATCCATACTGTTTTTATAGACATGGCCTGCTGCACAAAACAGACTATAAAGACCTGAAAATTGATGCAATCGAAACAAAAAATGCAAGATTTATTCTAGGATACTGCAATAACAAGGCAAAAAATCTGTCACAAAAGGAAAACATGCCATCATTGGGTGCAAGTGATGCACACTATTATAAATTTGTAGGTGATTGCTATAGTCTAATAAAATGTGAGAAAGATATAGAAAGTGTTTTGAAAGCTATCAAAAAAAATAATGTAGAGGCTCATGGAAAAGGAACATCGAACATTCTACTTTCTAAATATCTTTTTGAAAAAAATGTTTTAAAGAAATTTGATTAAAAAGAGCAATTATTCACTCTTTTCAATTAAAATTTCTATTATTGAAACATTTGTCTTTTCTTTGTTGTAGTTTTCAATTTCTTCTGTGGAAATTTTAATATCTGTAACATCGGAATCAGGAACAAACCTATTCCTAACAATTTCAGCAGCATCAACAGCACGACTAATCGCTTTACCTCTAGCCCTAAGAATAACGCTGTTAGAACCTTCATTGAATTGTGTTACTACTGCTAAAACATAATTCATTACAGGTTTACTACCAACAAAAATTGTATTATTTTCCATATTAAACTCACCAATTATAATATATGAAATTAATGTATATAAAATTTTACATAAAAATCAATATAAAAAAATAAACATTCCTAAAATAATTATTGAATATTTTATAAGTTTTTAAAAAAAAATTAAAATCATATTAAACAACGAAGAAAAAATAAAATATACAGACAATTAGAAGAAATAAAATTAAAAAATGTTTAAAAATATAAAAAAATAAACAGTATAAAAACAATTATTAAATAATATAAAGTAATATTAAAAAAAAGAAATATTTTATAGATAATCTAAAAAAAAGATAATAAATAAAACCAAAAAATAGGAATAAAATTAAAAAAATAAATAAAAAAATAATAGTTATTGAGACCTCTGAATCAATAATAACTTATTTATAGAATCCAAAATAGCTAAGATACTCGCCATCACTACATCCTGATTAGTAGAACGACCAGTAGCCTTATTGTTTTGAAAATCGGAAGTGATTACAAACACTTCTGCCAATGCATCGGTTCCACCGGTAATACCTTCCAAGTTATATTCGTCAAGCTGAATTTCAATAGTATCCTCGATTAAAAAATGTATAGCATTGATGGCCGCATCAATAGGACCAACACCAGTACTAGCGGTTTCTTTTTCAACACCGTCAATTTCAAGTTTAACAGTGGCTGTAGGTGATACGTTAGCACCTATTGAAATACTTAACCCTTTTATAACTATTGGAGTTTCACGAGCAGAAGAAAGTTCAGTAATAGCTATAGCAACCAAATCATCATCAGTGACACATTTACCGCTGTCACCTAAAGACTTAATTTCATCAAATACCTTGGAGAATTGATCTTCATTTAAGTCAATGTGATAATCCTTGAGTTTGGATTTTAAAGCATTAGCACCTGTGTGCTTTCCAAGAACAATACGGCGGGAATGACCAACCATTTCAGGTGACATAGGTTCATAAGTATTTGCATTATTAAGAATGCCGTGAACGTGAATGCCTGATTCATGTGCAAAAGCATTGTCACCGACAATTGGCTTGTTGACGGGCATTTTAACACCTGTCAAACGACCTACCAAATTAGACAAACTGTAAAATCTGGTGGTATCCAAACCCAAGTCAATTCCATAAGCTGATTTAAGAGCCATTACAAATTCTTCTAAAGAACAGTTACCAGTTCTCTCACCCAATCCATTGACTGTGACATGAACCTGATTAGCACCGCATTCGACTGCAGTTAGGGAATTGGCAGTAGCAAGACCAAAATCATTGTGAAAATGCACACTGATTGGAGTAGTAAAATTATCTTTAATATCACTAATCAGCTCATGTGTAATTATGGGAGTCAAAACGCCAACAGTATCGGGAACATCTAAAAAATCTGCTCCAGCATCAATAACATTATTAAACACTTCAAATAAAAAATCCCTTTCTGTTCTGGTTGCATCTTCAGCAGAAAACTCAACTGTCAAACCATGATCCTTAGCATATTCAACGGCACTAACGGCGGTTTCAACAATCTTTTCCTTAGACATTTTGAGCTTATAGTCACGATGAAGAGGGGAAGTACCTATAAAAGTATGAACATAGTCCAAATTAGAATCGATGATTGCATCAATATCCCCTTCTAGTGAACGTGCCAAACCTACAAGTGTGGAATCCAAATCTAGAGAAAGAATTTTTTTGGCTGATTCTATTTCACCTTTGGATGAAGCCGGAAATCCGACTTCAATTTTATCGACACCTAAGTTATTGAGTTTTTGAGCGATTTGCATCTTTTCATCGACAGTCAAGGCAACTCCAGGAGTCTGTTCGCCGTCGCGCAATGTTGTATCGAAAATATAAATTTTATCGGCCAGATTCATATTTTCTTTTTTTAAAGTTTCGATATTTTTCATTATAATACTTCCAGTTGATTAAATATTAATTTAAAGAGTAACCGTTAATAAGTTTTTTTAAAGTAAGAAATAAAATGAATTATTTCTTAACTTTTTTAACGACTACAATAGCCACCACTATAACAATGATTAAAACGGCTATTGAATAGTACATCTGCATTGATCCAGGAACTTCATACTTTTCAATGTTTAAGGAATATAAATATCCGCTGTCATCTCCAAAGAACAGACTGTTTCCGTTAATAACAGGAGAAGAGGTTATTTTTGAATTGAATAAAAGTGTTCCTGGGTTGTAAGTGAATTCCTCAAGGCCAGTGTATTTATTCAAAACATAAAAGACACCGTTATTGCTTCCAAATGAAATCAGCTTGCCTTTAAGTGCAGGAGTGGACTGAATTTTGTCACCAACTGGGTGGCTCCATTTGACCGTACCGTCACGGGTATCCAAACATGTCATATTTCCTTCATCAGAACCTACGAAAACGCTGTTGTCATGTTCATCTACAGTAGGTGATGAAATAATTTTATTATTCAGATTTGCCTTCCAGATTAAGGAACCGTCAGATTCCTTCACGCAATATAGACTGCCATCGGTAGATCCGAAAATAACTGTTTCATTTACATAGCTAGGTGAAGACAAAATCTCGTCACCTGTTGTGAAATCCCAATTTTTGTCCTTGTCTGTTCCAATGCTATACAATTTGGAATTGGTTGAACCTATATAAACTGAATCATTGACTACGATTGGAGATGATTTAAGTTCTCCATCCAGCTTTTTGTTTAATTTCACATTACCGTTGGACTTGTCCAATCCATACAAATGACCGTCATCACATCCAAAATAAACAACATCCTTATATAAAAATGGAGTGGATTCAACTCCTTTACAGTCATATTCCCAGGACACCTTATGATTGTTGATGTTAATGGCTTTCAATCCGTCTTCGCATCCGATGTAAAGTCTGTTTCCACTTACAATAGGGGATGAATTGGTTTTGGATTCTAAATCAATTTTCCATTCTTCCTCACCTGTTTTCATGTCAATGGCTTTTAAAATTCCTTCGCTGGATACCACATAAATATAATCCTCATAGACAGCAGGGGAAGAATGAATAGAGGACCCCATGTTAAAAGTCCAAAGGTTTGTTACGAAATCTGAAGCTTCCTGCCTATATGCAGTGTGGTTAAAATCCCCCGCAAAAGAGTTCCAGTTTTCGGCTGCTATTGGAGAGATGCAAATTACTGCAATGACTAATCCTATTAATAAAAATTTTTTATTCAAATTAAATCCCCCTATACGTCTCTGTTAAATCTTTTTACACCAATTATAAAGAATAATATGGTAAATCCTAAAAGGACAACTAAATCCAACCACACATCTCCTAAAGTCTGACCTTTAAGCATTATTCCCCTCATTGCATCATTAAGATATGTCAATGGGAATACATATGCCAGTTTTTGCAATATCCAAGGCATTGTTTCTATCGGATAGAATACTCCTGAAACAAACATCATCGGCATTGAGAAAGGAAGTGAAATTTGAGCATAATCCTCCTGTGTGGAAGTTCTTGCTGAAAGCATGATTCCAAAACCGACAAAACATAATGCTCCAATTACAAGAACAATGAAAGTCTGTAAAAATCCTCCCTTAATGCTAACGCTGAAGAGCAATACTGCCATGAAAATCAATATCAAAGCTCTGACCAATTCAATCAATAGTTTAGCGGCAATTTTGCCACCAATTACCGTTGCAACAGAAGTAGGTGTCATGAACAGCCTTGCAAGCTCACCGGTTTCCCTTTCACCTGCAATGGTTGCTCCCATACCCATCATACAGCTCATCATGATTGTCATTCCTAAAATAGCTGGAACCAAAAAGTCAATGTATTTGATGTTTCCGTAAATCTTGTTGATGTGTAGGCTGATGTCCTCCTTAAAGCTGTTGAGTGAGTGAGTTATTGAAGGAGTTATACTTGCATTCTGAGTAGAAACGCTTGTTTGGGAAGCTACAACATTTGAAAGTCTATAAAATATTCCCTGTGTGGAAGATTCAATTATCTGAGAAGCCATCTGATCTGAAGAATCCAGATATAACGTTACTGCCTTCTGTTGCGAGGAGTCCTCGTCATAATCCGAAGGCAGAATTATTGCCGCCTTCACTTCACCGGAGTCTACCATCTTTTTACCGTCGCTCAGACTATCTATAACATCAACAACATGATAGGTTTCAGTTGTTTTAATAGTGTCAAGAGTCAAATCAGTTAAATTACCATCACTTTGAGAAACAACAACAATCGGCAGATCTGTCATTTCTCCACCCATTCCATAACCAAAAAGCAAAATCATGATAATCGGAAATGCCAAAATAGAAACCAGTCTGGCTGGGTGTCTTTTAAGAGAAATCAATTCCTTTTTTATCATCCACCAAAATTTCTTAGGCTCTATCATCTTCATTCACCTCGGATGTGGCTTTAATAAATACGTCTTCCAGAGACGGTTCTTCAGTTGAAATGGATTTGATTATGCCTCCTGCGGAAATAATATCATTGATTACATTTTGAACGGCCATGTCATCAAAGCCGTCAACTCTCAAATTGATACGACCGTTATGAGCTATTTCAATACTTTTAATGTCGCTTGATTTTTTTATTGAATCGATGATATCGTCAGTCTGATTGTTGAGAAGTATTGACATCTTCTTTAAACTGAGGTTTTCGATATCTTCCTTGGTTGATGTGGATACCTCATTTTCCTCAGAAATTTGACTCAATGCTTCTGTCATTTCCTGTTTGTTGCTTTCTAAAAGAGAATCTTTAAGTCCCTGAGGAGTATCGTAAGCTACCAAGTTGCCCGTATTAATAATTCCAACGTTATCACAGAGCATGTCTACTTCATACATATCATGTGAACATAAAATAATGGTATGTCCATTGTCATTCAATTCACGAATCAAATCCCATAATGTACGTTTGGTGGTGGGGTCTAGACCTATGGTAGGCTCGTCCAAAAACAGAATATCCGGCCTGTGAACCAAACTGGCAACAAGAGACGCCTTTTGCTTTTGGCCTCCGGAAAGCTGACCCACCCTTTTATCTTTAGCATATTTGATGTCAACAAGTTCCATCAAATCCTCTATACGAGAATCTCTCTCATCCTGAGGAACTCCATAATAATCTGCACACAATTGCGAATTTTCCATAACAGTCAAATCCTTATACAAGCTTACTTGCTGAGGAACCATGCCCAAAAGATTTCTTACTTCATCAGGATTCTTTTGAACATCATATCCTCCAACAATTGCCTGACCGGATGTTGGCTGAATCAGACAGGTAAGCATCTTAATGGTTGTTGTTTTACCAGCTCCATTCGGACCCAACATTCCGAAAATAGTATTATTAGGAATTTCTAAATCGAGAGAATTAACGGCGGTGAACTTATTGAATACCTTAGTGAGACTTTTAGTTTCAATTGCATTTTTCATTGTTAATCTCCAATCCTGTCATATCTTCAAAAAAGGATATCCAAGATGTATTGGTTAAAACTGACTTCAAATGGTCTTGAATATCATTTAAAACACTTTCACCATCTGGGGTTATTGAATAATACTTAACCCTTTTATTGTTTTCATTTACTTTCCACTCGCCGGCAATCAATCCGGCATTTTCCATTTTTGATAAAATCGGATATATCTTACTCGAATTGATATTAGTTTCACAGCACACATTTTCAAAGCTAAAGAATTCATCCAATTTTTTCATGATTCCGTAGCCATGAATACATTCCTTTGAAATAATCCATAAAATCAGATTATGAGTTATTCCATTTGAAAAGTGCTTAAGAAACTTTCTGCGAGTTTCGTCAAAATTTTCTTCAGTCATATTTCACCATATGTCAAAATTTGATATATATTAACATTTATTATATGTGTACTGCTAATATATAAATATGAAACTGGGTTTTACAACACTGGCTTTATTTATGGAACCCACTCAAGATATCATAAATCTAGCAAAAAAGCACGAATTTGAAATAATAGAAATACTTGCAGAAGATCCATTATATGAAAAGGACAATAGCCCATTTATCGACAGTGGACTGGACATCCGCATGCATGCGGCAACCGTAGACATTAACATTGCAAGCATAAACAAGGGAATCAGAGCTGAAAGTGTTCGTCAAATGATTTATTGTGGACAATATGCTGAAAAAATTGGAGCAAATACAATAACGGTCCATCCAGGAATCATTGGCCGAAACGAACCTCACCTTAGAAAATGGGCACTGGAAATGTCAATCGAAAGTGTCGGAGAGATAATGGACAATACCAATGTTGAAATATCAGTCGAGAACATGCCTGTCAGACAAAAGTTTTTAGGAAACACAGTTGAGGAAATAGAAATGATTCAGGAAGCCACAGGCTGTTCACTGACCATTGATACAGGCCATGGCAACACCTGCGGAAACCTTGAAGAAATGTTATCCCTTAAAAACATTAGCTACTGTCATTTGAATGATAATGATGGGGTTAAAGATTCCCATATCCCCCTTGGAGAGGGAACATTGGACCTTAATTTACTTAAAAAGATTGATACTGCAATCATTGAGTTAAATAACTTTGACAATATCCTAAAAAGCAAAGAAGTCATTGATAACTTATGATTTATAATTTTTTTAATTGTTATCAGTTATAAGTTATAAGTGATTTTTTTAGTTATAAGTTATAACTTATAAGTAAAAACTTCCAAAAAAATAAATTAAAAATCAATCTGAGTAACCTCAAATATATCTTCAATCACATAATCAGTCTGATCCATCATTTTTGGAGATACTTCTTCCTGCTGTTCAATGGTCAGGACACTAACATCAGCCATTTTAAATGCCAACAGGTCATTCAAACCATCTCCAACCATCATGACCTTATATCCTCCATCTTTTAGGATAGAAACGACATCACGTTTACCTCGAGTTGAAACGCTACCATAAGCATTGTCTTCGGGAACATCAAGCATATTGGCCAATCTGTTGATTGCTCCCTTTCTGTCACCTGATGCAATGAATATCTCTATTCCTCGGGATTTCAATGTTTCGACCGTTTCAAAAACCCTCGGGAAAAATTTGCCCGCTGAAGTAATGGTATATGCAACCTGACCCAAATCCACATCAACAATTAGAGCTGACCCGTTGCACAGTTCCATGTGAGGAATCTTTTCACCCAATATTTCAAAACCGTCAGTGATATCAGATATTGTGGTATCAGTTTCATTATCTAAAATTTCTTTAACTTCCGCCTTTGAAACCTGTTTTGTTGAAAAGCTAACGTCAAAATCAATGTTATACTCCCTGATTACATCTGAAATCAAGGTATCGGGATTCAAATTTAAGAGTTTGTTAGTATTGAACTGAAGAACAACCAAAGCCAAATCCTCTGCAGAATCAATTAAATCCAAAGAATTGATATTTGTAAAAATATCTCCATTAAAAACATCTTTAATAACCCTGTACCTTTCAATCAAGGTTCCGGAATTA
>ONQL01000009.1 GCA_900319985.1 uncultured Methanobrevibacter sp. | reverse complement strand
TTTCTTCGTTAATATCTTTTTCTGCACTGTGCAAAATCATTGCCGCATATATATATTCCATGTTATCACCATTAGTTTTTTAAAGTGTTAGTTATTAAACAATAAAAATTTTAATTAATTAATTTAACCGAAGAGAGCTCCTAACCCAGCTGCTGCTTCTTCTTCACTATCCTCTTCTTCTTCCTCTTCTTCCTCTTCTTCAACAACTTCTTCTTCCACTACTGGAGCAGCTGCTACAGCAACATTGGAAAGTTTTTCTGCTAATTCATCGTCAATTGCACCTGCAATATCAGCAATTGCAGAAGCAATAGCTAACATTCTAGCATTTACAAGACCGAGAATTGGTTCTGAAGTTTTGGAAGTCAATATAGCTCCTTCTACACCAACGCTGACAGCTCTGGTATGTGCGAGAGATAATATTGCGGAAATAGTTTCTGTAGTAGGTATAGCTGCATTAACAGACAAGTTGAATGCACCTGAAAATGCTTTTTGTAAATCTGCTAATGTTTGTTCTTCGTCGATTGCAAGTACATCAGAAGTATAGATTGAACCATCTTCATATACTGCTTTTAAGACTTCCATCGGATTAATATCCATTCTTGCCAAGGTAGCTGCTACTTGTTTAGATACTTCATCACCTGCTGCAACAACAACAGTTTCTTTTTGTACGCAGATTTTACCTTTGTCAATTTTTGCAGGAATACCAACTTGTTGCAATTCACCTAAGAATGGACCTGGTTCGAATCCAGTATCTCCTTCAGGTACAATAATATCATCAGATGCAATAGATCCTGGTTTTGCAGGAGCTGAAGTTTTGCTGTCTTCTAATATTTTGTATAATCTGAAAGGATTCATTTCAGTTGCAATAAGTGCAATTTGACCATCCATATGTCCAGATAAATCAACAATGTTGTTTTTATCAGCATTACAATCTTCAAGAGCTAAGTCAATAAGATTCTTTTTAGACATTCTGATAACAGCTTTACCGTTAAGAGATTTTCTCATTTCCTGAAGCTGTTTTGCAGGAATGTTTAATAAGTCGACAATACCGATTACATCATATTCATTAATGATTCCGGTAAGCTCTTTAACTTCTTCCTTTTTCCATTCAGCAACATGAGCCATTAGATCACCCTCACTACTGGTCCCATAGTTGTTTTTATAAACATGGACTTGATTTGACTTCTTCCTTTTTCTAAATTGCGGTCTAAGACTGTAAGAACAGTTTCAATATTTTCTGCTATGTCTTCGTCTGACATGTCTTGGCTTCCAACAACAATTTGAATACTTGGTTGTTGTTTTACACCAACTTTAACAGTACTTTGTAATCTTTCTAAAAGAGGGTCAAGTTTGATACTTGCAGGCACTGGTTTTGGCATTTTTCCACGAGGACCAAGAACTGGACCAAGGAATCTACCAACGAGTGGCATCATATCAGCTTGAGCTATAAAGAAATCAACAGTGTTTGCTGCTTTTTTAGCAGATTTTCTGTCTTTTCCAAATGCTTCTAAATCAGCTTTATTGATTACAAGATCGAGACCAGCATTTTTAGCTTGAACAATGAGTTCCCCATCAGCTATGACTCCGATTTTTACTTCTTTGCCACGGCCGTTAGGAAGAGTAACTTCCTCATTAAACCTATTTTCTGGCTTTCTGACATCTAAGTCACGGAGATTAATAATTATATCTACGGACTCAGTGAAGTTTCTCGGCTTTGATTGTTCTTTAGCCTCCTTCACCGCGTTAACTACATCTTGTGTCATATTCATCCCCCATGAACGTATCGTTCATTGGATTTTCATTTTGGTTTCATGAGTATCGATTACTAAGAAAAAAATTCTATAAACGATTGCATGAATTAAAAACAGTATATCAATTATAACCGTAATTATAACATCATATACACTGTTATTATTAACTTAATTTTAAATTGAATGATTATATCTATTCTACTAAGATATCATCATATTTTCCAGCATCTACATCTTTTTGTGCTTCTCTTGGGTCTTTACCATCAACAGATAATCCCATACTTACACAGGTTCCCATAACTTCTTTTACACCTGCTTTGTAATCGTTAGAAAGTAATGAATCAAATTTCATTCTAGCAATTTTTAAAGCGGTTTCAATTGGTAAGTCATTTACAATATCTAAACCTGGTTCATGAGAAGCTTTTTCGATGCCTAATTCTTCCATGATAAGAGCAGTTGTTGGTGGAGTACCAATTTCAATATCAAATTCTTTGGTATCTCTATCGATGATAACTTTAACAGGTACTTTCATTCCTGCAAAGTCAGCACTTTTTTTATTAATTTCTTCAACTACTTGCATCATGTTAATACCGAAAGGTCCTAAAGCAGGTCCTAATGGTGGTCCTGGAGTTGCAGTTCCACCTTCGATAAGAACTTCGACTGTATCTTTAGCCATCAGTCAGCCTCCTTTTGTATTATTCTAATTTGATCAGCTTTAACAGTAACCGGAATAGGTACTGCTGCTTCTATTAACTCTAGAACGACTTCTTCACGTGATTCATCAATACGAACCACTTTCGCTCTTTCCCCTTTAAACGGTCCAGAAATAAGCTCAACAATACTTCCTTTTTGAATAGAGGAAATAATTGGCTCTGGTTTTAAGAATCTTTTTACTTCTTCAAAAGTAATGCCCACATTACCTTCAACAACACCTCTTAAATGTTGTACTTTCAAGTCAGGGTTTCTGAGATCTATTTTTGTTGAAGATTCAACTAAAATATACCCTTTTAAAGATTCCGGAACAAGAATTGAAGAAATGCCTATACCATCTATGGTTCTAGCTTTACGGGCTAGCAATCTGGCAACATTCCTTTCTTGACCTGCAGAGGTTTTAAGAGCATATATGGAACTATTAGTATCTTCCATGAAAAATTCACCTATTTCTATATTTACTGGTTAATAAAATCATACATTAAGTTAAAAGTTATTTGAAGCCTGCAAAATTAATTGCAGATTCTTAGGTAATTCACAAATATGTGAAAATTGACTAAGCTATCCCCCGCCTTCCCTAGGTTCTAATAATATCATATAATTGATTATAGACCTTACTCAAATAAAATCTAAATCAAAAAGATACAAAATTATTACAAAATTCTATTATAACATCTTGGATTAAAAGAAATGATTAACAGTCTATAAACCGATTAATGCACCGAGTAACATTATAACAAAACCTATTACACCAATAATAACAACACCAATTGATGTAACTTTAGCAAGCTCTCTGTATTCTTGCCCATCAGGTTTTCTTGATACTTTCAATACTCTTTTACTGTCTTTAATAAATTTATTAACACGTTCTTGCACATTCATTTTAAATACCCAAAATTAAAAAAACTATGAAGTCATAGTTTAATGAATTATAATAAAATAATAGTAATAAAATAATTTATATTTTAAACATTAATAAATGTTTGCATTATTGGAAAAAAATAAGAAAATAAAATTAGAAGATTCCATCAATGAAATCATCTAATTGGTCGTTAGATACTTCGGATTCTGAATTGTCTTCAACATAAGCATTATCTGAATCATCATCAGAATCATAGTTGGTTTTAATGCCTGAAACAACCACAGTGGTCCTAACAATATTTTGAAGGCTTTCGTCAATTTGAGTACCCCAAATAATGTTAGCTTCAGGATCCAATTTGTCAGCAACAACTTGAACAATTTTTTCAGCTTCGTGTAAAGTCAAGTCAGAACTACCTGAAATGTTAACCAATGCGCCAGTAGCATTTGAAATATCAATATCAAGTAATGGACTGCTTAATGCTTCATGTACGGATTCTAAAGCTCTGTCGCCAGAATCGGATTCGCCCATACCAATCATTGCCATTCCTGAGCCACCCATAATACTTCTGATGTCAGCGAAGTCTAAACTTACAAGACCTCTTTTGGTAATTAATTCAGTAATTCCTTTAACTGCTCTTCCTAAAATTTCATCAGACACCATGAAAGCTTTATTTAAAGGCAAGTTAGGTGCAACTTCCAATAATTTATCATTAGGTATAACAATAACAGTATCTGCAGACTCTTGGAGTTTTTCTAAACCTTGTTCCGCATTTTCTCTTCTTTTAATTCCTTCAGCAGAAAATGGTAATGTTGCAACAGCAACAGTTAATGCGCCTAATTTTTTAGATAACTTTGAAATGATTGGGGCTGAACCTGTTCCTGTTCCTCCACCAAGACCGCAGGTAACAAATACCATATCTGCACCCACTAACTCTTCTCTAATTTCATCTTCACTTTCTTCGGCACATTCTTCACCGACAGATGGTTCTCCACCTGCACCTAATCCTTTTGAAGTTTGTCTACCTAATAATATTTTTTTACCAGATTGACAGTAAAATAAATCTTGAGCATCAGTATTTACTGCAATTGTTGTTGCTCCTTCAATACCCATTTCATTTAATCTTGAAATAGTGTTGTTTCCTGCTCCACCAGCACCAACAACAAATATTTTAGTTTTAACACCATCCATTATGTTTATAAGCTCATCATCAATGTCAGAAGAGAGCTTTTCTGGTGTTTTCTCTTCCATTCTCTGTTCGGATTCCTTGATTGCATCATCTATAAATTTCACAAATTAACCCCACATACTCTGCTATTAAAATTATTTGTAAATATTTCTATTGTAACTAATATTTAAATGCAACTACTTTTTAGAAATAATATGAAAAGAATATATTATTCTCTAATAATATATTAAGTTAATCCCTCGGCATGGCAATAATTTCATGAAACTTTAAATCGAACAGGTTTTTTGCATTGGCCGGAGTCAAGATAACTGCACTATCCACACCATGGCCCCTTCCGCCGATGGCTATAATTTCTTCACCTACAGGAATCAATCCTGCATCTGCAGCCATTATTGAAATTTCAGCCGCCACTTTAATTCCATGAGAAAACATTCTGAAAGTATCTGCAACAATATCCAATGGAGAAAAACCACCATATTTATTAGTGACCCCTCTTGCAGCACCGCTGAATGCATGCAATCCGAAGTAAGTTGTAATTCCTTCTGATTCCAATTTTTTAATCATATCTTCGGAAATGTCTGATTCGTTAGGACCGCTGAAACCGCAATGATGAGTAACATTGATAATTTTTACATCATCCCCAATGGCATCTGCAAGTTTCAATGCAGATTTACCTGATGCGGAAGCAATAACCACATGTTTAATATTATCAGCCATATCCAGCTTATCTTTAACCGTTGAAATCAATTCGTCGGTATAATCAGTTCCCTCATTATCAAAATAAGTTATGAATTTTCTTGCCATAATTACACATCCTTTAAAATATATAAATTTAATAACTTACTATAGTATTATATTAAACAACTAATTTTAAAAAGATTTTTATGACAAGTGATGAATTGAAAAATATAAAACATGTTATTAATGGAGATTATATTGTAATTCCAATTGAAACCGGATATATTAAACCGAACGAAAATCTAAACTCAATAATAAATCCTGCAAAAGAACTGATGCAGGATGGGGATTATTTAGTAATAGCGGAAACTCCAATTTCAGTATCACAAAACAGACTAATTGACGAATCAAAATACACCCCTTCACTAACCGCCAAATTTCTAACAACAGTGTGGAGCAAATATTTATGGGGATATGTTTTGGGACCGGCTCTTGGAATCAAAAAAAGGACCATCAAAAATCTCAGAAGATTGCCAAAAGAAACAGAAGCTCACAAAGAAGTGGTTCTGCAATTGTACGGATTGAAACATGCCTTAAAACCAGCATCAGAAGCAGGAATAGATTTGAGTAATGCTCCAGGAACATATGTTTCACTGCTGCCCGAAAATCCTCAGAAAGTTGCAAAGGAAATTAAAAATGAAATCGGAAAAGAAGTATGTGTAATAATAATTGATACCGATGCGACCTACATGAAAAACGGAAAGTATTTTACAGGCCTTCCAATAGCAATAGATGGAATTGAAGCGGACAAGGGATTTTTCGGTTATTTTAAAGGACAACTGTCCGAAAATATGGGATCAACACCCCTTGGATGCAGTGAAGACATTAGTGTTGAAGATGGCCTTAAATTTGCAAACATTGCTGAAGATTATCAAAAATCACTTTCAACAGAAATGAAAACCATACATAGTGTCAAATCAGTTTTAGGAACTGAAATGAGTGAAGTAACTGTTGAGGCACTCGATTCAATAACACATACACCAGCAGTCATCATCAGACACAGATAGTTCCATTGGAAAAAAAAATAAATTTGGCGAAAAAAACCGAATTTTGGCAAAATTGCACATCAAGACAAAATTTTATATTTATGAGTTTATATAAATAGAAATGCTTAAACTGATAATTATAATTTAAGAGTAAAATGTAGAGGATTGGTCTTGATGGAAATTGATACACTAGGAAAATATAGGAATTTCTTACTGCCATTATCAGATTGCATTGCAATCATTTTAGGATATTATTTCGCATCAGTATTGATTACTGATTCATTTCTAATGAATCCTACAAGTGCAGTAACAAGAAATGAACTTGTAATAAGCATAATATTGGCAATCATTATTTTTCAAATCGTATTTCGAATCACAAAAAGATACTCAAACATCATCAGATATGAAAACAATCAAGACTATATAATATACATACTCCTTTCAATCGTTTCAATTCTCATAGTATCCGTAATTGAAGAGCTTTTATTGAATATGAAAAACCCTTCAATCAAATATAATTTAGCTGTCGGTGTAATGATAGGTATTATAATAATTACAATACGTTTAAGTATAAAATACATATTATTATCAGAAATGGGAGACAAAGGAACAGATTACACTCCAGAAAGGAAAAAGAAATTGCTAATAATCGGTGGAGGATATTCCGCTAATGACATCATAAAAACAATAAATACTACATTAAAAGGCAGATATGAAATTATAGGAATCATCGATGATAATAAAAAGCGTAGAGGATATTCTGTTGCTGGAGTAAGAATTATAGGTGACAGAAACGATATTGAACGAATTTGCAATAAATATGATATTGACTCAATTTTCTTTACAATAGTAAACATAGACAATAAAAACAAAAAAGAAATTCTTGAAAAATGCAGTAAAACAGGCGCTGAAATCAAAGTGCTTCCAAGCCTGACCGAAATAATCACAAAAGAGAATTTATTCAATAGCTTAAGAGATGTTGAAATTGAAGATTTGCTTGGAAGAGACCCTGTTGAACTTGACAACAACAACATTAAAAGTTTAATTCAAAATAAAGTTGTTTTGGTAACCGGAGGAGGCGGATCAATTGGTGAAGAACTATGTAGGCAAATTATGCTTCACGATCCAAAACAATTGCTAATGTTGGATATTTATGAAAACAGCCTATATAACATCGAGCTGGAACTGAAATCAAAATATCCCAACAGCGATATTAAAGCAATAATTGCAAATATCCGTGACGAACAGAGAATGTTTGACTTGTTTGAGGAATTTTCACCAGAAGTAGTATTCCATGCGGCAGCACACAAGCATGTTCCATTAATGGAAAACAATCCTTCCGAAGCAGTTAAAAACAATGTATTTGGAACATACAATCTTGTTAATGCCTGTGACAAATATAAAACCAAACGATTTATCCTAATTTCCACAGACAAAGCGGTTAATCCGACAAACGTTATGGGTGCCACCAAAAGAATGTGTGAAATGATTATCCAGGCAAAGGACAAGGAAAGTGAAACCGAATATGTTGCCGTTCGTTTTGGAAATGTATTGGGAAGTAACGGGTCTGTCGTGCCATTATTTAAAAAGCAGATACATGAAGGAGGTCCGGTGACTGTAACCCATAAGGACATTACAAGATTTTTCATGACCATTCCCGAAGCTGTGGCACTGGTTTTACAGTCAATCACCTATGCAAAAGGTGGGGAAATCTTCGTATTGAATATGGGTGAGCCGGTTAAAATTTATGATTTGGCAAAAAGCCTCATTGAATTATCCGGTCTCAAATTAGGTGAAGACATAGACATTGAAATTACAGGATTGAGACCTGGAGAAAAAATTTATGAGGAATTGCTGATGGATGAGGAAAACCTTGAAAAGACCAGTCACGAAAAGATATTTATTACAGAGCCTATGAATTTCACAATGAATGACATTGAAGAAAAATTAGATTCACTGAGAGTTTTAATAGATGACGACATTACAGATAAAACTCAAATTAAAGACACATTGAAGGAATGTGTTCCTACTTATACAAGTCCTGAAGAATTTAACGGAGAGAAAGCATGAATATACCATTTTCACCACCAGATATATCAGACAAAGAAATTGAAGAAGTTGTAGCAGCATTGAAATCCGGATGGATTACCACCGGTCCGAAAACAAAAGAATTCGAAAGAAAAATAAGCGAATACTGTGACACTGAAAAAACCGTCGGTTTGAGTGCCGCAACAACCGCCCTTGAGATGACCTTAAGATTATTGGGCATTGGAGAAGGCGATGAAGTAATCGTTCCAGCATACACATACACTGCAACATGCAGTGTTGTCTGCCATGTTGGAGCAACACCAGTAATGGTGGACAGCCAAAAGGACAGACAGGAAATGGATTATGATTTGCTAGCTGAAGCGATTAGCGATAAGACCAAAGTCATCATACCTGTCGATATTGCAGGAATATTGTGTGACTATGACAGGATATTCGAAATAGTTGAAAGCAAAAAGGAACTGTTCAAAGCTGATAATGAGCTTCAGGAAGTATTCCGGAGAATTATTGTTGTAGCAGATTGTGCACATGGATTTGGAGCAATAAAAGACGGCAAAAAAGCAGGAAGCATAGCAGACTTTACATGTTTCTCATTCCATGCTGTTAAAAATTTAACAACAGCTGAAGGAGGAGCAGTTACCTGGAAAAACCATGACGGACTGGACAACGAGAAAATATACAAAGAGTATCAGATTCTTTCATTGCACGGGCAAACCAAAGACGCTTTGGAAAAAACCCAAAAGGGATCATGGGAATATGACATTTTGCTTCCAGCATACAAATGTAATATGACAGACATTCAGGCAGGAATAGGCCTTGGACAAATAGAAAGATATGACTCCATGCTTGCCAGAAGACATGAAATCATAGACAAGTATGATGCCGCATTTAAAGATTCAAAAGTCATCATTCCTCAGCATAAAACCGAATCAAGCAAATCCTCCGGACATTTGTATCTTTCAAGAATAAAAGACATTACTCCGGAACAAAGAAATGAAATCATTATCAAAATGGAAGAGCGAGGAATAAGTGTAAATGTACATTATAAACCGCTACCATTATTAACAGCATATAAAAACTTAGGATTCGACATTAAAGACTATCCTAACGCACATAATCTATTTAAAAACGAAATAACTTTGCCGGTTTATTCAAAATTAACTGATGAAGAAGTTGATTACATTACCAAAAACTTATTGGAAATTTTAAAAGATTATTAGAATTCAAAATTTCGATGCAAAAATTAGTTATATTTTTATAATAAAAAAGATATAACTAAACATTAATTTTTATAAGTTATCATAATTTTTAGTTTAATTTTTAGATTTTCAGTTCAGATAAAATATGATAATGAGATTAAGGGGAAATTAAATGATAGATGATCCATTAGTAAAGACCTTATTAACCAACGTTGTTGAAGATGAAAGCAATTTGCCAATTGTTAAAGCATTAAACGACGGCATAGAAACCGATGAAGAAATAGCTAAAGAAACTGGAATTAAATTAAATATCGTTAGAAAAATACTTTACAGACTTTATGACATGGGATTAGCTAGTTATAAAAGAAGTAAAGACCCTGAAACTCAATGGTTTACATATTCATGGAAATTTGAAACTGAAGAAGTAATTTCAAGAATCAGAAAAGATTCAGAAAAATATTTAAAAATGCTTAATGATGAACTGGAACGTGAAGAGAACAACATGTTCTTCCTATGTCCTCAAGGACATGTAAGACTTGATTTTGACGACGCTTCAGATTATGAATTCCTATGCCCTGCATGCGGTGAAGAATTAGAATTCCAAGACAACGAAGCAAACATTAAGCAAATCAAAGAAGATATCAAAATGGTAGAAAGTAATTTTAATTCCTTTAATGAAAAAGTCAATAAATAAAGATAAAAATGGAAATTAAATTACTCAGACAGGAAGATACTCCTGAAAATGTTATTGAACATTCACAAGCCGTTTATAAAAAAGCTATGAAAATAGCTGCTAATTTTGACAATGTAGATTATGACCTCATACGTAAGGGTGCATTACTGCACGACATTGGAAGGTCCAAAACTCACGGCATAAGCCATGCGGTTGAAGGGGTTAAAATCGCAAAGAAATATGGTTATGGCGAGGATGTTTTAAATATCATCGAAAGACATATCGGCGCTGGAATAACTGAAAAAGAGGCAGAAAACTTAGGACTTCCAATCAAATCATATTTGCCTGAAACCCTTGAGGAAAAAATTGTTGCCCATGCAGACAATCTAGTCAGCGGTAGCAAGGAAGTGGACATTGATTTTGTCATTAACAAATGGAAAAGAAGAATCAAGGACAGTGACGATAACATTGAAAGACTACTTAAATTAGATGAAGAACTGATAAAACACTTTGAGGAATGAATATGAAAGTAATATGTTCAAGTGAAGAGTCTCTATACCGTCCGGAAGCAGTCAGATGGAGACAAAGAATGGAAATGATGAAACCCCTTGGAGATACAGTTGTTTTATTGCCATGCAGTATGAAAAAACCTTATTCCAATTCAAAATCACACCAGAAATTCAGAAAAATCACAAGGTCATTTCAGGAACTTATCGTGACATCCCCCTTTGGAATATGTCCAAGGGAGCTTGAAAATACATTTCCAATCCAATCCTATGACGTAAGCACTACCGGTTCATGGTCACAGGATGAAATTGATGAAAGCGGAAAATTAATAAAGAGATATTGTGAAGGAAAAACAGTGATTGCAAATTTGGCAGGAGGATATCTTGAATCCTGCGAACAATACATTGATGATTTTATAAACGTATGTGTAGACGAAAGGCCAACTTCACCGGATTCACTTTATAATTTAAGAATGGAACTTAAAAAACATCAAAGAGTGAACAGAAGAGAAAAAACCTTGCATGAACTTCGCTCCATTGCAATGTATCAATTCGGCGAAGATGCTTATGATTTTATTCAGGACAATGTTAAAACCAAAGGAATGTATCACAAAAGAATTCTTTCTAACGGAAAACAACTGGCATTACTCAACAAGGATCACGGATTGTACAGATTAAATCTACCTGGTGGAGAAATATTAAAAGATTTGGGCATCAACATCGTGAATATCGATTTTGATTTGGAAACCAACACAGTATTTGCACCGGGAATTCAAAAAGCAGACCACAAAATCATTCCAAACGATGAAGTTGTTGTGGTTAGAGATAATGACGTGGTTGGCGTTGGCAAAGCCGTGATGACCGGTCGTGAAATGGAAGAATGCAAAAATGGAATCGGTGTGAAAATCAAGCATCGTGTAAAATAGATATAAACCAAACATATATAAACATCATAATTAATAATTATAAATACAAATTATAGGAGACTAAATTATATGTCAGAAGATTTAGCGAATGATATTAAAGATGCTGTTTCTGTAATTAATGACCCACATATGGGAATCAGTATTGTAGAAATGGGAATTGTACAAAATATTACTGTAGATGGCGATCAAGCCGAAATTACACTTAAACCTACCAACCCTGGTTGTATGAGTATTACTCGTATTGCAGCTGATGCTAAAATAAGAGCTGAAAACGTTGAAGGTATTGAAAAGGTAAAAATCATCGTTGAAGGACATGCCATGGCTGACTCCATTAACGAAATGATTAACAGATAATTTTTTTAAATCTTATTTAATTCTATATATAATCTTGCAAAAACCGAAAAGATTATATATAGCTATTAATATAAGTATAAGTGTTGACAGTTAACTGTCATAACACGACTTTTTATAGGCTAGTGGCACAGCTTGGTTAGCGCGCTCGGCTGATAACCGGGAGGTCATGGGTTCGAATCCCATCTAGCCTACTTCTAACTAATTTTTAAGATTTTTTCATTTACATGACAACTTTATCTTTAATTTTCTCAAAGTTTCAATATAGCTAATTTTATATAATATCAACATAATATAACATAAATGTACAAAAAGTTGGAATGATGATATTTATGTGGGAAAAAATCAATGATAAATTCAAAAAATACCCTGCGAGAATAAGAGTTGCCGAAAAAATGATTGAACTGGGACTGTCTTTAAATGAAGACGGAAAAATCTATTGTGGAAATTTAAAAATAAGCGACAAGGCATTGGCAACAGCTGCAGACGTAGATAGAAGAGTTATAAAATCAACCATAGAAATTATTAAAACCAATGAAGAGCTATACAATCTATTCAACAACATCATCCCTGCAGGAACACTTTTAAAAAATATTGCAAAAAATCTGGAATTGGGAGTTGTTGAAATAGAAGTAGGATCTGAAAGCGAAGGGATACTGGCTGCAACAACAAATCTAATAACAAAAAAAGGAATTGGCATAAGACAAGCCTATGCAGAAGATACAGAACTTCAAGAAGCTCCATCACTAACCATTATAACTGAAAGACCAGTAAGCGGAGATTTAATAAACGAATTTTTAAAAATAAAAGGAGTAACAAGAGTGTCAATCTACTGATTTTCTAAATCAGCCATTCTTGCTTTTTCCATTTCTTCATCTTCTTTTTCAAGAATTACTAATAATTCTTCCCAAGCTTCTAAAGATTCTTTAGCAGCTTCTTCACTTAATTTTTCAATAGCAAAACCAGCGTGGATTAAAACATATTCCCCTACTTCAACATCAGGTAAAAGATCCATTTTAGCAGGTTGTCTTGCTCCACCAAAGTCAGCAAACAAAACATTATCTTCCTTATTAATTTCGACAACAAGAGCCGGTGCTGCAATACACATAATTCCATCTCCAAAATTTTAATATATTATTACTATTAAATGTTAGTATTATATAAAACTATCTAAATGGGTGATTTAATGAAAAATATCGTTATTGGTTCAGGCCCTGCAGGAAGATTAGCTTCCATGCAGCTTGGAAAACTTGGAGAAGACGTTACTTTAATTGAAAAAAATCATATAGCAGGAACTTGCTTAAATGAAGGATGTATGGTTATCTGTGCATTGACAGACATTACAAAATTCATAGATACAAATAAAAGATTCAACAATCATGGATTTTTGAAAAGCCAAATTGAAGTTTCATATGAGAAAATAGTTGAAAAAATTACAGAAACTCAAAAAACCCTCAGAAAAATAGAGCAGATGGAAAACGAAAGCGTTGGAAACAAGGTTATTTTCGGTGAAGCAAGTATTGAGGGTGATGAAATTAAAGTGAATAATGAAAGCTTCGAATACGACAACCTGTTAATTGCAACAGGAGCACGTCCTTTCATTCCAGACATTAAAGGCAGCGAATACGGCCTAACCAACAAGGATATTTTAAAACTGAACGATGTTCCTGAAAAATTAAATATCATAGGTGGAGGAATAATAGCCTGTGAAATAGCAAACATCTACTCAACTCTTGGAAGTGAAGTCAATGTTCTTGCAAGAAGCGAATTTTTAAAAGAGATTAACCAAACAACAAAGAGATATGTTTTGAAAAAGATTATTCCTGAAGTCAATGTTTGTGAAAATACCAACGTAAAAGAGATTTATGAAAATAAAGTCATTACAGAAAACGGTGAAGAGCTGGAAGGTATTGCATTTTTCGCAACAGGCAGAACTCCAAACAGTGAAATAGCAGAAGGATTTGTAGAATTGAATGACGACAAATCTATCAAAGTTAATGAAATGATGCAGACCAGTGTTGATAATGTATATGCTGCAGGTGATGTGACTGGAGGATACAAGCTGACACCAGTAGCAAGAATGGAGGGTATCACAGCTGCAAGGAATATGGCCAACTATGCGAATAAAGTAAGCTACAATTGCATTCCCCAAACAATAAGTTTGAACATGGAAGTGGGTCTTGTTGAAAATGAAAAAAGTGAATGCAGTGATGATGACAAAGCCACAATTGGAATACCTGGAATTGCAGGACCCGGTGCATTCTGGAACATTCTGACCGGAGATACCGGATACACCGAAGTTGAATTTGACAAAAAGAACAATAAAATCAACAAAATAAATTCCGTATCCCCATCATCCGCCAGCGATGTTGCATATCTATCATATTTAATGAGAGAAGATTACGATTTGGATGACTATGCGGATTTCCTGGAAGTTCATCCAACAACAGATGCGAACTTTAGAGTAATAAAATATATGTGGTTATAATACCACTATTCTACTTTTTTTAATATCCTGTCTGCCAAATCATCAGCAGCATCGGAGCAAAGTTTACCGTATTTAACGGCATTCTCTTTTAGGGAATCCATATTTTCAAATGCCTCTTCAATACTTTTACAGACATCTGAAACTTCAGATTCAATAATCGCTCCCTTGAAAACACCAGCCATGTTCTGATATCTTCCCCATTTGACCTTGGTCAATGCAATGATTGGAGTTCTTGCAACCAAAGCTTCCTCAAGGGAAACGCCATCATCGGTTAAAACTGACAAATCAGCATATCTGAATAAATCATTAATCCAATTAATATAACCGACATATATAATCTTTTCTTCATCAATCAAATCATAATATTCATCGTGAAGAGGCAATCCTACCAAAACAAGATTAAATTTGTCGCCATATTCCTCGATAGTCAAATTGATTCCATCAAGGGTTCCCTTAAAAATTGAGGAACCTGAAGAAAATAGAATAGTTTTTTTGTTTTCATCAAAATTCGGGAATTCTTTCAGTTTTTCCAAAGCTACTTTAGCATCTCCCTCATCCACTTCTTTAGATAATGGATAAAATGCCTTTTCCATATTTGCAGGCAGATTGTCCCACCTGAACATGTCCAATTCAGGCAATATATAACACTGATTGAATTTTGGACAAAACTTTGAGTCAAGAGGTGTTGAAATCAAAGAGAATGTTGGTTTGTGGGCAAATTTACCCCCAAGTGATGCGACAATAGCTCCCCCACCTAAAACTCCGACAACAAAATCAACTTTTAATTTTTTAATAAGATTTCTGGCCTTGACTGTTGCAGCAAGCAATTTAGCTCCACCTTTTGCAGCGGACAGTTTTGTTGCTGAATGACCTCCGGCATGAGGAACAGAAATTTTATGCCATTCATATCCATTGTTTTCAAATAATGTTCCGTGAGCAGATGCATCCAAAGCAATTTCACAAGTTACTCCTCTTCTTTCAAGAGCCCTCATGGTATTGAGAGCAACCATTGCATCTCCTCCCAATCCTCTGCCTGTGACAATAAATAACGCTTTCATGTTTTATCTCCGCAGGTTTATTCTTGGTTTAATGTCATCATTAGGATAACTTGGAGAGCGTCTTGCATAGGGATTATACAATAACCTTCTGAAGCCTAATGAAACCAATAGAGGGCTGGTAACCGGATACTGTTTTTCTTTTAAAACCAATTTCCTTATTAAATCACCTAATCCTCCTCCAGTCAAAACATCCATGAAATAGTCTCCAAAGGTAGGATTTACCAATCCGAGCCTTTGTCTAAAGAATACTTTCAATGTATTTCGCCTTACAAATGCGATTAAAGCTGTGGTAATGAGGAATAAAAGCAATAACCACCAGAATCCACCGACAAGGTAAAATGCAACACCCAGTGCTACACCGAATGTGTGGTTTCCAACTTCGCCCAACATGATTTTTCCAGAAAAGTCCAAAGGACAATATCCTAAACATACAACCAATATCAGCAATGGAGTGTAAATAGCCAATAATCCGCCGACAGAACTTGAACCTACCAATACCATAATAATCATGGTCACAATACACATTATAATAGTTACCATACAAGTTGATCCAGGCTGCATGTCTGAAATGTTGAGAGGCTGAACCATCAAAGCAATGAGGATTGCAGAAACGCCCAATCCTTCCATGATTCCTACAATCATGACCAAAATTATGCCGATTCCTCTGGACAGCTGACCCCATTCTATGTCCAATGGAACAAATTTTTTTCTTCCAAGAATATCATCAATGAAAGCAAAAATACCTATGATTAAAACGAGATTGTTGAATTTCGGCAGCATATAAAAAGACAGAATTACAAATGGAACTAAACCGATCCCTCTAGGAATTCCACCGCGAACATTAGGATACAAGTTGCCCAAATAGCCTTGTTTTCCTAAAAAATTAAAAATTATATTAAGTACAGCAGTTCCAACCGCCGACAAAATAAAAACAAAAACCATCGCAAAAATCACTGACGTATACATCATAGGCATCACTATTTATAAATAAATTATTATACATTATAAGTTATAATAGTTTATTCTATATAAAATTTAATATAACTTTTTTAAACAATATTTACGCAATTTCATACCTTAAAATCGCAGCCATGCCGCCCAAACTTTCCAATTGCTTACCGCCATCATGTTCACTGCTGATAACCATGACTTCTCCCTTCATATTTTCAACCATGTCCATCAAATCGCCCATATTCTCGCTGGCGACTTTAGTGTCCAATACGAGAAGTTCACTAACGGCACCCAAATTAATGGCATTTTTAGTTTCTTTCAACCCGTAAGCTATTTTGGAGGAATTTTTACCTATTTCGGAAAGCAGATTATTTATGGCCATCATTTCCAGGGCCACCCTGTTTTCAGAAGTCAGCTTTTCAACCGTACCTTTCTTTAAAACTTCACTTATTCCTACCCTTCCTCCGGCACCTGTGCTCTCTATAATTGAAATCTGAGCTAAATCCTTATGTTTTTCTTTGAGATAATCATAAAAATCGTTTTTGACAAAGCCAGGTCCTGCCAGCACAATATTTTGAATTGAATCGAATTTGACAATAGATTCAATAACCTTTTCATAAAACTGAGTGATGTTCTTTTGCCTGTTCTTGTCAATTATTCTTTTGCCTGAAACATGTCCCTTAATGGGACCATAGTACTCTATGCCGAACTGTCTCATAAGCCCCAATGTTGCAGTATCGTCTTCAAGAACGACAATTATTGCAGATAATTTTTTGGAAGCATCAATAGCCTGATTGAGTCTTTTGACAGCCCATTTCGGCCATCTTTCCTTTTTAATTGTGAGAGGAACATTGAGCTTCACTTCAAGGGTGTGGTGAGATCCCAGAGGTATCAAATCTTCAGGCCCCCTAGTAATGACTCCGGTCAATCTTAATTTTCCTGTGAATAGATGGAAACTGATATTTTCAATGTCAAGTCCCAAATAAAAAGTTTTTTTAACTCCCCTGTCGCTTCTTAACTTGTCGCCGGTATTGTCCTGTATACGGCGTGTTGTTTTGGAGGATGCGTTGTCACCGACTTCAACAATATGTGACAAATGCCACAAATCATCCAATGTTTCCGGAACAACTTCAATAATTCCCTCTTTAGTATCTTGATTTATAATTTTCATGCTTTCAAAGATAATATATTGTTACTTGTTAATGAAATTAACCCTAAAACAAGATATTCACATTAACATGGCCACTTCAGATATCAATTAAAAAATTTATTACAAAAAATAATTATATCCTCAAAACAAAATATTCTTTATGAATGTTGGAATAATAGGTGGAACTGACGGTTTAGGCAAAACCCTCATCTACTACTTTAGAGACGAATTTAATGTATATATAACTGGAAGAGATCACAATAAAGGCAGAACAATTGCCGATGAAGTAAATGTAAATTATATTGAATCCAATGCAGATTTAGCCAATATCAGCGATATTTTGATCATCTCTGTTCCTATACAGCATGCCTGCGATGTAATCCGTGAAGTTGCCCCATACATGAAAGATGGGTCAGTCATGGTCGATGTAACTTCCGTTAAGGAAGGCCCTTCCAAAACAATGGCCGAAGTCCTGCCGGACACAGTAGAATATATTCCAACACACCCGATTTTCGGCCCAAGAACCACAAGGCTCGACAATCAGGTCATCGTATTGACTCCTGATAAAAAGGACGAATGGTATGATAAAGTTTACAGATACCTTGAAAGCAAGAATATGAGAGTAATTGAAACCACTGCCGAAAAACACGATTTCATGATGAGTATCGTGCAGGTTTTAACTCATTTTTCATTTATTTCAACAGCTTCAGCAATCGAAAAGCTGAAAGTGGATTTGGCCGAAACTGAAGATTATGAAAGTCCAATATACAATCTGATGATTGATATGATTGCACGTATCGTTTCACAAAATCCCTATCTGACTTATTATATCCAATCCATGAACAGCAATGGTCCCAAAATCAGAAACACCTTTGCGGATGCAGTAATTGAACTGCGAGATGCCATCAACAATAAAGATGATGAGAAATTCATGGACATTGCAATAAGTGCAACAAAACATATGGGAGACATTACAAACGCTTTGGGTAGAAGTGACAAGGCAATAGGTGCCCTGAATTATGAATACGTCATACTGTCTAAATCCATTGGCAAGGAAGTTGGATTGAAACACATCTACTCCGGAAAAATTCATACAGGAATTCTGGAAAGTGTGGACGGCAAAACTGCAGTGTTGAAAAACGGAACACAGACTAAAACATTGCGCATAGCCAACATCAGAATATTGCTTGATAATGAGCTTTACCAGTGGAAACTCGAGAATCTGGATAAAAAAACCAAGTCAATCAGTTGCATATTCCCAAAAACCGCCCATGTTGAAACCATTCAAAAGACAGTGCTGAACATGGACAACATAGTTGACATCAAACTAAAAGATACCTATGACGGCCCGCAAATAGACGAAAATTCAATAAGCCTATCATTTGATGTTACTGCACTGTCAAATGACGACATCGAAAACGTCAAAAAATTGTTCACAGGTTTTGGTGGAATAATAAGATAATTTGTTTTAATAAATACGAACAAATATTAAACTGTCAAAAAGTAATTAAATTTTTAATAACTCCCTACCATTACCAAACCCATTATTATTCATAAATAAAAGCACATATCTTATTTTTTTAAATATTCAACATATACAACTTAATATAATTGATATAGTCTTCTAAAAATCAGCCTATAAATTTTTTCAAAACCGAAACATTTATATAGTAAAACATATACAGATATGTTTGTCAATAAAGTTACAAAAAGTAACAAAAAGATTTTGACACATTAAAATTATTTACATTACAGCCATAAAAGGAGATGATAAAATGGCAAACGAAATTACACTAAAAGTTGCAGAAGCAATTTCACAAAAAGATGTTGGCCAAGGCATAGCAAGACTTGATCCAAACGTCATGGATGATTTAGGCATTCATGAAAGAGATTTAATTGAAATAGTTGGTGACAGACGAACTGCGGCTATTGCTCTTCCTTCACAAACCGATATCGGTCTTGGAGTTATAAGAATTGATGGATTAGTGCGTAAAAATTCAGGAGCTACAATCGGCGGAGAAGTAACAATCAAAAAGACCCAAGCTACTGAAGCTAAAAAAGTTGTTTTGGCACCAATCGAAAACAATATTCGCGTGCAAGGAGATGTGCGCGGTTTATTTGCCGGAAAAGTAATGGTTCAAGGAGACATCATAGGATCCCAAATCAGAGCATCCAGACCTAGTATGGGAATGGGCTTTAACAGCTTATTTGATGAACTGATGGACTTTACCCCTGCAATGAAAGAAATCAAATTTGCAGTAGTCTCCACAAATCCAAAAGACATTGTCATTGTTGGGCCAAACACCGAAGTGCAGCTACATGAGACACCTGTTGACGTAAGCAAAATCGAAGGTGTCGGAAACCTTGTAGACGTAAGCTACGAAGACGTGGGCGGACTCAAAGAAGAGGTTAAAAAAGTAAGGGAAATGATTGAGATTCCTCTTAAAAGACCGGAACTCTTTGAGAAATTAGGTATTGCACCACCAAAAGGAGTGCTGATGCATGGTCCTCCAGGAACCGGTAAAACATTACTGGCAAAAGCTGTAGCCAGTGAAAGTGACGCTCATTTCATTGCAATAAATGGGCCGGAAATTATGAGCAAATATGTTGGTGGATCTGAAGAAAACCTAAGGGAATACTTCGAAGAAGCGGAAGAAAATTCACCTTCAATCATATTTATAGATGAACTCGATGCAATCGCTCCAAAAAGAGAAGAAACCAATGGTGAAGCTGAAAGAAGAACCGTTGCTCAACTTCTAACTTTAATGGATGGACTTAAATCCAGAGGACAAGTGGTCGTTATCGGTGCAACCAACAGGCCTGACTCCCTCGACCCAGCACTCAGAAGACCTGGAAGGTTTGACCGTGAAATCGAAATTGGAGTGCCTGATACCGAAGAAAGAAAAGAAGTATTGGAAATCCACACAAGAAACATGCCTCTTGCTGAAGATGTTGATTTGGATAAAATCTCAAATACAACACACGGATTTGTAGGAGCGGACCTTGAATCATTATGTAAAGAAGCTGCTATGAGAGTAGTAAGAAGAATCCTACCTGAAATACAAAATGATGAAGAGATCCCTGAAGAAGTTATGAAAAAGATTGTCGTTACCGGAGATGACTTCAAAAACGCTCAAAAAGAAATCCAACCTTCAGCTTTAAGAGAGGTTCTTGTACAAATCCCAGACATCAAATGGGATGATGTAGGTGGACTTGAAGACGTGAAACAAGAGTTGAAAGAAGCGGTCGAATGGCCATTGAAACATCCTGAAACATTCCAACGCATGGGAATAAGACCACCTAAAGGAACCCTGCTTTATGGAATTCCAGGAACCGGTAAAACACTATTGGCAAAAGCAGTGGCCAGCGAAAGTGAAGCTAACTTCATTTCAGTAAAAGGACCAGAACTTTTATCAAAATGGGTTGGTGAATCAGAAAAAGGAGTGCGTGAAGTATTCAGAAAAGCAAAACAGGCATCCCCTACCGTGATCTTTTTCGATGAAATCGATGCAATAGCTAGTACCCGTAGCGGCAACGATGGAGATAGTGGTGTCACAAAAAGAGTCGTTAATCAACTGTTGACTGAAATGGATGGTTTGGAAGAATTAGAGGACGTGGCAATTATTGCTGCAACCAACAGACCTGACATTTTGGATGCAGGCCTTATGAGACCTGGAAGATTTGACAGACACATACAAGTAAAAGAACCTGATGAAGAAGCAAGACTTGCAATCTTTAAAGTGCACACAAAAGATATGCCTCTAGCAGACGACGTTGACCTCAAAAAATTAGCAAAACACACCGAAGGATATGTCGGGGCAGATATCGAGTCAGTATGCCGTGAAGCGGCAATGCTTGCATTGAGAGATAACTTAGAAACCACCGAAATCTCAAACAAATACTTTAAAGAAGCAAGTGAAAAAGTGAAGCCTGGAAATAAAGAAGATGAACAGTTAGTTCAGTATATGTAAGGAAGAAACAACAGGTTTCTTCCTTTTTCCTCCAATATAATATTGAAAAACTTTCTAACCATATTTAGTGGGAAGAACAGACCCTTCCCACACAACCTCGATTATGATGATTGAATTCTCTACTATATCTTGGGGAGGATATGGAATCCTTCCCTAACCTCCGCTTTAATGATTATTTACTTTTTTTGGCAAAATTTCACTATAAGGCAATCTTTCACCCATATTATGGTAGGGTTGGGCCTCATAGTGTATAAATTTAAATTCAATACCTCCAACTCCCCATTTTGGATTATAACCAAAAACATTACGATACTCTTTTAAATCATCACGGTCTTTTCTCATAGCCTGAGTAACCATATATAATGCTTTAGTATCATCAATAGCTCTGTGAAAATTAACCTTTTCAATACCATAAAACTCTACAGCATCGATTAGCTTATGAGGATAATCCTTACGATCTTTTAAAACTGATACAGTATCAATCCAATTCAAGCTTGAAACAATATCACAAGCTTCATCAGGATAATATCTCTTAAGCAAAGAATAGACGAATGACAAATCGAATTGGCAATTGTGAGCAATCATTACTGTACCTGGAGTTAACCTCTCTTTCAAATCCCTAGCTATACGTTCCTCACTAACCCCCTCATTAATCAGCATTTCATCAGTGATTCCAGTTATTTTAGTAATTTTAGGAGGCAATCTACAACCTATGTTAACAAATTCATCATAAGTTTCCACAATTTCGTCGTCAATAACTGTAAGCATTGCAAGTTCTATAATATTACATCTATCACAATCCAAACCTGTTGTTTCGGTATCGAAATATATTACTTTCATATTTTACATCCTAAATCAATTTGTGTGGAGCATCGCTCTTGTCCCTTGGATAATTATTATTGGACAAAGGCTTACCAATCTTTTCAAGCCTGATGTCCAGCAATCTGCGCCCATCTTCACTAGCACAGAAAATCGGAACCTTGACTCCATAGTAATAAGGCTTATATTCGTCAGCATATTCCGAAATAGCTTTTGATGCACATGCAGTTACAATATCCGCATTGTCAAAAAGCATCTTTACTTCCTGAGGTTCGACCCCTGTCGTGTGGGCAACAAAGATATAAACGTTGACGTCATCATCAACAGGATAATTTCTGATTTCTTCAACCATAGGTGAAGGCAATATTGTAATTGCAATATTTTTATATCCCATATCCAAAGCCAATTTCAAGCCTTCAAGCTGATTAAGTTCAGCAGTTTTCGGATTTAAGACAACACAGTCCTTTTCCTGGAGGTTATTAATGACCTTATCAATTGGAGTTGTGCTTACAAGACCTGATACTCTGCCTCCAACGCCCTGAACCACTCGAGGGTTGGTCATAAGAAGCGTTCCGGCACCGTCACATGCACCAACAACGCAGTCTATATTTCCCTTTTCGATATTTGTCTTTAGTATTTCTGAAATTCCTACGGTTATCGCATCATCCATTTCAATTACCCGATTTGGAGTGCACATACCAAAGTCTTCGATTCTAAAATTAATGTTTTTGCGTATAAATTCCTCATTCAATTCTTCTACTCCATGCATTGCATGAAACATCGGACAATACTTCATTTCAGATGAACCTACACTTGTAATTTCACCATCTTCAATAACAACTTTCACTTTGCCCAATGTTTCAATTACATGTCTATCCTTAACCATATAACCACCAACTAATTAATAGTATTGCACATTGCTATATAAATCTATATACTTGAAAAGACAAAATTATTTATGATTAGTCAACAATGAGGGATAAATTTGACTCAAAAAAGTGAAGCGCAAAAAGGCAACATCACTCCAGAAATGGAGTCTGTTGCAAAACAGGAAAATATAGATGTTAATAAACTAGCTAAATTAATTGACAAAGGATTAGTTGTAATTCCTAAAAACGTTAACGGACATTCCAAAGCATGTGGAATTGGAGAAGGTCTGAAAACCAAAATCAATGCAAATATCGGTTCATCATCAAAGATTGATGACATTGAACTGGAAATCAACAAGGCGAAACTGGCACAGGAATATGGTGCCGATGCATTGATGGATTTGTCAACAGGTTCTGATTTGAAATTATTCAGAAGAAAAATCATGGACGCCGTAGACATCTGCATCGGAACGGTTCCGATTTATGAGGCCGGAGTTGTGACACTGGGCAAAAACAGAGAGATTATAGACATGGACCCGGACGACATCTTTAAGGCCATCGAAAACCAGGCAAAAGAAGGGGTGGACTTCATGACACTCCACTGCGGAATTACAAAAGACCTTGTCCAAAAGCTGAAAGCTGCAAACAGAATGATGGGAATTGTCAGCCGTGGAGGAACATTCATGGCTTCCTGGATCAACCACAACGACCTTGAAAACCCATTATATGAAAATTACGATTATTTACTTGAATTATCTTACGAATACGACATTACACTATCATTAGGTGATGGCTTAAGGCCAGGATGCCTATCAGATGCAAGCGATATCCCTCAAATTCAGGAACTTGTAAACCTAGGAGGCCTTGTCAAAAGAGCACAGGACGCAAATGTCCAGGTGATGGTTGAAGGTCCGGGACATATGCCTTTGAACCAAATCAAGGCAAATATGGAAATCCAAAAGACAATATGTCATGGAGCTCCGTTTTATGTTTTAGGACCTCTTGTAACCGACATAGCTCCGGGCTACGACCACATTACCGGAGCAATAGGAGGAGCGATTGCCGCTTCCGCCGGCGCCAACTTCCTGTGTTATGTGACCCCTGCAGAACATTTGTCACTTCCAAGCCTGGAAGATGTAAAGGAAGGAGTCATAGCATCCAAAATTGCTGCAGAATCTGCTGACGTTGCAAAGGGACTTGATTCAGCATGGCAAAGAGAGCGTGCAATGGCAAAGGCCCGTAAGGAATTTGACTGGGAAGCCCAGTTTGACCTGGCACTGGACAAATCAAAACCTAGAAAATACAGAGACAAATGTGAACTTGACGATGACGAAATGTGTGCAATGTGCGGAGAATATTGTGCAGTAAAAATAGCTAAAGGCGATTTCTAATGAAATATCAAGAACTGGTAGACGTTTACTCAAGTCTGGAAGCGACTACAAAAAGACTCGAAAAAACAGAAATCATATCAGAATACCTGAAAAAACTGGATTCAGACACAATTGAGAAGGTAGGGCTTTTAATTTTGGGAGTGGTATTTCCGGCATGGAGCTCTGAAGAAATTGGAATTGGTGGAAAGCTGGTTGAAAGAGCGGTGGCCGAAGCCGTTGGAACAACACAGGCAGCTGTAGAAGACGCCGTTCGTGATGAAGGAGACATCGGACTTGCATGCATCAAGCTTTATGCAAAAAAATCCCAGATGACATTCTTCTCACAGCCCCTGACAATCGATTTTGTTTTCAACAGCCTGCGCAAACTATCACAGATAAGCGGTTCAAGATCAACCAACCGTAAGATAGCAGTAATTTTAGAGCTTTTAAGCCAGGCAAGTGCAACCGAAGCCAAATACCTGACCCGTACAATTACCGAAGAACTGAGAATCGGCGTAGGGGACGGTGTGGTCAGAGATGCAATAGCTCAGGCATTTGACATCGACAAGGCAGTGGTCGAAAGGGCACAGATGCTTACAAACGATTTTTCAGTGGTTGCAAGGACCGCCAAGGAAGAGGGAAGCGAAGGTTTGGAAAAGCTTAACCTGACACCAGGAACACCAGTAAAGCCTATGCTTGCACAGCTGGCACCTCCCCTTGATGAAATCATCCCTGAAATGGGTGAGGCAATCTGCGATACAAAATATGACGGAATAAGACTGCAGGTGCACAGAAACGATTCCGAAATTAAGATATTCACACGCAGACTTGAAAACATCACACATGCACTTCCCGAAATCGTTGAACTTTTCGATGAAAATCTTCCCCATGAAAACTACATTGTGGAAGGGGAAGTTATAGCTACACGCAACGGAAAGCCACTGCCTTTCCAGAATGTCCTTCACAGAGTGAGAAGAAAGCACAACGTAGAAGAGGCTATGGAGAATGTTCCCCTGAAAGTATTCCTGTTTGACGTGATGTACTATAAAGTTCCAATGATTGACGAACCTCTGAAGGAGCGAAGAAAAACCTTAGAAAACATTGTGGATACTTCAATCGACGAGATGAACCTGAGCACAATGATTGTCGGAACTCCAGACAACATTGATGAAATACAAGGTCTGTTCGAAACATCAATTAACGACGGCCATGAAGGAATAATGATCAAGGATGCCGAAGCACCATACATTCCGGGACTTAGAGGAAAAAAGATGCTCAAATACAAGGCAGAGCCTGAAACCCTGGACATGGTCATTGTTGGAGGAACCTACGGAATCGGAAAGAGGGGAGATTTTGTCGGATCCTACCTTGTAGCACTAAGGGATGAAAACGATGACTTTAAAACCGTAGCTTATGCCGCAACAGGCCTTGACGATGCAACACTGGAATACCTGACCGAAAAAATGAAAGAGATTGAGATTTCAACAAAAGGAAGGGAAATCAAAGTGGAGCCAAAAATAGTTCTGGAAATTGCATTTTCAGAAATCGTCGAGTCTCCGGAATACGAAACAGGTTATTCATTAAGATTCCCTGTCGTTAAAAACATAAGAAAAGACAAAAGCCCGATGGATGCAGATACCGTTGAAAGGCTGCTTTCAATGTATCATACAGGAAACTAAACCTCAGGCAGATCTTTGACTTTAAAGATTACAATTCTTGTAATAGGATAGACAATAATCTCATATACTGTCTTAAACAGTGCCTGTGCCACAATCATCAAAAGAAGCGCTTCCATAGGCATTGTTCCAAAAAATCCTATAAAGATAAACACCACAGCATCCAATCCTTCACCAAAAAATGTTGATGTAATACATCTGAAAAAGAGTTTGTTCTCATCCCAGCTTTTAAGATACACCATCAGTTTGGCATTGACTAATGAACCCACCAGATAGGCTGAAAAGCTGGCCAGAAGCAATCTTGGAGTACTTCCCAAAACAATGTTGAAAGCTTGTGAATTTTCAAAAAACGCAGGTGCCGGAAGCAGCATTGTAACAGTATAGCATATTACTGCAACAAGATTCGTGAAAAAACCCAGAATAATCACGTTTCTGGCTTTCTCATAACCGTAAACTTCTGCCAAAATGTCATTTACAATGTAAATCACCGGAAATATGACAACACCACAAGGCAATACAACTTGGAAAAAAACAAAAGTTTTGCCTGCGATTATATTTGAAATTATCAAACTTGCAGTAAAAATCCCTGTCAGTATTGCATACAATTCTGTCTTGGTCATATTTTCAAACATATTTATAGATATATATTTAATTTTAAATATATTTTACAAGTTGAAATCCTATCGACTATTTTTACTTTAAAAAATAATAGAAACCTATGGAAATTACAGACGACAAATTATTGAAAATAGCTTTAATAACTTCACTTATTGGAATAATAGGTCTAATCATATTTACACCAACAATTGAAGTTAAGGAAGTCAAAATTAAGGACATTACCCGTGGAATGATAGATGAAGAGGTGAAAATCGATTGTGTTGTTCAGGACGTTGCCCAGTCAAAATCCAAAAGCAGCTACTTTTTAACTGTCAATGACGGGACCGGCCAGATGCAGCTGATTATATTTGAAAGCCAGGCGGCCGAAATCCAGTCAAACAACATGAACATTAAGGATTTTAAAGATAAAAAAGTGGAGGCGATTGGAAAAATAACCGAATACAATTCCCAAATGGAGATGATACTGTCTTCGGGAGACAGCCTGAAAATAGCTGCAAAATGAATATGTATTTATTTGTCAAAATCCAAAGATAATAATGAATAAACTTAAAGGATTTAATATAATGTCTGATAAAAAACGATTATTTGGAACATTTGGAGTTAGAAGAACTGCAAATGATGTTTTAACTCCCGAGTTTGCATCAAGACTTGCTGCTTGTTATGGAACTCAAATTCAAGGAACTGTAGCCGTTGGTGGAGATACAAGAACTTCCAGTCCGATGCTTATGGAAGCCGTTAAAGCCGGACTTTTATCTTCCGGATGTGACGTTGTAGATTTGGGAATTTTACCAACACCTGCTGTCCAATACGCCGTGCGCAAATATTATGACGGCGGAGTAATGGTTACCGCTTCACACAATCCGCCTAAATATAACGGACTTAAATTTTTAGATGAATTCGGTATCGGAATTCCTGATGAAATGGACATTGCAATTGAAAAATTATACTTTGATGAAGAGCCTAAAAGAGCTCACTGGTCTGAAATCGGACAGATTTATCAAAACGACAAAATCATTGACGAATATATAGATGAGGCAATTTCCAAAGTTGACGCACAGGCAATCAAAGATGCCAACTTAAAAGTGGTTGTGGACTGCGGGTCCGGAGCAGGATCATATACCGCACCGTACCTTATAAGAAAGCTCGGCTGTGATGTGACAACCCTCAACTGTCAGGCAGACGGATTTTTCCCAGGCCGTGACCCTGAACCAATCGAAGAAAATCTACAGGAATTGATAGGCGTCGTTAAAGAGCTTAACGCAGACATTGGTCTTGCACATGACGGAGATGCTGACAGAACCATCTGTATCGATGAGAACGGAAACTTCGTTTTAGGAGACAAGACTTTCACTCTCGTTGAAAAACAGATGCTTAAGGAAAACAATGGCGGAACCATCGTCACAACCGTTGCAACCTCACAGGCAATTTATGACGTTGCTGATGAATTTAACGGAAAGGTCATAGCTACTGCAGTTGGAGACCTGCTTGTAGCACGTAAACTTAAAGATGAAAACGGATTGTTCGGAGGAGAAGAAAATGGAGGTTTGATTTTCCCTGATTTCGTTTACGGAAGAGACGCAGTAATGACAGTTGCAAAAATTCTAGAAACAATAGCTAAAGAGAAAAAAACACTATCAACATTAGTGTCTGAACTTCCGGTTTATTATTCAAGCAAAATGAAAATCGAATGTAGCGACGATCAAAAACAAGAAGTGATGACCAGCATCGCTGAAGAAATCAAAACTACAACTGATTTTGAACTTGACTTGACAGACGGTGTTAAAATCCTTAAAGAAGATGGTTGGGTAATCATAAGGCCATCAGGTACAGAACCAATATTCAGATGCTTTGCTGAGTCTGACTCACAGGAAAAAGCAGATGAAATGACAGAATGGGGAATAGGTTTAATTAAAAAATACAAAAAATAACTGAACCCCACCATCACCAATTTTTATTTTCATTAAATGAAATAATTGACAACGCAAAATACATAATCAATAGTCAAACCTAATTTTAATAACATCTTATTTTAAAATAAAAAAAGAAAATAGCATAATCAGCAAAATTCATAACGGCCATCTACATCACGAAATAAAATAATCAAAAGTTTTCCAAACACTCTTCTTTTAGGAAAAATGCATCCTCATTGTCCGGATTTCTAAGCAATACCTGATTGAAACTATCAACAGCCTCTTCAAATTTACCTAATTCCATCAATACAACACCCTTATTGAGCAAAAAGTCAATATTGTACTTTTCAAGAGAAATAGCTTTGTTAAAACAGTCCAGGGCTTCATCAAATTTTCCAAGGTCAATGAAAGCATTTCCCATCCTGTTTATAGCAGATGCATCCATTTCCGAATCATCAAGACAGACTTCAACAGCCTTGTCAAATGATTCAATGGCCTCTTCCAGTCTGCCCATATCTGTCAGAAGGTTTCCCCGAGAGTTCCATACTTCCGGATTTTCACCGTCAATGACTATCAGCTTATCATAAACCCGCAGCGCCTGATCATATCTGCCGAGCATCTCCAAAATAAATCCTCTCCAGTAAAGAATTAGAGGATTGCTTGGAGCAAAATTGTAGGCAATGGTGCTTGCCTTATAAGCTTCATTAATGTTTCCTGAGTTTAAAAGAGCAATAGCTTTATTATTTAAGATATATTCATTATCAGGTTCCATCTCCAGTGCCTTGTCATAGCATTCGATTGCATCGATAAACCTTCCCAATCTGGAGAGATTATCTCCCTGCTTGTTGAGCAGATACACATCATCAGGATCAAGCCTTAGAGCGGCATCATAGCACATAGTGGATTTGTCGAATTTACCGCTGTCGAAAAGAATATCTGCCCTTTTCATTATCATTGCCTTTTCATCTATCTTGTCACCTTTCCAATCATCAATGTGAAGCTTTTCAAAATATATTATCTGGAATTCCTCTGACTTGTCGATTCGACCACCATACATCTTTTTAAATTCTCTGAGCATGTCCTTGGAATCTTTAAAGCCTTCCTGCATGGCAAGTTCCTCATTACCTTCAATTTCACTGAATGGTATATCTTCCACATCAGTAACAATAGCTTCAAAAATTTTCATTTTCTCTTTGGAAACCAAATTCCAGTAGCAGTACAATCTGTCGCCTTTTTTAAGAGGAGTCTTCCAAGTTTTACGAATGGTTCTGGTTTTCTTACCTGTAATGACATCAATATCATTACTTGAAAATGATAAAATTGGCATTTGTGACACCTCAATTAAGATTTAAATTATTTGCTCTCCAAATTCTGCGCTTTTTACTTTTACCTGACCGTCAAAGTAGGGTTTTATCTCTTCGGCCAATTTTCTCAAATCATGAGGATTTGGAACCTCAACATTTTCCAAAGCAGGGTCAAGGACATTTTTATTTCTGAATTGCTGAATGGTGTAAACGTCACCTTCAATTTCATCAACAAGATTATATATATCCTTTTTTGTGTGCAGTGTTGGAACATACGTTGTCCTCAGCTCCAGATGAACATCAGAATCAGAGTTGATGATTTCCATGGATTTTTTAACATTGAATCCAACATTGGTCCCTGTAATCTTTCGATATTTGGAAAAAGTAGTTTTTACATCAAGTGAAACATAGTCAATAAGCTTGAGGTCCAAAAGCTTCTGTATCTTATCCGGATAGATACCGCTGGTGTCAAGTTTTGTCTTAAGGCCTATTTCACGAACATGCTTAAATATTTCAATAATGGCCTCGGTCTGAACCAGAGGTTCACCTCCGGAAACGACAACAGCATCCAAAAAGTCAGCAGAGGAATCGATTTCGGATTTTACCTGGTCCAAAGACCATTCGGTATCATCCTCAAGCAGTTCCACATTATGACAGTATCTGCATGCAAGCGGACATCCGGACATGAAAATAACCAGAGACATATTTCCATGAAATTCCACCGAAGATATGACAGTTCCACCGATATACATTTAGTTTAGAACCTCTTTTATTATATTAATAAATTTCTCATCTTCTTCAAGGGTACAGATGCTGATTCTAATCCAGTATTCATCCAATCCCTTAAAGGAAGTACAATCCCTCACAATTATTCCCCTTTTCATTAGCTCCAAAGCCAATTCAGATGCGGTAAAGCCAGTGTCTTTAACACCAATCAACATGAAATTGGATTTGGAAGGAAATACATTGAGCGAATCGATTTTTGATAATTCATCATATAAATATTGCCTTGATTCAATTCCCTTTTCGATTGATTCGGCAATGTAGCGTTTATCTTTAAAGGTATTGAGGGCTGCAACAAAGGACAGTCTTGTAAGTGAAAATACCGGCTTGATTCTGTGCATATATTCTATGATTTCAGCACATGCCAGACCGTATCCTATTCTCATTCCGGCAAGACCCAAAACTTTAGACAGTGTCCTGATAATGAATATATTGTCGTATTCATTAATCAAATCCTTGTTGGTAACTTCTGAATATTCAAAGTAAGCCTCATCAACAACAATCAGAATATCAGGATTTTTGGATGCAATATCTGCCAAAACTTCTTTTTTAATCAGAGTTCCTGTCGGATTGTTAGGACTGCACAGGAAAATCATCTTGGTTTTATCGCTGATGCATTCAAAAATTGAATCGACATCCAGTTCATTTTCATCCAAATTCCATCTTGCATAGACCGGATGAGCCCCATACTGCTGCAACAGATACTCGTAATACATGTATGAAGGCAATGGAACAATGAATTCATCCCCTTCATCAATGAATGTTTTTGCAAGAACATCAATTATTTCATCAGCACCATCGCCGCCGATAATTATCTGAGATTCATCAACATCACTGTATTTGGCAACTTCAGCCACAAGCTCCTTCAATTGAGATTCAGGATATCTGTTGATTGAGCTGATTTCCTTTTCAATAGCTTCCATAGCCATTGGAGAGGGACCCCATGGGTTTTCATTGGATCCCAACTTAATAATTTCATCCTTATTCAAATTGAATTCTTCTGCAATTTCATCCTGTGATCTTCCGGGAACATAAGGATCCATTTCATCTACAATCTGTCTTGGTTTCATATTTTAATCTTCCTTATATTGTTTAGAAAGTCTTACATAATTGTCAGCGTTATTCTGAATGAGTTCAACCTGACTTTCGTTTAACTGTTTGACAACCTTTGCCGGAACGCCTAAAATCAGACTGCCTTCGGGAAAGTCCTTGCCTTCACTTACAACAGCACCGGCACCTACAATTGAATTTTTGCCTATGTGGGCACCATTCAAAACTGTAGCATTCATTCCAATCAGTACATTGTCTTCCAGTTTACAGCCATGTACAACAGCACCATGTCCAATAGAAACGTTTTTGCCAATTTCTACCGGAAATCCTTTGGTACAATGGACAACACAATTATCCTGGACATTGGAATTGTCATCTATGGTTATTGAATCTGTATCTCCCCTAATTACGGCTCCATGCCATACGGATACATCTTCACCTAATTCAACATCACCCAATACTTGTGCACCAGGGCATATTACAACAGAGTCTTTTTTATTTTCCATAATATCGCCTTTTATTTATTATATTTATCCTGTATGATATGATTTTGTTTTACCAATACCCGTGTATCGGAGGGTACATCATCATATAACAAAACCCCTGAACCAATAGTTGAATTGTGGCCCACCTTTACACCAGGGGAGAAGCTGGAATTAATACCTGTCTTTACAGAATCCCCAATAATGGAACCTAACTTACGCCTTCCGCTGTCAATCATCTGATTTTTGATTTTGGTTTTGACGGACTGGTTGTCGAAACGCAGATTGGCGATGTTTGTTCCTGCAGCTATATTACAATTGGATCCGATTACGGAATCCCCGACATAACTCAGGTGGCTGACATTGGTGTTTTCCATGACAATTGAATTTTTGATTTCGACAGCATTTCCTACATGAACGTTATCGCCAAAGTAGGAGTTGCCACGAATATATGAATTAGGACCTATGTCGCAGTTTTTGCCTATGTATACGTTTCCTTCAATGTACACACCGGCACGGATGATACTTCCCTCATCCAAAAAGATTTCACCATGAATATGGGCTCCCTCTTCGACAGTGCCCTTAATTTCTGTTTTCAATTGACCAATCAGTTCCTCATTCACTTCAATAAGTTCCCAAGGACGGCCAACATCAATCCAATCTTTGTTTGTCTTATGGCCGATTACTTTTTTGCCGTCCTCAATCTGCATTGACAGTGAATCAGTAATCTCATATTCTCCCCTTTCGGAGATTTCAGTCTTTTTAATCTTATCAAATATGTCCTTGTTAAAAATGTAAATACCTGTATTTACAAGGTTGCTTGGTGCTTCACCCTTTTTAGGTTTCTCCACAATGTTTTTGACATTGCCGTCATCAATCTCCACAACACCGAAAGCTGAAGGATCTTCGACTTCAGTCAGAACCATCAGAGTGTCCGGACTCATATAGTTATATTTTTTGATGATTTCATTGATAATCTCATCATCCAAAATGATGTCCCCATTTAAAACGATTAGGCTATCTTCAATGAAATCTTCACCATAGGAAATTGCATTGGCAGTTCCCAGGAAATCTTTTTGAGTTTTATAAGTAATGTTAACGCCGAAATCACTGCCGTCTCCAAAGTATTCCCGAACCATCTCTTCCTTATAACGTACGATTAATAAAATATCTGTAATTCCATTGTTTCTTAATGATTCGATATTATACTGGATGATTGGCTTTCCAGCGACTGGAAGCATGGTCTTAGGCTTAGTAAGTGTTAACGGCCTCATTCTAGACCCTTCACCAGCACTTAAAATTATTGCTTTCATTTTCTATCCCCTTATAAAATTATCTTATAATAATATATGTTTAACTCATTACTTATTAATTAACTTTCCTAAAAAAATAAGTAATTTTAAATATTAGTTAAAATAGAGTCAAAATATAATTAGCTATTATACTAAATTATTAATAGTGAAACTTAAAAGGAGATTGTAAAAATGACCGTATATGTATGTTTACACTGCGAATACAGATTTGATACAGAAAAAGGAGACCCTGCATACAACATTCCAGCTGGAAAAACTCCTGCAGATATGCCTGATGACTGGGTTTGCCCAGAATGCGCAGCTCTTGGAGTAGACGCATTTATCGTAGAAGAAGAATAAAATTTCTTCTACAACTTTTATTTTCCAATACTTTTTTTAAAACATTTCTTCTAAATCCAACCAATCTATTTTTCACGACATATCAAAAATATGAAAAAGCAACCAAACATATTTTTAAGATGAAAAATAATACTAAATATCAATGGACAAAAGAACATTGATATTTCTATCCGTAAGTATCCTGATTTTTGCAGCAATGCTGGCAATTATCGGGGTCGACAAGATAATTGAAGCCTTAAAAACAGCTGATATGAGATATATAGGAGTAGCCATCGCTCTTCAAATAATTACTTTTCTTTTGTACAACCTGCGTTGGCAACTTCTCAACAAGCAGGCCAATATAGACATCGGCTTTAAAAAATTGCTCCCGATTACAATGGTAGGGCTTGCAATCAACAACATCACCCCGTCAGGCCGTGGTGGAGGAGAGCCTGTAAGGGCATATATCCTTGCAAAAGAGCATGACCATACCATAAAAGAAACTTTTGCTACAGTAGTGGCAGACAGGGTTTTGGATACATTCCCATTCATTGTTTTAACTGTCATTACAGTACTTTCATTAAGTTTCCAACCGAATATTCCGCGCTGGATGATTATCATCATGATTATAGCGGCAGTTGCAATCGTGATAATCCTGGCAATTCTCATTTACATGTGCATCAACCTGAGTTTTGGAAGCAAAATTGAAAGATTGATTTTAAAAATAGTCAAACGATTTAAAAAGGATTCCGATGATATAGAAGGGGTAATTCATGAAAACATTGTTGGTTTTCAAAATACAATGACCAACCTAATGTCCAATAAAAAAATACTGTTCACAACAATCCCCCTGTCCTTTTTGGTTTGGTTTATAGAGATTTCCAGAGTATATTTCGTATTTTTAGGATTTGGAGCTGAAGCCAGCTACGGCCTTATCGGTGAAGTGTTCATTGTAGCTTCACTTATCGGAATGATACCTCTGCTTCCTGGAGGTCTTGGAGCGGTTGACGGAACCATGATTTACCTATACTCAACTTCAGGAATTACAACTGCAATAACAGCACCTGTGACAGTTATCGAAAGGGTAATTTCATTCTGGATGCCTACAATCATAGGACTTGTGATTTTACCGCATTACGGATCATCCATTCTAGAAAAAATTTCACCGAAATCCTCAACTGAGGAGCTTGAAAGATCACTGCAAGATGAAGAAAAAAAGAGTTAGATGAATGAAATCATCTATAAATTTTCATTAATTATTTTTACACAAATTTCCTTAATCCCTTCTGCCCTTTGGGCATCACGGGATTCAAGAGTTATTCTTATATAGTCTTCTGTACCGGAAGGCCTTACCAATACCCAACTGTCATCGGCAAAAGTCAATCTGACACCATCCAGTGAATTTACATCAGCGACATCATCAAAAGCATCCTTAAGCAGCTCTTCCATGTTTTCCATGACTTTGACTTTAGCTTCCTTTGAGCAGATTATCTTTTCACGGATGTTTGGATAAGACGGAATTTCGGCCAGAAGGTCAGATAACTTGCCCTTTTTGGATACCAATTCGGCCATTCTCAATCCAGATAGGATACCATCGGGACACATGCAGAAGTCAGGGTGCAGCCATGTTCCTGAAGGCTCTCCGCCGAATGCTGCATCTTTTTCAATAATCACTTCAGCCACATTCACGTCACCAACAGGAGTTCTGAACACTTGGCCTTTTACAGATTCGTCCATACATAATCCAGCATCGACAGTTGTCACAACATCTCCGTCAAATTCCTTTGAAATCAAAGCCAGAAGAGAGTCAAATGGAGATATTTCACCGTTTTCATCAACGGTAATCATCCTATCTGCATCACCATCATGGGCTATTCCAAGGTCTGCTCCAACAGCCACAACAGTTTTCATTAATGTCTGCAGGTTTTCAGCATTCGGTTCAGGGTTTCTTCCAGGGAAAAATCCGTCAGGCTGTGAGTTAAGGGTTGTCACTTCACATCCTGCTTTTCTAAATACTAAAGGCGATATTTCGCTTCCGGCTCCTGATGCGCAGTCAACAACAACTTTCAAGCCTTCTTCAATGTCAACCATAGCCACCAAATCATCAATATATTGACCTTTAATTTCTTCATTGAAGCTCAGATTACCTACATTATCCCAGCTTACAGAGCAATATTGCTTATCAGCATAAATTTCCTCAATTTTTTCTTCCTGCTGTGAAGTATAAGCCATTCCATTTTTATTCCACAGTTTTATTCCGTTATACTGGGAAGGATTATGGGATGCTGTAAGCATTATTCCGGCATCGGCGTCTAATTTTTCGGTAGCATAACCGACCAGAGGAGTTGGAACCATACCAATTTTAATTACATCGACTCCGCTTTCAAGCAATCCTGCACAGATTGCCTGGTCCAGCATTTGATTGGTGTTTCTTGTGTCGTATCCGAGCACAACACTGCCTTCATTACCAAGATAATAAGCTAAAGATTTACCGACATTCAATGCAAGTTCGCAAGTTACTTCAGAGCCTATTTTTCCCCTAATTCCTGATGTTCCGAACAGTTTTTTAGCTACCATCTTATCACCTAAGCTCCGAATTTGTGGGCATAGTTCATTAAGTCCATCATTATATTCATCACGTCAGCACCTCTGATTCTGTTAAGTCCTCCTTTTGCACATGCGCGTTCTGAGAATTCACATACATCATCGGTTCTGACTTCAGGACCCCTTATCACGACAGGTACAGGATCTCCTGAGTGATTCTTAACGGAAATCGGTGTTGAATGGTCAGCAGTCAAGTAAATGTAAACATCTTCAAGTTTTATGAGTTCGCTCATTACAACCTCATCAACCTTTTCAATGAATTCCTTTTTCTCCTTGATTTGACCGTCATGGCCCGCTTCATCAGCGCCGTCAATGTTAATGAGGAAAAAGTCATGGTCAGAGTTTTTTACCTGATCGATTATAGTGTCACGAATATTGTCGAGGTTGGTGTCGATTCCGCCGGTGACATCTTCCATTTCAATAATGTCCATTCCGGCAAATCTTCCGATACCCATAATAAGGCCTGTTTCTGCAATACATGCTGAGTTCACTTCATATTTTTCATTCAATGAATCGACAACAGGAACTTCTCCTGCACCACGAGGAATTACAATGTTTGCCGGAGGCAATCCTTCTTCAATTCTTTTCAGGTTTACCGGATGGTCCTTAACCATTTCATAAGTTTTTACAACCAGTTTGTTTAAGATGTCTGCAGTCTTTGCAGCTTCCGGAGTGTCATCCAATGCTTTTACTTCCTTAGGCTTATTGCCTTCGACTTTAGGATCAGCATCACTTACCTTGCCGGAAAGTCCTTCTCCTCTTAAGACTAGAACTGCCCTGTGACCGGTTGATTCCTTGAAAATGATTTTTACATCAGGATAGTCTTCCAAGGTCATAGTGTTGAGCACATCAACTATGTCTTTGGTTCCTTCCTTGATTCTTCCGGCACGCCTATCGGTAACAATCAAATCCTCGTCAGCAGTTGAGAAATTGCATCTGAATGCAATGTCTCCAGGCAGGACATCAACGCCAACTCCGTTTGCCTCAAAGGGACCTCTTCCTGTATATACCTCATAAGGGTCATAACCTAAAATAGACAGGTGTGCGGTATCACTTCCAGGAATAATTCCTGGAGCTATTGAGTCCATGATTCCAGTAATTCCTTCTTCAGCCATTTTATCCATATTTGGAGTATTAGCGGCTTCAAGAGGAGTTTTATTTCCTAATTCTTTAATCGGACGGTCACCCATACCATCCATAATCAAAATAAGACCTTTCATAAATATCACCTAATAAAATATACTAATATAATTTTTATGTCTAATAGTTAAAATAATTTATTTAAATTTGAGTTTAAAAAAGTAGAAACTGATTTGTGAAAAAAACAATCTTAAAAATTAAAACATGTTCATCAAACATATTCCGACAAGAGCCCCTACAATTGTTGCAAACAAATTGACATGCTCGTTGGTCAGCCAGCCCTGATTTTCAAAAAGAGCGCCCAGAATACTGTCAAAGAAACAACCCACAGTTCCTGAAACAATTGCAACCAAAATTGCAGACAACGGCTCTGGAACAATTACTAAAAAGTATGCGGCAACACCGATTATTGCCGCACCTACAATTGCAATTCCAGTACCTAACGGAGAAACCGCACCATTTGTACCGGGGTCCACCTTTTGAAAGGTTGTAATCAAACGTGGATGCTGATCCAATACGCCGATTTCGGAAGCTAATGTGTCAGCGGTCGCCGTTGCGATTGCACCGATGAAACCGCCCACAAAAGGAGAGTAATATCCTCCGAATGCCGCCATAAAACAGGCCACAACACCATTGGAAATAACATTTTTGGAAGTTCTTCTTCCCTCAAATTCCCCTAAAGACATCTTATACTTTTTGGAGAATTTTGTTGCAAGAAGAGACATTATTAAAAACAGAACAATCAGCACCAGCCAATTGGCACCGGCTGAAAAAATAATAACGACTCCCATGATAATCATAACTGCCGTACCGAATAAATCCAGTGACTTTCTATAATATGTAATGAATCCTAAAATAAACAGAAGAATTACATACACCCAATTTATCATATACCCTTCAACCATAATTACCACATATACTTTTAATAAGTATTTGTTAAAAACCATATAAAAATATTTAGATAGAATAACTTACATTTTTTCGCCAACATAACACAAAATAGCGATTTTTGAAAAATATTTTTATATTCAAAACAAAATAAATATTTCTTGATACTACGATATATAATTAATTGCAATTCAATGAAATTTAGTATCAATATTAAATTAATTGATGATTTTTATGATTTCAAATAAAAAAATGACAAAAATTGGCCTAGTTTTCACAATAACCCTAGCAATATTTTTAATAATGCAAACAACATTTGCATCTGAAGATATTATAGTTAATCAAAGCCAAGAACTTTCAGTCGATAATAATCAAGAAACTATCGAAATTAACCGAGACGCAAATTTATTAAATGAAAAACCGACAACAGTCTATGTAGATGCATCTGCCGGAAGCAGTGAAGGTAAGGGAACAGCGGATGACCCTATAAAAAGCATTTCTGATGCCCTCAGAATCATAAACAATGAAGGAACAATATATCTGACCGGCAACTTTAAGGGCGAAGAAAATTCAAACATTATCCTTTCAAACTACACTACAAGACTTTCATTCATCGGAGTAGGGCAAGCCATCATTGACGGAGACAACACAAACACATTTGCCACCGTGAATAGCGGAACATATTCCTTCAGCAACATCTCTTTTGTAAACCACTTCAAAAGCGAAAGTGAAGAAGTTTTTGGAGGAGTATTCACAAATATTGACGGCACAATAACTTTTAAAAACTGCCTATTTGAAAACAATTCCATTTGTGCAATAAATAAAGCAAATGGAGGTGCAATCGACAATACCGGAAGAGTCACAATAACCAACTGTACCTTTAAAAATAATGTTGCAAACGTTACAAATTCTTCAGGATTTCGTAAAAATGCCGCCGATGGTGGGGCACTATCCAATCTTGGAAAAATGTACATATACGACAGCATTTTTATAGAAAATAAAGCATTGAGGAATGGGGGAGCCATCAGAACACAAGACAGTTCATATACCTACATTGAAAATTGTGATTTTACAGGAAATGTTGCAGCAGGCCACCTGTCCGGAGGATCATACGGAGGTGCCATTTACACCTGGGATTGTAGTTTGGATTTATACAATTCAACATTTAAAAACAACAGAATCTATGATGCTTCAGGCTACGGTGCTCGTGGAGGAGCATTATCCCTAAACAGAGGCACTGGAAAAATAAATATATTCTCCTGTGAATTCATTAACAACACTGCAGATGGAATAACAACAGTTGACGGACAATCACTTTATTTTGAAAGCGTTGAAGCAACCGCAAACTACTGTACAATAGACACCAGCATCTATTCAATATCACAAAGCGTGGATTTGAACTACAATTTCTGGATTACAAACAGCACAGGAATTAATGAACTGATTGAAAATCTGCCATCTTCAGCAGCAATCAAAACATATGCTGAACTTAAAATTTCAACAGATGCCGAAAGCATTGAAATCGGAAAGGACATAAACATCTACATTGATTTATAGTGGAACAATACCAAAAATCAAAACAATATCAGTTCAATACCTGTCAAAGTTTTACAGTTGGATGCAGTTGGAGGAATTCTTAAAAATAATGTCGGAGAATTGGAAAATGGTTCCTTTAAAACAACATTAACTCCAAAAAGTGAAGATGTGCAAATAATTGTTTATCTAGACAATGTTGCATTCAAATCAGATTTATCCCAAGAAAATTCATCCAAAATTATCATTAATACATCTGAAATATCCGAAGGCGAAGAGGCAGTCATCAGCATAACACTAAACGACAGCGAAATAGATTTTTGCCTAATAGAACTCAATAATATGACTCTATACGGAAAGCTTAATGAAGATACAACCAACATATCAATTTTCGGATTAAAGGCTGGAAAATACGATGCCAAAATAAAGTTTTATAACAATCGATTCGAAGAAATAGACGAAAAATCCAAAACATTGACCGTCAACGGAAAACAGAACACATCAATTGAAATCAATTCAGCAAAATTAATTGCAAGCGATACTAAAGCGGGAGAAAAAGGAGGATATTTAACCTGTACCTTAAAAGATATTGATGGAAACGTATTGGAAAATAAAAGCATTCAAATTGCATTTAATGGAAAGATTTATACCTCAATTACAGACAATCATGGAATTGCCAAATTGCAGGTCATTTTAGCCGCAAGCAACACCTACAACTATGCAGTTTTATTTGATGGTGATGAGAAATACAATCCAGCACCTCTTAAAACATCCCAATTGACCATAACTAAAAAGACAACTTCCATTAAAGCGTCATCCAAGACATTTAATGTAAAAACCAAAACAAAAATCATTAGCGTGACTTTAAAAACATCCAAAAACAAGTACGATGGAAAGACATACCTTTACAAAGGCAAAAAAGTAACTTTAAAAATTAATGGAAAAATATACTCCGGAAAAACAAACAACAAAAACCTTGTTAAATTCAAAATCAAGCTGAATAAAAAGGGCAAATACATAGCAACAGTCAAATTTTCTGGAGATTCAACTTACAAAGCATCCATCAAAAAAATAAAAGTGAACATTAAATAAGAGGTTCAAACACCTCTTCTTTTTTTATTGGGAAATTGAAATTTTCCAATGATTTTTCACCACGAAATAATTAAAAGAATGATTAATTAAATTGATAATAAAAGCAATACTATGAAAATTACCTAGCATTAATTAAAATAAATTGATAGTTAAATTTGAAAATATAAAAAATAACTCCCAACTCGTATCTGTAAAGGCTTAAAAAGATAAAAAATTAAGAAAAGTTATTTTTTAAACCTTCTCAATTGTGTTGTGCCCATAGCCAAAATCATAATCAGCAGCACTAAAATTGGATTACCTGTCGGATAATCTGATAGAGATATACCATTTTTATCATTGAAAGCCCGAGCTGCGTTTTCATGAGTTTTATTATGAGTTTCGTTATTATCATCAAATACAACAATTTTAGTTACTGTTTCATTAGCAGCATATTTATCGTCACCGGAGTAACGGATAATCACATCATGATCACCTTTATTCAATCCAGGAATCTTAAATTCCGCTTTACCGTCGATAACCGGCATTGTGTACTTATGACCATCGACAATTATTGTTACGGTTCCTGTTGCATCACTTGGAAGATTTACAACAACAGTTCCGTCATCTCCAATTTTAATATAGTCCTCATTGGCGGAAACAGGCGCTGAATTTTTTCTTACTTCAAATTTTGTTTTGGTAGTGCTTGACAGGTATTTGTCATCGCCCTCATAGGTTATGATAGCAACATATTTTCCAGCAGGAAGATTTGGAATGACTATGTTAACCTTACCATTAATTATTTCACCAGAATAGTCCACACCATCAATAGTAACTGTTACACGGCCTGTTGCATCCTGAGGGAATGTTATTTTTATAGTTTCATCTTTTCCAACTGTGATATCCTTTGAAACCGCATCAACAGTTGAAGTGCGTTTTTTGACTTCAAATTGTCCAGTAGTGAAGTTTGCATCATGATTCGCATCTCCCCAGTAAGTTACTGCCACAGTTTTGCTGCCTGCAGTCAATCCGCTTACGTCAAATACTGCCTTTCCATCTTTAATTGTAGCATTATATTGTATGGCATCGATTTCAATAGATATGATGCCTGTTGCATCTTTAGAAACTGTTACAACAATGTGTTCCTTGTTTCCAACGAAAATATCCTGTGTATCAACGCTTATCAGAGTTTGCTTTTTAGGAATGCTTACTTTAGAATCAACGGTTTTAGGAGCATGCATATTATCCCCTGAATAGGTCACTTCAACATCATGGTCTCCGGCAGGCACATTGTCCAGGTTGATTACTGCAACTCCGTCGATGACATCAGCAACGTATGTTTGGTTTGCGACTTTGACTGTTACATTTCCTGTTGCATTGTCTGATACAAATACTTTAATGGTTCCGTTTCCAAGGTCAACGACATTGACTTCTGATTCCTTTTCGTTTACTGTGAATCTGGTTGAATTTGATGATTTAAGGTATTTGTAATTTCCGTTATATGTTACTGTTACATCATAGATTCCCATTGGAAGACCTGAAAGCACCAGTATTCCTTTGCCGTCACTGACAGCTACAGAAAATTTACCGACATCATAAAATGGAACGCCCAATATTTCATCAATGTCAAATGTGAACTTCTCACCATTAATTACAACAGTGAGATTTCCTGTTGCATCTGATGGAACTTCAAACACGATGATTTCGTTTTCACCAACCATAATGTTGGTTGCTTTCGGAATCACATATGATGGAATCTTATTTACATCAAATTCTGTGCAGTTGCTGCTTGGCAGATATTTGTCGTCACCGACATAAGTTATATTTACAGGATATATTCCGTTTGGCATGCGAGGTATTTGGATAGTTCCTGTACCTTTTGTTACATTCACATAATATCCTACACCATCAATATCAACCAATACCTGACCTGTGGCATCTTCAGGAACAAATACTGTCAGAGTTACATTTTCTCCAACATTAATGTCTGTGACTGTTGCGCTTACAGCGGATTTGACTTTGGATACGATTACATTGGTTATTGTCTGTTTTCCAGCATAGTTTTCATCGCCTTCGTATCCGACAGCAATTGTTTTTGTACCTGCAGTCAGATTATTGATTCTGAATGTTGCACTTCCGTTTATGATTTCTGATGTGTATTTTATGCCGTCAATTTCAACTGTTGCATTTCCTGTTGCATTTTCAGGAACTTTTACGGTAATGACAGTGTCTTCGCCGACACCTCCCTGAACTGTTATGATTTCAATTGGACTGAATGTTGCGTTGGAGTATTTGTCATCTCCACCATAAATTACTTCAATACTGTTTTCGCCAGGAGTTAGGCTGTCCAATGTTAATGTAGCAGTACCATTGACGACAGCGGCATTATATGTATTGTCCCCAACCTTGACTGTGACATTTCCAGTAGCGTCTTTAGGAACAACGACTACAATTGTACCGTTTCCTTGATCAACTACAGTAACATCAGGGTCTACTTTGGACTGTTCGACCGTGAAGTTACCGACAGCATATCCAGAAGTGTAATTGCCATCACCGGAATACTCAACAGCAACAGTCTTAGGACCCGCAGTCAAGTTTCCAACCCTAACAACAGCAGTACCATTAACAACCTCAGCAGTATAAGACTTACCATCAATGTAAACAGTCACATTACCAGTAGCATCTTCAGGCAACTCAACAACAACAGTACCATCTTCACCAGACTTGATTTCACCAACAGTAACGTTAATAGGAGAATCATACTTAGGAGCAGTGATTGTCTCGGTCTTAGTGACATTAGCATACTTATCATCACCAGAATAGACAACTTCAACCTCATGAGTGCCCGGAGTCACATCATCCAATTCGATAACTGCAGTACCATTAACAACCTCAGCAGTATAAGTCTTACCATCCACAGTAACAGTAACATTTCCTTTAGCATCCTCAGGAACAACAACCACAACAGTACCATTTCCTTGATCAATCACAGCAAATTCCGGAACAACAGGAGACTGCTCAACAGTAAAGTTACCAATAGCATAACCAGATGAGTAATTGCCATCACCGGAATACTCAACAGCAACAGTCTTAGGACCCGCAGTCAAGTTTCCAACCTCAACAACAGCAGTACCATTAACAACCTCAGCAGTATAAGACTTACCATCAACACTAACAGTTACATTACCAGTAGCATCTTCAGGCAACTCAACAACAACAGTACCATTTTCTCCAGACTTGATTTCACCAACAGTAATGTTAATAGAAGAATCATACTTAGGAGCAGTCACATTAGCATTTGTAGTGGTTGCATTATGAGTGCTGTCACCTGAATAAATAACTTCAACTTCATGAGTTCCAGGAGCAACATTATCCAATTCAACAACAGCAGTACCGTTAACAACATCAGCAGTGAAATTCTTACCATCCACAGTAACAGTGACATTACCAGTAGCATTATCACCAACAACAACCACAACAGTACCATTACCATAATCAACAACACTAACATCAGGAACAATCATAGCAGGCTCAACAGTGAAATTGCCAACAGCATAACCAGAAGTATAATTATCATCACCAGAATACTCAACAACAACAGTCTTAGGACCAGCAGTCAAGTTTCCAACCTCAACAACAGCAGTACCATCAACAACAGTAGCATTATAAGACTTACCATCAACACTAACAGTCACAACACCAGTAGCATTCTCAGGCACTTTAACAGTAATATTGACAGGCTCACCTTCCTTAGCCACAGGAATAATCACTTCGAAAGAAGAATCATACTTAGGAGCAGTCACATTAGCATTTGTAACAGTTGCATTATGAGTGCTGTCACCTGAATAAATAACTTCAACTTCATGAGTTCCAGGAGT